>NZ_CP022415.1:1299070-1623838 GCF_002222635.1 Pseudosulfitobacter pseudonitzschiae | reverse complement strand
GCTCTTCGCCCTTGGCCGTGCGCGCGGGGTTCTGAAATTTACCCGCATTGCCGCCTTGCTGTGCATCTACGATGTCTTTCATCTTGGCGAGTCCTCCGGTCTTTGCCTGTGTTTCATTTGTGGTAGGGTACCCGCAAAGACAAGAACAGCCGCAGCACTTGCCCTGACACTATTGTGATTGGGCGCAAATTGCGTCATGTTTGCGCTAACACAGAGAGAAACAAGGGCTTACAGCATGGTTTCGCGCGTCATTCCGGTCGATACTTTTGATCTGGTCATTTTCGGGGGCACAGGTGATCTGGCCCGTCGCAAGATCCTGCCGGGCCTGTTCCGGCGGTTCTGTGCAGGGCAAATGCCCGAGGATGCGCGGGTGATCGGTGCCGCGCGTGCCGAGATGTCTGCGGACGAATACCGCAGCTTTGTTGCCGATGCGATTCGGGAATTTGGCGGTGGCAAATCCTGTGACGACGGCACGCTTGAAGCGTTTCAGGCGCGGCTGGAATATGTGACGGTTGACGCAATGGGCGATGACGGCTGGCCCGAGATGGTCAAGCTGATGGATGGGCGCGACGTGGTGCGGGCCTATTATTTCTCGGTTGCGCCCAGTCTGTTTGGCGATCTGGCGTCACGGCTGCACAAATGGGAACTGACCAACGATCAGACGCGGATTGTGGTTGAAAAACCCTTTGGTCGCGATTTGGTCACCGCCAAGGCGCTGAACGCGTCGCTGGCCGAACACTTTGACGAAAGCCAGATTTACCGGATTGACCATTATCTGGGCAAAGAGACGGTGCAGAACCTGATGGCCGTGCGCTTTGGCAACATGCTGTTCGAGCCGCTGTGGAATTCGCAATACGTTGATCACATCCAGATCACCGTGGCCGAAACCGTGGGGGTCGGGGGCAGGGGCGATTATTATGACCGCTCGGGTGCGATGCGCGATATGGTGCAAAACCACCTGATGCAGTTGCTGTGCCTGATTGCGATGGAGCCTCCCAGCAAATTCGACCCTGACGCGGTGCGGGATGAAAAACTGAAAGTGATCCGCGCGCTTGATCCGGTGGCCCCGCATCATGTTGTGCGCGGTCAATATGACGCCAGCGGCGATGGTCCAGGCTACCGCGAGGCGGTGGAAGACCCGCGCTCGCGCACTGAAAGCTATGTGGCGATGAAGGTAGGCATTTCCAACTGGCGTTGGGCCGGCACGCCGTTTTACCTGCGCACCGGCAAGCGGCTTGTGACCCGGTCGAGCGAGATTTCGGTTGTGTTCAAAGAGTTGAACCATTCGATCTTTGGCGAGAAGCAGGACCACCGCAACACTCTGTCGATCCGCCTGCAACCGAACGAAGGTATCACCCTGAACGTGACCATCAAGGAACCCGGACCGGGGGGAATGCGACTGGTCGATGTGCCTTTGGACATGACCTTTGCCGAGGCGCTTGGCGAGGACGCCGAGGATCCGCCCGACGCCTATGAGCGGCTGATTATGGATGTGATCCGTGGCAACCAGACGCTGTTCATGCGCGGCGACGAGGTCGAGGCCGCCTGGGCCTGGACCGACCCGATCATCGCAGGCTGGGAGGCGCGCGGTGACGTGCCCAAGCCCTATGAAAGCGGCAGTTCAGGCCCCGGCGACGCGGTGCAGATGCTGGCCCGCGACACCCGTGTCTGGCGCGAGGTAAAACCATGAAGTTCGAAGAATATCTAGACCGTGACATGCTGGCCATCGACGTTGCCAATACAATGGCGGGGGCTTTGGAAAACATCCTGTTTACCCACGAGCGCGCCACGCTGGTGGTGCCGGGCGGCACTTCTCCGGGTCCGATCTTTGACGTGCTGTCCGCGGCACGGCTGGACTGGGACCGCGTCGACGTGACCCTGACCGACGAACGTTGGGTTGACGAAACATCGGACCGCTCGAACGGGGCCTTGTTGCGACGGCGGCTGCTGGTGAACCGCGCGGCGGCAGCCACGTTCAAGCCGCTTTATCGCGAGGGCATGGATGTTGACGCTGGCGCTGCAACCGCGACCGAGGGGCTGACCCCGTATCTGCCGGTATCGGTTCTGCTGTTGGGCATGGGGGCCGATATGCACACCGCATCGCTGTTTCCGGGGGCTGACGGGCTGGAGGCGGCGCTGGCTGCAGATGCCCCTGTGGCCTTGCCGATCCACGCCGAAGGCCAAGAGCCGCGCATCAGCCTGTCGGCGCAAGTGCTGGACAAAGCCATGTCAAAGCATCTGGTGATCTTTGGCGCGGAAAAGCGCGCGGCACTGGAACGTGCCGCCAGCCTGTCACCCCAAGAGGCGCCGATTGCGGCGGTTCTGGACGACCTGACTGTATACTGGGCGGAGTGAGCCATGTGGACTGACCTGAAAACCAAAGCCGCAGCCGTGGCTGATCGCCATATGCTGGAGCTGTTTCAGACTGACCCCGACCGCGCCGATACGTTCAGTGTACAAACGGGTGACATGCGGCTGGACTACTCCAAAACCAATATTGACGCCGAGACTCGCGATCAACTGCTGGCACTGGCAGAGGCATCGACCTGGAAGGCGAAACGCGACGCGATGTTTGCGGGCGCCCCCATCAATGACACCGAAGGCCGCGCGGTGCTGCACACTGCCCTGCGCAATCTGGATGGCGGCGCGGTCGAGGTGGACGGCAATGACGTGATGCCCGGAATTCTGGACACGTTGGCGCGGATGCGTGCCTATGCTGATGCTGTGCGCGGATCGGATGTGACGGACGTCATCAACATAGGTATCGGCGGTTCGGACCTTGGGCCTGCGATGGCTGTCAAGGCGCTGGCGCCCTATCATGACGGGCCTCGGGTTCATTTCGTATCCAACGTGGATGGCGCGCACATCGCCGACACGCTGCGCGGGCTGGATGCCAGGTCGACGCTGGTGATTGTCGCCTCCAAGACTTTTACCACCATCGAAACCATGACCAACGCCCGCACCGCGCGGGCCTGGATGAAGGACCACGGTGGTGATCCGTCGGCGCAATTCGCGGCGCTGTCCACCAATCTGGAGAAAACTGCCGAATTCGGGATTCCGCCTGAACGTGTGTTTGGATTCGAGGATTGGGTCGGTGGACGCTATTCGATGTGGGGGCCGATCGGTCTGGGGGTGATGATCGCCGTGGGTCCGGCGGCCTTTGACGCCTTTCTGCGCGGCGGGCAGGCGATGGACCGGCATTTCTGCGCCGCTGAGGGCGTGGAAAACATGCCGCTGGTGCACGCTCTGGTGGGCATGTGGCACCGGCAGGTTCTGGGCCACGCCACCCGCGCGGTGCTGCCCTATGATCAACGGCTGGCGCTGCTGCCTGCCTATTTCCAGCAACTGGAAATGGAAAGCAACGGTAAGTCGGTTACGATGGACGGCAAGCCCGTTCCGGTCGAGACAGGCCCCGTGGTCTGGGGTGCGGCCGGCACCAACGGGCAACATGCGTTCTATCAGCTGATCCATCAGGGCACCGATGTGATCCCTTGCGAGTTCATGATTGCAGCCCAGGGCCACGAGTCCGAGTTGAAGCACCACCACGATCTGCTGGTGGCCAACTGTCTGGCGCAATCCGAGGCGCTGATGACCGGTCGGTCGCTGGACGCTGCGCGCGCATCGGTTGCACATAAATTCGAGGGCGCCGAGCTGGAGCGGCAGGCGGCGCACCGCGTATTTCCGGGCAACCGGCCTTCGGTGACGCTGGTCTATCCGTTACTCGACCCCGAGACGTTGGGCATGATCGTGGCGCTGTATGAGCACCGTGTGTTTGTCGAGGGCGTGATCTTGGGCATCAACTCTTACGATCAGTGGGGGGTCGAGTTGGGCAAGGAACTGGCCACCGCCTTGCAGCCGGTTGTCGAGGGAACGGTCAGTGCGCAGGACAAGGACGGATCGACGCGCGGGCTGGTTGATTTCATTCACCGGTATCGGGACTGACGCCCGCAACCGCTGCCCTTTGTCGCAAAACCGCAGGCGCGGTTCAGCTTTCCGCGGCTCCGTCTGCAATCAAACGCTGGCGGATGTCCTGCGGGATCGGCATGCGTTTTGCGCCGTCTTGCGTCAGCAACACCATCACACAATTGAAGGTGGCGCGTTTGCGGCCCTCTGCCCAGATCACCTGATCCAGTGTCATCGACGTGGTGCGCAGCGCGCTGCACGTGGTGGTGATGACATAATCGGTGCCCGCGCGGATTTCTTCGACAAAGCGGATCTCGCCCGAGCGGATGACGATGCGCGGGCTGTCGGGGTCATTCAACCTGCCGATGCCATACATTTGCATATGCCGGATGCGCAGCCGCTCGAACCAGACGAAATAGCGGGTGTTGTTGACGTGGTTCAGCGTGTCCAGATCGTCGTGGTGTACGCGGTCGGCAATCGCCAGAGGTGCGGTTTGGGTGATCCCAAGGCTGGCTTGCTGCGGGGCGCTAAGCGGGGTGTGGTATGGGATGGCCATTGACGATGCGTAAATCTGAACGAGCGCGCTTGCAAGCCCCGCAGCAGCTTGGCACAGTTGTTCGCAACGGGAGGATTGCGAACGCGGGACAACAGGTCGGGCGGCGCGCCTCGGTGTGCTATTGAGGAGGTACCGATGCTGGGCCAAATGATGACTTCCCCCTTGACGATTTCTTCGCTGGTTGATCACGCCGCGCGGTATCACGGGGACACCGGAATTTTTTCTGTTCAGACCTCGGGGGGTGTCGAGACGACAACATGGCGCGAGGTGGGCGACAATGCGCACCGGTTGGGCGATGCGCTGACCAAGCTGGGTCTTGACCCGCAGGCGCGGTGCGGCACGATCGCGTGGAACAACCGCCGCCACCTCGAGATTTACTTTGGCGTGTCCGGTGCAGGTTTTGTCTGCCATACGATCAACCCGCGCCTGTTCCCCGAGCAGCTGGTTTATATAATCAACCACGCCGATGATCAGGTGCTGTTTATCGACAAGACATTCGTGCCGCTGGTGGCCGCGATCCGCGACAAATGTCCCAACCTCAAGCATGTGGTGCTGCTGGAAGGCCGCGACGAAGAAGCCGCCGCCGCGCTGGACGGTTTGCAGTTCTATGACGAGTTGATTGCCACCGGCGATGCCGGTTTCGAATGGCCCGATCTGGACGAAAACACCGCCTCGTCGCTGTGCTATACGTCGGGCACCACCGGCAACCCCAAGGGTGTTCTATATTCCCACCGCTCGACCGTGCTGCACAGCCTTGTGGCGGCGCTGCCCGACAGTCTGGACATCTCGGCGACCAAGCGGGTGCTGCCTGTGGTGCCGATGTTCCACGTCAACGCGTGGGGCACGCCCTATGCCTGTGCCTTGACCGGTGCGTCGATGGTGTTGCCGGGTCCGGGGCTGGATGGTGCATCGCTGGTCAAGCTGATCGACGATTACGAGGTGTCGGTTGCTTTGGGCGTGCCGACGATCTGGCTGGGTCTGGTGAACGAGGCGCTGAAATCCGGCAGCAAACTGGCGTCGCTGCAACGCACCGTCATTGGTGGGTCGGCCTGTCCGCCGTCAATGATCACCGCCTTCCGCGAGAACTTTGGCGTGGAGACGATCCACGCATGGGGCATGACCGAAATGTCGCCCTTGGGCTCGATCAACCAGTTGCTGGCGAAACATGACGTGCTGAGCGATGACGAACGGTTCAAGATGCGTGAAAACCAAGGTCGTCCGCCCTTTGGTGTCGAGTTGAAGATTGTCGACGAGAACGGCGAAACGCTGGCCACGGATGGCAAGACACAGGGCGATCTGCACGTGCGCGGGCACTGGATTCTTGACAGCTATTTTGGCCTGTCCACCGACGAGACCCTGACAAATGGCTGGTTCGACACCGGCGATGTGGCCACGCTGGATGCCGATGGTTATCTGAGCATCAAGGACCGGTCCAAGGACATCATCAAGTCGGGGGGCGAGTGGATCAGTTCGGTTGATCTGGAAAACATCGCGATTGCGCACCCCAAGCTGGCCGATGCTGCCGTGATCGGGGCGCGACACGAGAAATGGGACGAACGCCCCGTTCTGGTCGCGGTCAAGGTCGAGGGGCAGGAGCCGTCGGAAGAAGAAGTGCTGGCGATCTTCGACGATAAGATCGCAAAATGGCAAATCCCCGACCGCGTGGTCTTTACCGATGTGCTGCCCCGCAATGCGACGGGCAAGGTTCTGAAACGCAATCTGCGCGAGGAGTTCGGCGATATTCTGATGGGCTGAGGCCGGTCGGACGCGCAATACAATAGGGGCAGCTGCAGGCAGCGCTGCCCCTTTTGCATTTGTGCCGGGGCATTCGTTCTTTGATTGAAATTGGGTGACAGGCCTGCCCCAATGGCTGTCTGATGCCCTGATTGCTTTAGACTGGCTGCGCGCACAGCCTCCGACCCCGGGCCGCATCAGATCAGGGGCCGTACATGTCGTGGAAGCGTAATCCGCCGGAATTCACCATCAACACCGCCACCACAGGCACCAAGGGTCGGGCGAGGTCGCATCCCTGACCGATGGTGCGTTCGGGGTGACATGCGCCCCGCCGCACGAGGGGAGTATGCCCGTCGCTGCGATGCGGCAATGCGGTGGCGCATATCTATGATGCGCAAACGGGCATTGTTTCACCGCAGATCGTGCCAAGCAACTCTGCCTGTCATCCCGACATCTGTGCCCTGCGCAAAAGCGGCTTTGTCGCAGTTACAGGTGGGGGAGGCGCGCTTGGCGGTCCGGGCAACGATGTGCTGATAGCCTTTGATGACGTGACGATTTTGCTGGTCGGGGTCGATCACACCACACTCCGGGCGACGAATTTCGAATTTTGATCGCAAAGGCACGTCTATATAGTGTAAATTCGCCTGCCGTGCTTGATAATGAGACTGGAGCGGGTAACGAGAATCGAACTCGTAACTAAAGCTTGGGAAGCTGCCGTGATACCTTTTCACCATACCCGCCGCAGGCGGGAGAGATAACGGCTGACCCAAGAGGCGTCAATCGGGATTTGCGGGAGGACACAAATGACCGAAGACGTGGCCACCGCGCTGGTTGATGAACTGGTTGAGGGATACCCTGCGGGCAAGCCTGCGTTTTTATATATGCCGGGGATGCGTGATCTGGTGGGGCCGAATGCGTTTTCTACACCTTTTGATAGCACGAAACGGCGGATGAAAACCCTGATAGCGCGGGCCCGCAGAAATTGTGCCGACATGGACGCGCCGTATAATATGGTGCGTGCTGCCATTGCCGAGGAAGAGCGCGTTGTGGCAGGCAGGAACGACTGATCAGACCCGCGCAGTGATCAGATTGATGCGTGCGGGCACCCGAACGCCATCCGGGCTGTCAAAAGCCGTGAATGCCTGAGCGATGCCCTTGTGGATTGCTTTGCAGTCGGCGTCGGTTGCGTTGAATTCGCGCATGATACCCGAGGCAGGTCCGATGTGGCAGCTTTGCTCGGCCAACGCGTCGAGTGTGTCCAATGCGCCCAGACGCAGATCAACCGGCGTCACTGTCACATCCAGGCCGGCAGCGCCCAACAGGCGGGTCACGCGGCCCGCGTCCTCAAAGGCAAAGGGGCCGGGCAGGGTGCGGTCAACTTTTGACGGGGTGCCAAGACGTTCGCGGGCGACGCGGGCGGGCTCCATGAACCACGGGTTCAGATGCGCAGGCCCCCATGCGGCCATGACCATACGTCCGCCGGGGCGCAGCGCGCGGGCAATGTTGGCAAAGGCAACTGTGGTGTCGGCAAAAAACATGACGCCAAAGCGAGAGATCAGCGCATCTGCTTGACCTTGTGCAAAGACATGAACCTGCGCGTCTGTCTCGATCAGCGTGACTTGGGGCAGGTGGGCGGTGCGCGCTGCTGCCAGTTCCAGCAAGACGGGCGAGATATCATAGGCATGCACCGTGCCTTTGGGCCCCACGGCCTGCGCCGCGCGCAAGGTCGCAGCACCGGCGCCACAGCCGATGTCGATCACGGTTTCACCGGTTTGCAGATCGGCGTGTTCCAGTATCACATCCAGAACGGGGCCCATCACCTGATCCAGCCCGTGCTGGTGAGTCACCCATTTGCGCCCCACATCCGAAGACCAGAACGCTGCCTGTTCCGAATTGTCGGTCATTCGCGTCTTCGCCTGCGGCGACCGCCGTCGGATTTGTCGCCACCACCGGTGTTGAAGGTTGCCGTGGGCAGGGTCACGATGGAATTGAGGATCGGGAACGGCTCGACCGAGTTGGGAATGGCGCTGGCGTTTACGAAATGCTCTTGAAAGCGCGGCTCGATCGCGGTTTCAACCTTGTGGATGGCGCGCACGGTTTCCTCGATCTCCATTCGCGCATCGCGGTTCAGCAAGGCGATGCGCGCACCGGTGCCTGCGGCGTTGCCCGCCGAGGTGACTTTGTCCAGCGGTGCATCGGGGATCATGCCCAGAACCATCGCGTGTTTGGGCGAGATATGCGCGCCAAAGGCTCCGGCCAGCACAATGCGGTCCACTTTGTCGACGCCAAATTTGTCCATCAGCAGACGTGCACCGGAATACAGCGCCGCCTTGGCCATCTGGATTTCGCGGATATCGCGGTTGGTTACGGTGATGCGCGGGCCGCCGCGAGCCGTGGCATCATAGACCAGATAGGAATAGGTGCGCCCGTCCAGAAAACAGCGTTCGGTGCCGGTCTGCTCGGGCGTGCCGATCAGTCCGGGGGCGTCGACGATACCGGCCATGCGCATTTCAGCCACCAGTTCGATGATGCCCGAGCCGCAGATGCCGGTGACGCCCGAACCTGCGATGGCTTCGTCAAAGCCGTCTTCGTCAGACCACACATCGCTGCCGATCACGCGAAAGCGCGGTTCTTTGGTGATCGGGTCGATCTCGACCCGCTCGATGGCGCCGGGGGCGGCGCGCTGGCCGCTGCTGATCTGCGCACCTTCAAAGGCGGGGCCGGTGGGCGAAGAACACGCCAGCACCTTTTCGCGGTTGCCCAGCAGGATTTCGGCGTTGGTGCCCACATCAACCACCAGCACAAGGTCTTCGGATTTGTCGGGTGCTTCGGACAGTGCGACGGCGGCGGCATCCGCACCCACATGACCCGCAATGCAGGGCAACAGATAGACCCGCGCCGAAGGATGGATGTTCAGATCCAGATCGTCGGCCCGCAGGCGCAGGCTGTTCGATGTGGCAAGCGCAAAGGGAGCCTGACCCAGTTCGAACGGGTCAATGCCCAGAAACAGGTGGTGCATCACCGGATTACACACAAAGACAGCGTCCACGATCAGTGCCTTGTCGATGGCGGCTTCGGTGCTGATCTGGGTGAACAGTGCATTCATCCCCTCGCGCACGGCGACGGTCATTTCCTGCGCGCCGCCCGCGTTCATCATCGAATAGCTGACGCGGCTCATCAGGTCTTCGCCAAAGCGGATTTGCGGGTTCATGATACCGGACGAGGCCACCACTACACCCGAGTGCAGATCGCACAGGTGCGCCGCGATGGTGGTCGACCCCAGATCGACGGCAAGCCCGTAAACCGAACCTTCGTAATATCCCGGCCAGATGTGCATGATGCGCGGTGCGTTTTCACGATCGCCAAGATGGACCGCGACTGTGACTTTCCAGTCGCCTTTGCGCAGCACCGGTTGCATGGTTTGCAGGATGTGCAGGTCGGCGTGGACGTTGTCCAGTTGCCATTGGTCGCGCAACGCGTCGCGCAGCCGTTCCAGATCGCCCGAGGGATCGTGCATGTCGGGTTGCTGAACCTCGACGTAGAACAATTTTGTCGAGGGGTTCATGACGATATCGCGCGCCTCGGCGCGTTTGCGGACCACCTGCTTGTGGACCTGACTTTCGGGTGGCACATCAACGACCACGTCGCCTTGCACCGTGGCCTGACACCCCAAACGGCGGCCGTCAATCATGCCGCGTTTGGATTTATAGCGTTCTTCGACGCTGTTCCATGCGCTTAGTGCGTCTTCTTGGACGGTGACGCCGTGTTTGGAGAACTGGCCATAGCTGGGGGTTACCTGACATTTGCTGCAAATGCCGCGCCCGCCACAGACGCTGTCCAGATCAACGCCCAGCTGTCGTGCAGCGGTCAGGATCGGGGTGCCTTTGGCAAAGCGTCCGCGCTTGCCCGAGGGGGTAAAAACAACGAGAGGATCTTGGGAGGTATCGGTGCTCATGAACGTGCCTTGCCTGAGTGTTGTCGCGAACATAGGGCACTGGCGGCAAAGCGAAAGGCAAAGAGCGGCACAAACGACACTGATGACGTCATTTGCAGGGGCAGTGCGGTCGGGTTCTAATTGCCCCTTGCGTGGAAAATGAACCCCAGCAGGTTCAACAGCACCTGCGCGGCAAGCACGGTGGTTGATCCTGTGGGGTCATAGTCGGGCGCCACTTCAACCAGATCAATTCCCACCACCTCGTGCGCTTGTGCAACACCCTGTAGCAATTCCAACACTTCGTAATACAGAAATCCACCGTGGCTGGGCGTGCCGGTGCCCGGAGCGATCGACGGGCAAAAGGCGTCGATGTCGATGGTGATATACAGCCGCGCCCCTGCGGGTATCCGTGCTAGCAAGGCCTGCGTGCCCATCTTGCGCGCCTGCCGGACCGAAATAATGTCGGAGCCCATCTGGCACGCATCTGCATAACCTTCGCGTGCTGTGGAAGACACGTTGCGAATGCCGACCTGCGTCAATCCGGTGACAAATGGCTGTTCGGCGGCACGGCGCATCGGGTTGCCGTGGCCGTGGCGCACACCGTGGCGTTCATCGACAAAATCCAGATGCGCGTCGATTTGCAGAACGTGAATGTCGCCCTGACCGTCAAAGGCGCGGATGCACGGAATGTTGACCGAATGATCGCCGCCGATCACCACAGGCAGGGCACCTGCCGCCAGCGCCGCACGCACGCCTGCTTCGATGTTGGCGTGGCTGCTTTCGGTGTCGGTGTGGATGATATCGGCATCGCCCATGTCCACGATCCGCACCGATGCGGGCAGATAGGTGACGTCGTCCTCGTGGTCATAGGCGCCCGCGTGTCCGAAACTGAAAAGCGTAGACGCCTCGCGCACCCCGCGCGGCCCGAACCGCGCACCGGCCCGCCATTGGGTGCCCGCATCAAAGGGTGCGCCCAGAATGGCCACGTCGGCCTCCAGCGCGTACCAGTCCGGCTGGTGGGGGCGCTTGGCAAAGGTCGAGATGCCGACAAAGGGCAGGTTCAGTCGTCCGCTGTCATAGGCATTGGGCATCCGGGCGGTTCCTTTTCAAAGGTGGTGGTCCGAGGATTGCGCAGGCAAAGCTGCCATGCAATCGGCCATTTGCCCTTTTCTTCCCGACCATCCCGTGAAATAGGAAATTGCCAACCGTAACTCCGATGCGAGGTGTGACATGGAGATTCGCGAGGCCCTTACCTTTGATGATGTTTTGCTGGTTCCGGCCGCGTCCAGCGTGCTGCCCAGCACCGCTGATACGCGCACTTGGGTGACCCAGTCTATTGCAATGAATATCCCGCTGCTCAGCTCGGCGATGGACACCGTAACCGAAAGCCGGATGGCCATTGCTATGGCTCAGGCAGGCGGGATTGGCGTTGTGCATCGGAACCTTGATATCGACGCCCAGTCCAAGGAAGTGCGGCGGGTGAAACGCTTTGAAAGCGGTATCGTCTACAACCCGATCACCCTGCGGGCCAATCAGACACTGGCCGATGCGAAGGTGCTGCAAGAACGCTATCGCGTCTCGGGTTTTCCGGTGGTGGACGAAACAGGCCGCGTTGTGGGCATTGTAACCAACCGCGACATGCGCTTTGCCAGCGACGATGCAACGCCGGTGAGCGTCATGATGACTTCGGACAATCTGGCGATCCTGCAAGAACCCGCAGACCGCGACGAAGCCATCAGCCTGATGAAGGCACGTCGCATCGAAAAGCTGCTGGTGACGGATGGAAAGGGTAAGCTGACCGGCCTGCTGACCCTAAAAGACACCGAACAGGCCGTGCTGAACCCGACTGCGTGCAAGGACGAGCTTGGCCGTTTACGGGTGGCCGCGGCGACGACGGTGGGCGATGCGGGCTTTGAACGCTCGCAGGCGTTGGTTGATGCCGGTGCGGACATGATCGTTATCGACACCGCACACGGACACTCCGAAGGTGTGGCCGAGGCGGTCCGTCGCGCCAAGGCGCTGTCGGGCGATTTTCAGGTGGTCGCGGGCAACGTGGCAACCGGGGCTGCCGTGCGTGCGCTGATCGACGCAGGCGCGGACGCGGTCAAGGTGGGCATCGGCCCCGGTTCGATCTGCACCACGCGCATGGTCGCAGGTGTCGGCGTGCCGCAACTGACCGCCATCATGGACTGTGCGGCGGCTGCGGGCGACGTGCCGATCATTGCCGATGGCGGCATCAAGTTCTCGGGCGATTTTGCCAAGGCGATTGCGGCGGGGGCATCCTGCGCGATGGTCGGCAGCATGGTCGCGGGCACCGACGAATCCCCAGGCGAAGTGATCCTGTATCAGGGCCGCAGCTTCAAAGGCTATCGTGGCATGGGCTCTTTGGGGGCGATGGCGCGCGGTTCGGCTGACCGTTATTTTCAGAAAGATGCGGCCAGTGACAAACTGGTGCCCGAAGGCATCGAAGGTCAAGTGCCCTATAAGGGCAGCGCAAATGCCGTGATCCACCAGCTGGTGGGCGGTTTGCGCGCGGCGATGGGCTATACCGGCTGCGCCACCGTGGCCGAGATGCGCAAGAACTGCCAGTTCGTCAAAATTACCAACGCGGGCCTGTCGGAAAGCCATGTGCACGATGTGCAGATTACCCGCGAAAGCCCGAACTACCGCGTCGGCTAAGCCGTCCGATATGCACCGGTCCGAAGATAATTCGGGCCGGTGCGTCTTGTTTGCCTCCTATGCACCGCACCTGATTTACCCGATAGGATATATTTATCATGACCTTGATCACCTCTTCTCACCTGCGGTGCCACCCGTGACCCCCGGTGCGCGGGTTGCCGCGTCGATCGAGATTCTAGACGATATTCTGGCCGGACAGGCCGCCGAACAGGCGCTGACCCGCTGGGCGCGCAACAGCCGCTTTGCTGGCTCCAAAGACCGCGCCGCCGTGCGTGATCTGGTCTTTGCCGCGCTGCGTACATGGCGCAGCGACGCGGTGCTGGGCGGCGGTGCGGATGGTCGGGCGCGGATGATCGGCCGGTTGCGCGCTGAAGGCGCGGACATCGACGCGCATTTTGACAGTGCAGGGCACGCGCCCGCACCGCTGGCGGAAGAAGAACAGCAGGCAGGGGCCGTCCCGACCGAGACAGGCGACCGATGGAACTTGCCCGAATGGCTGTTGCCGCAATGGCAAGCTGCGCTGGGGGATGACGCCGAAGCCGCAGCACTGCTGGCACAAGACCGTGCGCCGATCACCTTGCGCGTCAACACCCGCCAATGTTCGGTGGCCGACGTGCAATCCGCGCTGGAACGCGAACAGGTTCTGACCGAACCGAATGCCCTCAGCCCGACGGCGCTGACCGTGCTTAGCAATCCGCGCCGCGTGCGCCAGTCGCAGGCCTATACCGAGGGCTGGATCGAGATGCAGGACGCGGCCAGTCAGGCCGTTGTTGATGCGATCCCTGATGGCGTCCGTGCGCTGGATTACTGTGCGGGTGGTGGCGGCAAGGCGCTGGCGCTGGCTGCGCGCGGATTTACCGTCTGGGCGCATGACATTGCGCCGGGTCGCATGGCGGACATTCCCGACCGCGCCGAACGCGCCGCGGTGCAGATCCGCGTGGTGGCCCCCGACCAGTTGCCAGCGAAAGAGAAATTTGACGTGGTCCTGTGCGACGCGCCCTGTTCCGGCAGTGGTGCGTGGCGGCGTTCACCCGAGGGAAAATGGGCGCTGACCCAAGACCGTCTGGACGAATTGAACAGCGTTCAGGACGAGATTCTGGACACGGCGATGGCGCATCTGTCTGCAAACGGCACGCTGGTTTACGTCACGTGTTCGGTGCTGACCTGCGAGAACGAGGACCGGATTGCCGCGTTCCTGTCGCGCCATCAGGGTTGGAGCTGCATCTTGGAAAAACGCTGGCCGATCAGCGAGGCAGGCGACGGCTTTTTCACCGCACACTTGACCCGAGGGTAAGACGCTCTTTAGCGTACTACAGGATTTTAGCGGTCTGGCACCTGTTTTTTTATCCAAGCCTGCAACGCGGTTAATCTGTGGTTAATTGTTTTCGCGCGACAAGTAAGAGGACGATTCGAGCAAAGGGTGATGTTTTGCAAGGTACTGCACTGACCACAGGACCGGTGGGCCGCATTTCCGGAATTGGCGCGGCACGTTTGCGGGCCCTGATTATGGCGGCGGTGCTGCTGGGTGTGATGGCGGCGCTGGCGCCCGAAGGATTGGTGCAACTGGGGCTTGTAACCTCAGCGTTCACGGTGTGCGCGCTTTCGGCACTGATGTATGTGATCAGCCGACGCCAAAAAAAGCGACGCGCGATGGTCTTTGCCATTATGTCCGACTTTATCGAAAAAGATGCTGCACCCAGTCTGGTGACTGACGGCGACGGCCAGATCGCGTCGATGAACGCGGCGGCACGCGGGCGGTTCAATGCAGCACCGGGGCATACGCTGGCGGGACTGCTGCGCGATACATTCGCCAATCCGGGCGGCATTATTTACCGCCTGAAAACCGCCGCTGACGTGGATGGCTCCGCCCGCGAGGATATTGCGACCCGCAAGAACCATATCCGTCTGGCCGTGCATCTGATGGGGACCGATGCATATTTGTGGCGCATGGAAACCGTTGCAGACCGCACGGTGGTCAAAGGTCAGGAAGGGCCGGGCCTGCCGATGATCATGATCGGGCGCACCGGTGCCATCTTGTTCATGAATGACGGAGCACGCGCCCTGATCGGCCACCGTGCCAAAACGCTCGATAGGGTGTTTCCAAACGGTGTGCCTGCCTTGGGTCAGGTGTCAGAACTGTCCACGCAGGACGGCACGATGCACTGTTCGGTCACCGAAGTGGACGGAGGTGCAGGGCGGCGTGCGCTGTATATATTGCCCGTGGCGCAGCCGGCATCACAGTCGGCACCTGCGGACAGTTGGAATGCCTTCGAGACCCTGCCTGTGCCGCTGGTTCTGATCACGCCGGATGGCCATGTGAAGGCACATAACCGGTCAGCCGCCGCATTGGTGGGCGACGGAATGGCAAGAAATGTGCATCTGGCCACCCTGATGGAAGGGCTGGGCCGCCCGATCACCGACTGGCTGGCGGAAACCGTGGCAGGGCGCGCCGTACAACAATCGGAATTCCTGCGCCTGAAACGGTCCGACAAAGAGATGTTCGTTCAGGTCAGCCTGAACCGCGTCACCGAAAACGGCGAGGCAAGCGTGATTGCGGTTCTGACCGACGCAACCGAGCTGAAAACATTGGAAGCGCAATTTGTGCAAAGCCAGAAAATGCAGGCCATTGGCCAACTCGCGGGTGGTGTCGCGCATGACTTTAACAATCTGCTGACCGCGATCTCCGGGCATTGCGACCTGCTGCTTTTGCGCCACGATCAAGGCGATGCAGATTATAGCGATCTGGTGCAGATCAACCAGAACGCCAACCGCGCGGCGGCATTGGTGGGGCAGTTGCTGGCGTTCTCGCGCAAACAGACCTTGCGCCCCGAGATGCTGGATATGCGCGACACGCTGTCGGACCTTACGCATCTGCTGAACCGGCTGGTCGGTGAAAAAGTCACGCTGACGCTCAGCCACGATCCGATGCTGCAAGCGATCCGTGCCGACAAACGCCAGTTGGAGCAGGTTTTGATGAACCTTGTTGTCAACGCTCGCGATGCCATGCCGAACGGCGGCGAGATCCGTATTGAAACCGAATGCACGACGTTGAGCGAGCCGATGAAACGCGACCGCGTGACCGTGCCTGAGGGGCAATATGTCACCGTGCGCGTGGTCGATCAGGGCACGGGGATTGCCCCGGACAAGCTGCAAAAGGTGTTCGAGCCTTTCTTTACAACCAAACGCACCGGTGAGGGCACGGGGCTGGGGTTGTCCACGGCTTACGGTATCGTCAAACAGACGGGCGGTTTTATCTTTGTCGACAGTGCGGAAGGGCAGGGCACCTGTTTCTCGCTGTTATTTCCGGTCCTGCACGGCGCCCCCATGTCGGCAAAGGTACCGGCGGCAATTGCCAAGATGCCGTCGCCCAGCCACGGGGACGGTGTGATCCTGCTGGTCGAAGACGAAGCCCCGGTGCGCGCCTTTGCCAGCCGCGCGTTGCGGTTGCGCGGCTATACCGTGCTGGAAGCGGATTGTGCCGAATCCGCATTGAAAACGCTGGAGGATACCGAGCTTAATGTCGATTTGTTCGTAACCGATGTGGTAATGCCAGGCAAAGATGGCCCAAGCTGGGTGCGCGAAGCGCTGAAATCACGACCCGAAGTGCGCGTAGTGTTCGTGTCGGGTTATGCCGAGGACAAGCTGAGCAACGATCAAGCGTCGATTCCCAATTCCGTCTTTCTGCCCAAGCCATTTTCGCTGAACGAGCTTACCGAAACGGTGCACAAACAGTTACACTGACGCGGCTCAGCCGATGCTGTCGTACAGATCGAACTCTTCCGAGAACTTGCGCCGGAATCGTTTTGCAATGTCCGGCGACAGGTTCAGCGGCATTTCGGGCGATACATTCTCGCGGGCCAGATCCAGAGTCACATCCAGACGTTCGCATAGAAATGCCTGCAAACGCGGCTGGTCCTCATAGCGGAACAGGTGGGTCACACCGACGCCATTGGGTTGTGCTTCGAGAAACTTGAACTGGCTGCCCACATCGGCAAACCCCGGTTTCTTGCCTTTCATGTAGGCCAGCACGAACTCATCAAAGCTGATCCCATGCGTTGCATTGGCTTTGCCCGCCATAAAAGGCCGCTGGCGATAGCGCCACCAAGATCCCAACCAGCTGACCGGTTCACGCATCACTGCCACGACCTCCAGCTCGGTATCGCACACTTTCAGAAACATCGGGCGCACAAAGCGGTTGTACCGGTAAACCGGCGCGTGTTTCAGCATCGGCGGTTCCGAAATCACCATGTCGGCGCGCGGACGCAAGGCGCTTTCATAGGCGGTGGTTCCGGTTTTGGGCACCGACAGAAAGACTAGGCGTTCCTTAAAGAAAACAAGCATTTATCCCGACGCCTTCGTAAATATTTGTCCGATTTCAAACTGTTCACCACTCTTTAACAATTATTACGCCAAAGTGGGACAGGAAAAATTAGATTGAAATGTTCTCATTTTGTCCTCATACAGAACACAAGAAGAACATTGAAGCAGCACAGGCAGCGATTGCCGCCCCCTTCGGGGTATGACACTAAGGGATGATAACAATGGCAACGGCAGATCTTTTGACAATGGACAGCAAAAAAAACGCGGACAAGCAAAAGGCGCTGGACAGTGCGCTGGCACAGATCGAACGGCAATTCGGCAAAGGTTCGATCATGAAGCTGGGCGCGGAAGGCGCCGTTCAGGATATCACTGCCAGCTCGACCGGGTCGCTTGGCCTGGACATCGCGCTGGGGATCGGCGGCCTGCCGATGGGCCGCATCATCGAAATCTATGGCCCTGAATCGTCGGGCAAAACCACGCTGACGCTGCACTGCATTGCAGAGCAGCAAAAGGCGGGCGGCGTCTGCGCTTTTGTTGACGCGGAACACGCGCTTGATCCGCAATACGCCAAAAAGCTGGGCGTGGACATCGACGAATTGCTGATCTCGCAACCCGACACCGGCGAACAGGCTTTGGAGATCACCGACACGCTGGTGCGTTCGGGGGCGGTCAATATGGTTGTGGTCGATTCGGTGGCAGCGCTGACCCCGAAATCCGAGCTCGAGGGCGACATGGGCGACAGCAGCGTCGGCGTTCAGGCCCGTTTGATGAGTCAGGCTATGCGCAAACTGACCGGTTCGATCAGCCGCAGCAACTGTATGGTGATCTTCATCAACCAAATCCGGATGAAGATCGGCGTGATGTTCGGCTCGCCGGAAACCACGACGGGAGGCAATGCGCTGAAATTCTACTCTTCCGTGCGGCTGGATATCCGCCGCATCGGCGCACTGAAAGACCGCGACGAGGTTGTCGGCAACGCCACTCGCGTCAAGGTCGTCAAGAACAAGGTCGCCTCGCCCTTCAAACAGGTCGAGTTTGACATCATGTACGGCGAAGGCATCTCGAAAATGGGCGAGTTGCTGGATCTGGGTGTCAAAGCGGGCGTGGTCGAGAAATCCGGCGCATGGTTCAGCTATGGCGACGAACGCATGGGGCAGGGCCGCGAGAACTCCAAACAGTTCCTCAAGGACAACCCTGCCGTCGCCATCGCCATCGAGGACAAGATCCGCGCGGCACATGGGTTGGATTTTGATGCGCCTTCCGGGGGCAAGGACGACGACGTTCTTGAAGGGTGATCATCTCTGTGGTCAGATGATTTTTCACAAGGCGCGCCGATTGGTGCGCCTTGTGTGTTTCACCGCGCCCCTTTGCATGGTGGACAGCGGAGAGATCGGCAGGTATCCCATCGCAAAGCCACTTTCCGCGCCAAAAAAGGCCCACACCACATGCCAACGCTGAACGACATCCGATCCACATTTCTGAACTTTTTTGAAAAGCAGGGGCACCAGATCGTGCCCTCAAGCCCGCTGGTTCCGCGCAACGATCCGACGTTGATGTTCGTGAACTCTGGCATGGTCCAGTTCAAGAACCTGTTCACCGGCGTCGAAACCCGCGACTACAACCGTGCGACCAGTGCGCAAAAATGCGTGCGTGCCGGTGGCAAGCACAACGATCTGGACAACGTCGGCTATACGGCGCGCCATCATACGTTCTTTGAAATGATGGGCAACTTCAGCTTTGGCAACTATTTCAAGGAAGAGGCCATTACCTACGCCTGGGAATTGCTGACCCAAGGGTTCGGAATTCCGGCAGATCGGTTGTTGGTTACTGTCTATCATACCGATGACGAGGCGGCGAACATCTGGAAAAAGGTTGCGGGCCTGTCCGATGACCGCATCATTCGCATCCCCACCGCCGACAATTTCTGGCAGATGGGGCCGACCGGTCCGTGCGGCCCATGCACCGAGATTTTCTATGACCACGGCGATCACATCTGGGGTGGCCCTCCGGGATCGCCCGAGGAAGATGGCGACCGCTTTATCGAGATCTGGAACGTCGTTTTCATGCAGAACGAACAGTTCGAAGACGGCTCGATGACGCCGCTGGACATGCAGTCGATTGATACCGGCATGGGGCTGGAGCGGATTGGGGCGCTGCTGCAAGGCAAGCATGATAACTATGACACCGACCTGATGCGCAGTCTGATCGAAGCCAGCGCCGATGTATCGAGCAGCGATCCCGATGGTCCGGGTAAAACGCACCACCGCGTGATCGCCGATCACTTGCGTTCAACCTCGTTCCTGATTGCAGATGGTGTGATGCCGTCGAATGACGGTCGCGGCTATGTCCTGCGCCGGATCATGCGCCGCGCGATGCGTCATGCGCATCTGTTGGGTGCCAAAGATCCGATGATGTACAAGCTGGTGCCCGCTCTGGTGCGCCAGATGGGTGCGGCCTATCCCGAATTGGGGCAGGCACAGGCGCTGATCACCGAAACGCTTGAGCTGGAAGAAACCCGCTTTAAACAGATGCTTGAGCGTGGATTGAAGTTGCTGGACGACGAATTGACTGGTTTGGCAGAGGGCGCTGCCTTGTCGGGGGCTGCGGCGTTCAAGCTCTACGATACGTTCGGTTTCCCCCTTGATCTGACGCAGGATGCCCTGCGTGAAAAAGGCCGCAGCGTCGATACCGAAGGGTTCGACAGTGCGATGGCCGAACAAAAGGCCAAGGCGCGCGCGGCGTGGTCCGGCTCGGGCGAGGCGGCGGATGCGGCCGTTTGGTTTGATGTGGCCGACACCGGCGGCACTACAGATTTCCTTGGCTATGACACCGAAACCGCCGAGGGGCAGATCGTCGCGCTGGTGCAGGACGGTGCACTGGTTGATGCTGTGGCGACCGGCCAGACCGTTCAGATTGCGCTGAACCAGACGCCGTTCTACGCTGAAAGCGGCGGGCAGGTGGGTGACACCGGCCTGATCCGCACTGAAAGCGGCAGCGCGCGAATCACCGACACGCGCAAGACTGCCGGCGTGTTCACCCACACCGCCACAGTTGAACAAGGCAGCCTGAGCAAAGGCCAATCCGTTGTTCTTGAGGTGGATCATGCGCGACGCACGTCGATCCGGGCCAACCACTCGGCCACGCACTTGCTGCACGAGGCGCTACGCAATGCGCTGGGGGATCACGTGGCGCAACGCGGTTCGCTGAACGCAGCAGACCGTCTGCGGTTCGACTTCAGCCATGCCAAGGCGCTGAGCGCCGAGGAACTGGCACAGGTCGAGGCCGAGGTTAACACCTATATCCGTCAGAACGCCGCTGTCGAAACGCGCATCATGACACCGGACGACGCACGGGCCATTGGCGCGCAAGCGCTCTTTGGCGAGAAATACGGCGACGAGGTGCGCGTGGTTTCGATGGGCCGTGCCGACACCGGCAAAGGTGGCGACGGGCAGACCTATTCGATCGAACTGTGCGGTGGCACCCATGTGCGCCAGACCGGTGACATCGGTGCCTGCGTGATCCTTGGCGACAGTGCCAGCAGCGCGGGTGTGCGCCGCATCGAGGCGCTGACGGGTGCCGAGGCTCTGGCCTATTTGCGCACGCAAGACACGCGTCTTGCGGCTGTAGCCGATACGCTCAAATCGCCTGCCGCCGAAGTGCCGGAACGTGTGCGCGCGCTGATGGACGAACGCAAAGCTCTGACAAACGAGATTGCCCAATTGCGCCGTGAACTGGCGATGTCCGGTGGCGGCAAGACTGAACCACAGGCCGAAGACGTGAATGGCACTGCATTTCTGGCGCAAGTGCTGACCGGCGTGACCGGCAAGGATCTGCCTGCCCTGATCGACGCCCACAAAGAGCGCATCGGCTCGGGTGCGGTTCTGCTGATCGCTGACGATAGCGGCAAGGTTGCCGTTGCCGCCGGTGTGACCAAAGACAAGGTTGAGACCCTCAGCGCGGTTGATCTGGTCAAGGCCGCCGTGGCGGAACTGGGCGGCAAGGGCGGCGGTGGCCGCGCCGACATGGCACAGGGCGGCGCCAAAGATGCCACCAACGCAGATGCAGCAATCAACGCGGCAAAAGCCGTCATCGGAGGATAACATGGGTGCACTCTGGATCGCACATGTGACAGTGACAGACGAAGATGCCTACGCAAAATATGCCAAGCTGGCTGGACCCGCTATCGCGGCCCACGGCGGCGCATTTATCGCACGCGGCGGACGCTTTGTGCAGCTTGAGGGCAAGGAACGCCCCCGCAACGTGGTGGCCCGATTTCCCGACGTTGAAACTGCCGAGAAATGCTACCACTCCGAGGCCTACCAAGAGGCACTTTCGCATGCCCGTGGCGCGTCCGAGCGTGAGCTTCTGATTGTCGAAACCTCGGACTGACGCCCGCTTCTTTTGGCGTTAAATATCTCAGGGGAATTGGCCGCAGGCCAAGGGGGCAGCGCCCCGATTCTGTTACAAACAAAAAAGGCGCCCACGAAAGGGCGCCTTTTTCACATCTTGGTTCAGCCGGATCAGGCCGATTTGGCCATTCGCTTGCGCTCGTGCGGATCCAGATAGCGTTTGCGCAGACGGATCGCATTGGGCGTTACTTCGACCAGTTCGTCATCGTCGATATAGGCAATCGCCTCTTCCAGTGACAGAGTGATCGGCGTGGTCAGACGCACAGCTTCGTCGGTGCCCGATGCGCGCACGTTGGTCAGCTGTTTGCCCTTCAGCGGGTTCACTTCCAGATCGTTTTCGCGGCTGTGCTCACCGATAATCATACCGGTATAGACCGCTTCCTGTGCGCCGATGAAGAACTTGCCACGGTCTTCCAGTTTCCACAGGGCATAGGACACGGATGTGCCGTTTTCCATGGAAATCAGAACGCCGGCACGACGGCCCGGAATGGTGCCTTTGTGCGGTGCCCAGCTGTGGAACACGCGGTTCAACACGCCGGTGCCGCGGGTGTCGGTCAGGAATTCACCGTGATAACCGATCAGGCCGCGCGATGGTACATGGGCCACGATGCGGGTTTTGCCAGCGCCTGCGGGCTTCATCTCGACCAGTTCGCCTTTGCGCGCGCCGGTGATTTTCTCGATCACGGCACCCGAATATTCGTCATCCACGTCGATGGTGGCCTCTTCTATGGGCTCGTGGCGGACGCCGTCGACATCCTGAAACAGAACCTGCGGACGCGAGATCGACAGCTCAAAGCCTTCGCGGCGCATGTTTTCGATCAGAACACCCATCTGCAATTCGCCACGGCCCGCGACTTCGAACGCCTCGCCGCCGGGGGTATCGCTGATTTTGATGGCGACGTTGCTTTCGGCTTCTTTGTGTAGACGGTCACGGATGACGCGGCTTTGCACCTTTTTGCCGTCACGACCTGCCAACGGGCTGTCGTTGATGCCGAATGTAACGGTGATGGTGGGCGGATCGATCGGCTGGGCGGGGATCGCTTCGGTTACGGAGGCATCGGCCAGCGTGTCGGCCACTGTGGCTTTAGTCATGCCTGCGATCGACACGATGTCACCGGCTTCGGCAACGTCGATGGCGGTTTGGTCCAGACCGCGGAACGCAAGGATCTTGGTGCAGCGGAAATTTTCGATCAGCTTGCCGTCGCGCGACATCGCCTTGATGGTCTGGCCCGCTTTGACGGTGCCGGATTCAACGCGGCCTGTCAGCAGGCGGCCCAGAAACGGGTCGCCGCCCAAGGTGGTGGCCAGCATGCTGAAGGGCTGGTCGGCATTTGCGACCTGTGCGGGTGCGGGCACATGGCTCAGGATCAGGTCGAACAGGGCGTCCAGACCGTCGCGTTTACCGTCCAGCTCCATATCTGCCCAGCCATTGCGCCCCGAGGCGTACATGGTGGGAAAGTCCAACTGCTCGTCGGTCGCATCAAGGTTGGCGAACAGGTCAAAACATTCGTCCAGCGCGCGGTCGGGCTCGCCGTCGGCTTTGTCGACCTTGTTGACCACAACGATCGGGCGCAGGCCCAGTTTCAACGCTTTCGAGGTCACAAATTTGGTCTGCGGCATCGGACCTTCTGCGGCGTCCACCAACAGCACAACACCGTCAACCATCGACAGGATGCGTTCGACTTCGCCACCAAAGTCGGCGTGGCCGGGGGTGTCAACGATATTGATCCGCGTGCCTTTCCACTCCACCGACGTGGGTTTGGCAAAGATCGTGATGCCGCGTTCGCGTTCCAGATCGTTGCTGTCCATCGCGCGTTCGGTGGTCGCCTGATTTTCGCGGTAGGTGCCCGATTGTTTCAGCAATTCGTCGACCAATGTTGTTTTTCCGTGGTCAACGTGGGCGATGATTGCGATGTTGCGCAGTTCCATAGGTTCAGCCTTTAAGGGTAAGTTGCCGCGCGCATACCGTGCGGGTGCAGCAAAGGCCAGTGAAAAAGGGTTTTGGCGCCCTTGGCGGTCAACAATTGGCGCAAACCTGCGTCTTGATCAGTGTTGGGCACTGTTCGAGAACAGGTGTATCACCAGAATCCCCGCGATGATCAGAGCCAGCCCTGCGACCGCAGGCAGATCCAGCCTTTGACCGAACAAGACATAGCCGATGCCTGCGATCAGTACGATCCCCAGACCGGACCAGATCGCATAGACAATGCCCACCGGCATCACCTTGAGCGCCAACGCCATGAAATAGAACGACGCACCATAGAACGCCACCACAGCCACCGACGGCCAGAACCGTGAAAACTGCTGCGAGGCTTGCAGCGCCGTGGTGCCGATTGTCTCGGTGACGATGGCGATAAACAGCCAGAGATAATGCAGGGGCAAGGGGTGTTCCTTTTGCGGGCGTCAGAGCGGCAGGGCCGTGCTGTCCTTGATGTCTTCCATCACAAAGCTGGCCGAAATATCCGCCACGGGCAAGCGTGCGATCAGTTGTTGATACAAGCGGTCATAGCCTGCCATGTCCGCCACGCGTGCTCGCACAAGGTAATCCAGATCGCCGGTCATGCGGTAGACGCTGAGGATGCCGGGGATGGTCTTGACGGCGGTGGCAAATCTGGACTGCCAGTCGGGATCGTGGCTGCCGGTGCGGATCTGCATAAAGACCATCAGCGGCAGGCCAATCTTGGCGGGGTCGACCAATGTGACACGAGCGGTGATAATGCCTGCGTCTTCCATCAGGCGGATGCGCCGCCAGCAGGCGTTGCGCGACAGGCCCACCACGTCACTAAGCGAATCCAGCGATTGGCTGGCATCTCGTTGCAGTTCACTCAGAAGGCTGCGGTCGATGTCGTCAAAATTCAACATATATGCTCAATACTGTGGAAGGCATCCCAATGCAACAGCGCATCACCGCTTAATTTGGGACCCGTTCCAAAGTGAAAACTGGCAAGTTGGGCACTCAGAAACAGGAGCAAACCCATGATCGCACGCATTTTCCTCAGCCATCCGCGCACCGTCAATGAAAGCTATTTTGAGCATCTGTTGTTTGCAGGACGTTTTGCGGTGCGGTTGTTTGCGGCGGGCGGTGCGGCGCTGGTCCACGCAGTGATCCCCTGTCTGTTCGAAAAAACCGCCAGCCGGATGATTGCGCAAATGTATGCGCAGACCCACAACCGGGGTCAATAACCGATGTGCCGTTGGGCGGCTTACATCGGTGCGCCGATCTTTATGGACGGGCTGGTCAGCAGCCCCGGCCATTCGCTGGTGCATCAGTCGCGCGCCGCAAGCGAATGCAAGACGGCGCTGAACGGCGACGGTGTGGGCGTTGCGTGGTATGGTGACAGACCCGAGCCGGGACTTTACCGCGATGTCTATCCTGCGTGGTCAGACCCGAACCTGATGGCGCTGTGCCGTACCGTTAAAAGTCATGCGTTTATGGCGCATGTGCGCGCCACGACCGGATCTGCGACCAGCCGCAACAATTGCCATCCTTTTGCCTGCGGCCGCTGGAGCTTTATGCACAACGGGCAGGTCGGTGGCTTTGACCGGTTTCGCAGGCTGGCGGATATGGGGGTCTCGGACGCGCTTTATGCGCAACGGCGTGGTGCAACAGACAGCGAATTGCTGTTCCTTTACGCGATCGAAGAAGGTCTGGACGACGCGCCAGAGGCGGCGATGGTCACGGCCCATGCGCGGTTGGAGGCGATGTCGCGCACCGATGGCACCACGCCACACTTGCGGTCTTCGGCGGCGTGGATGGACGGAAACCGGCTGTTCGTGCTGCGCTATTCGACCGACCACATCGCGCCCACGGTTTACTACCGGCGCAGGCCGGATGATCTGGGCTGGTTCGTGGTATCCGAACCGCCAGAGCCGGGGCAGGCGGGCTGGATCGAACTGCCCGCCGGACATCTGGCCGCGTTTACGGACGCGGGCGTGATCATCACCCCGATGTCGTACGCCGTGGCAGCAGCTGCCTGAAACGCCAAAGGCCGCCTGCGAAGGGCGGCCTTTGGTTCGATGTGCTTACCCGTTCAGGGCCGCGTTCAGGTTCTCGTCGACTTTTTCCAAAAAGCCCATCGTTGTCAGCCAGCCCTGATCGGGGCCGACCAGCAGCGCAAGATCCTTGGTCATAAAGCCGCTTTCGACCGTGTCCACGACGACTTTTTCCAGCGTGTTGGCAAAGTCGGTCAGCGCGGTGTTCCCGTCCAGCTTGCCGCGATGCTTCAGCCCGCCGGTCCACGCAAATATCGACGCAATCGAGTTGGTCGAGGTCTGCTCGCCCTTTTGGTGCTGGCGGTAGTGGCGCGTGACGGTGCCATGTGCCGCCTCTGCCTCGACGATCTTGCCATCCGGGGTCATCAGCAATGATGTCATCAGACCCAAAGAGCCAAAGCCCTGCGCCACTGTGTCGGACTGAACGTCGCCATCGTAATTCTTGCAGGCCCAGACATAGCCGCCCGACCACTTCATTGCCGAGGCAACCATATCGTCGATCAGGCGATGTTCGTACCAGATCTTTGCTGCTTTGAACTGGTCCTCGAACTCTTCCTCATAGACCTCTTGGAAGATATCCTTGAACCGCCCGTCATAGGCCTTGAGAATGGTGTTCTTGGTTGACAGATACACGGGATAGCCGCGGATCAGACCGTAGTTCAGCGATGCGCGGGCAAAGTCATAGATCGACTCGTCCAGATTATACATGCCCATCGCAACGCCCGAGGAGGGGGCGTCGAACACTTCGCGCTCGATAGTCTGGCCGTCTTCACCGACGAATTTCATCGTCAGCTTGCCGGGGCCGGGAAAGCGGAAATCGGTGGCGCGGTACTGGTCGCCAAAGGCGTGGCGGCCCACGACAATCGGTTGCGTCCATCCGGGCACCAGGCGCGGCACGTTCGAGCAGATGATCGGCTCGCGAAAGATGACGCCGCCCAGAATGTTACGAATGGTGCCATTTGGCGAACGGTACATGCGTTTGAGGCCAAATTCCTCGACCCGCGCTTCGTCGGGGGTGATGGTCGCGCATTTGACAGCGACGCCCACTTCCTTGGTTTTTTCGGCGGCATCGACAGTAATCTGGTCGTCGGTCTCGTCGCGCACCTCGATTCCCAGATCGTAGTACAGCAGATCAATGTCCAGATAGGGCAGGATCAGTTTCTTTTTGATGAAATCCCACATGATACGGGTCATTTCATCGCCATCCATCTCGACGATGGGGTTGTCCACCTTGATCTTGCTCATGCGCGTCACCTTTTCAAAGGATGTTTTGGGTTGGCACGGGTCTAGCGCAGAAGCGGGCAGGCGGAAAGGGTGTATACAAATGTATACCGTTTTGTCGCGTCAGGTTTAGCATTGTCCCAGCGGATGCCCACGCGGCGGGCACAGGTGCGGCGTACACGGGCCGTTTTTTAGTGCTGCAGACAGCCAAGCGCCGCCGCCAAGAGGAGGCGACGGCGCTTGGTCTGTCATATGTCCGCGCCTGAGTGGCACGCTAAGGCTTAGCAGCGCATTACTTGGCTGTGATGACCTGCATGACCAGCTTGTCGTCAACTTTGATCGGGCCGTCTTCTTTGGCACCAAGTGTGTATTCGAAAACGCCGGTTTTCATACCACCGGCTTCGCTGTGCACCATCAGCATCAGCATGTCACCCGCAGCGACGTCTTCCTGAAGGATGGCGGCCACGTCCATGTTGTCGCCCTTGCGCAACGGCGCATAGCCGACGACGGGGCCGGGTTTCATGTCGGCATCGGTACGGTGCACAACGAGCCAACCGTTTTCGCCAGCAACAACTTTGTCGGCGGACACAACACCATTATCAATGGCTTGGTCTGCGGCTTCGACGGAAGGTGCCATGGCATGTGCGGCGGCGAACACGCCGGTCGCGGAAACGGAAAGAGCAAGTGCGATCAATGTGGTTTTCATTTTCATAATCCTCATGTTCTGTCGTGCGCAGTCAGACGATCTCTGATCCGCTTGGTGACAGACACGCAGGCGGGGGCAGAGAGTTTCAACAGGAAATGAAAAAATCAGCGTTTCGCGAAAAAGTTGCTCAGTAACGGGTGCAGCCATGCCCACAGCACCGGCGCACCGCGGTTGATGGGCACGCCGACGCGGGTGTCGATCTGGTCCATTGTGACATTGTATTCAATCCACGATCCGCCGCCACTGTGCAGGTTGCCCACGGGCGGTTGGGTGCGGTCGATTGCTTTGGCGAATTGGGCGTCAGGGGTTTTGGCGGCCTCGAATTCGTCCCAGAGCGCGCGGAATGCGCGGGCCTGATCGGCGGGCAGCAGGTTGAACAGACGGTCGGCAGCGGCAGCTTCTTTCAGCTCCATTGCGGCGTGATCCACATGCCCGTGGATCGGCGCGTCGCCTGCGTCGATTTCGACAATGTCGTGAATCAGCAGCATCCGCAGGACGCGGGCTATGTCCACATCCGGCCCTGCATGTTCGGCCAGCACCGCAGCATAAAGCATGATGTGCCACGAATGTTCGGCAGAGTTTTCACGCCGTGATTTATTGATTAGCTTGGTGCCGCGCAGGACGCTCTTGAGCTTGTCCATCTCGCGCAGGAATTCCATCTGCCGGTCCAGACGGATTTGCTGGTCCGGGGTCAGGTCGATCAGAGGTGTGGTTTGGGGCATGACACTTGGTTACACGTCGGCTTGGGATTGGAACTCTTTAAGCTTTTTGACGAGAAAGGCACGGCCCTGCTGTTCGGCAAGCCGCGTGCGCACCGCCGTCAGAAACGCTTCTTCCAGCGTTTGCGACGATGCGCCCAGAACTTCGCCCAGCTTCATAAAAAGCCGATCATCGCCGATCTTGCGTTGGACGGCGATACATTCCTCGGCCAGCTTGTTGGCCATCTCCTGAACAGAAGGATCGGTCATCAGCGGCTGTTTTCGGTCAGGCGTCGTTTCACATAGTCAGTGGTGGTGCCGATCAACGTGTCCAGATGCGGTTCTTCAAAGAAGTGACCGGCACCTTCGACCTCGGTGTGGGTGATGGTGATGCCCTTTTGCTCGTGCAGCTTATTCACCAGCGCCGTTGTATCCGCGGGCGGGGCCACGCGATCAGCCGTACCGTTGATCACCAGACCCGATGCGGGGCAGGGTGCCAGAAACGAAAAATCGTACATGTTGGCAGGCGGCGACACCGAGATAAAGCCGGTGATCTCGGGGCGACGCATCAGCAGTTGCATTCCAATCCATGCACCAAAGGAAAAACCGGCAACCCAGCAGTGCTTTGAATTGTTGTTCATCGACTGAAGGTAATCCAGCGCCGATGCCGCATCGGAAAGCTCGCCAATGCCCTGATCGTATTCGCCTTGCGAACGGCCCACGCCACGGAAGTTGAACCGTAATACGGTAAATCCCATGTTGTAGAAAGCATAGTGCATCCGGTGAACCACCTTGTGATTCATCGTACCGCCAAACTGGGGGTGGGGATGCAGAACGATTGCAATCGGAGCGTCACGTTCTTTTTGCGGGTGGTAGCGGCCTTCGAGGCGGCCTTCGGGTCCGGGAAAAATGACCTCGGGCATGGGCATCCTGTGATTTGGCGTTTCAAGGTCCGGATTTCTTGACGAAATCGCTCAGCTACCTTAGAACGGTTCTAAATGGAGCAACGGGCAACTCTGTCCATTGCGATTCAAAGGGATGTAGGCTCTTGGCGCGCAGAGGTCAATCTGTCACTGCGTTAAGCCTGTCTTGAAGGCAGTTAAGATTGGGAAGTGTGTAACATGAAACTTTCGACAAAAGGTCGTTACGCGATGGTGGCGCTGTCCGACATCGCGCTGCAGCCCGAGGGCACTTTGGTCAACCTTGGTGACATCGCAACCCGCCAGTCGGTCTCGTTGCCGTATCTTGAACAGTTGTTCGTGAAACTGCGCCGCGCCAATCTGGTGGCGTCGGTGCGCGGACCGGGTGGCGGTTATCGTTTGGCGCGGGCGGCTTCGGACATCCGTGTGGTCGACGTACTCGAGGCGGTCGATGAAAAGGTTGACGCGATGCACAAAGGGGCAGGGGCGTCTGGTGGCACCTCTGGCAGCCGTGCGCAGTCGCTGAACAACCGTCTGTGGGAAGGGCTAAGCGCGCATGTCTATGTGTTTCTGCACCAGACCCGGCTGTCGGATGTGATCGACAACGAACTGGCGCCTTGTCCGGCGGTGCCGAACCTGTTTGCTGTGGTGGACGAATAACAGCAGGGCCAGCCCCGCTTCTGCGGGTCTCTTCCAGAACGTTTTTGAACCAAAGAAGGTATGATGCGGGTTTATCTGGATCACAATGCAACCAGCCCTTTGCGGGCTGAGGCGCGCGCGGCGATGATTGCGGCGATGGATGTGTTGGGCAATCCGTCCAGCGTGCACGCCGAAGGGCGCGCGGCCAAATCGCTGATGGAACGCGCACGTATGGACGTGGCCGAGGCGCTGGGGGCGGTGGATGCCGATATTGTGTTCACGTCCGGTGCAACCGAGGCCGCAGGTCTTGCCTGTTCGGGGCGTGATCTGGCGGGTGCCGCGATCGAGCATGACGCTGTGGGGGCTTGGGTGCGGGATGCCCTGAACGTGGATGCGCAAGGGCGTGTAACCGTTGGCGACCCGGCGACATCCGTGCTGCAGCTGGCGAACTCCGAAACCGGCGTGTTTCAGCAGGTGCCCGCAGGCATCGCGGTTTGCGATATGACGCAGGCCTTTGGCAAGCTGCCGTTGGATTTTATGGCCTCGGGTGCGCGTATGGCATTGGTGTCGGCGCACAAGTTGGGAGGACCCAAAGGCATTGGCGCACTGGTCTTGCGTCGCGGGCAAGACGTGCCCGCGCAGATCAAGGGCGGCGGGCAGGAAATGGGCCGCCGGTCGGGCACGGAAAACATCATCGGCATGGCCGGATTTGCCGCCGCCGCCAAGGCTGCGGTGCGCGATGTCACGGACGGGCGCTGGCATCGGGTTGCAGAACTTAGAAATATTCTAGAAAACGGGGTTGAGGCTGCGTCGAAGAAGACTATTTTTGTCGGGAAAGAGTTGGTTGATCTGGACTCCGGTCATATGGATGGGCGATTGCCCAACACCAGCTGTTTTGTGACCCCCGGTTGGAAGGGTGAAACGCAGGTGATGCAGATGGATCTTGCAGGATTTGCCGTATCGGCAGGGTCGGCCTGTTCCAGCGGCAAAGTGCGCGCCAGCCGTGTGCTGACTGCAATGGGCTTTGCGCCCGCCGATGCTGCCAGCGCGCTGCGCGTATCGCTGGGGCTGGAGACGACGGAAGATGACGTGCTGCGGTTCATAGAAGCATGGACCGGCAAGCTGAGAAAACATGAGGCGCGCGCCGCCTAAAGCGCAGCGCCTGAACGGAAGGAAGTCTGGTTTGGACAAAGTATTGGAAAATGACGGCGTAAAAGAAGGCGTCGATCAAGAGACCGTAGACGCAGTCCGCGAAGTGGGCGGTGCGTATAAGCACGGTTGGAACACAGATATCGAAATGGAATATGCCCCCAAAGGGCTGACGCCGGACATCGTAAAGCTGATTTCCGAGAAAAACGAAGAACCGGCGTGGATGACCGAATGGCGGCTCGAGGCGTATGCACGCTGGCTGACCAAGGAAGAGCCCGATTGGGCGATGGTCGAATACCCTGAAATCGACTTTCAGGACCAGTATTACTATGCCCGCCCCAAAAGCATGGAGGTCAAACCCAAGTCATTGGACGATGTCGATCCCAAGCTGTTGGACACGTATGCAAAACTGGGCATTCCGCTGAAAGAGCAGATGATTTTGGCCGGCGTCGAGGGCGCAGAAAACGTGCCTGCCGAAGGCCGCAAGGTCGCTGTGGATGCGGTGTTTGATTCCGTATCGCTGGGCACCACGTTTCAGGCCGAACTGAAAAAGGCCGGCGTGATCTTCTGCTCGATCTCGGAGGCGATCCGCGAACATCCCGAACTGGTCAAAAAATACCTTGGTTCGGTGGTTCCGGTTTCGGACAATTTTTATGCCACGCTGAACTCGGCGGTGTTTTCGGACGGCTCGTTCGTCTATGTGCCGCCGGGCGTGCGCTGCCCGATGGAGCTGTCGACCTATTTCCGCATCAACGCCGAAAACACCGGCCAGTTCGAACGCACGCTGATCATTGCAGACAAGGGCAGCTATGTGTCCTATCTGGAAGGGTGCACCGCACCGGCGCGTGACATCGCACAACTGCACGCCGCCGTGGTCGAGATTATCATCGAAGAAGACGCCGAAGTGAAATACTCGACCGTTCAGAACTGGTATCCCGGCGACGAAAACGGCAAGGGCGGCATCTATAACTTCGTGACCAAGCGCGCCGATTGCCGGGGCGACCGGGCCAAGGTGATGTGGACCCAAGTGGAAACCGGTTCGGCTGTGACGTGGAAATACCCCTCGTGCATCCTGCGCGGTGACGACAGTCAGGGCGAGTTTTATTCGATCGCCATCGCCAACAACATGCAGCAGGCCGACACCGGCACCAAGATGGTGCACCTGGGCAAGCGGACCAAATCGCGCATCGTCTCCAAGGGGATCAGCGCAGGGCGCGCGCAAAACACCTATCGCGGGCTTGTGTCGATGCACCCAAAGGCCAAGGAATCGCGCAACTATACCCAGTGCGACAGCCTGTTGATCGGTGACAAATGCGGGGCGCACACCGTTCCCTATATCGAGGTCAAGAACAACAGCAGCCGCGTTGAACATGAGGCGACCACATCCAAGGTAGACGACGACCAACTGTTCTATTGCCGCAGCCGTGGCATGGACGAGGAAGAGGCTGTGGCGCTGGTGGTCAACGGGTTCTGCAAGGACGTGTTGCAGGCGCTGCCGATGGAATTTGCGATGGAAGCACAAGCACTTGTCGCAATCTCGCTGGAAGGGTCGGTGGGTTGAAGCATGGCTTTGGGTGACGCCATAGGTTTACATTGGTGGAAAGCGGTGCCGAACTTCGGTGACGCGATTTCAGCAATGGTGGCAGCCCATGTGTTCGCCTCGTCATTGCACGGCCTGATCGTCTCTGACGCTTACGGTGTGCCCAAAACTTGGGTCACGCCCACGGGGCAGGATCATCTGAAGCATCACGACTATGCAGCCGGTGTTGGCCGCAGCCTGATTGCACCTGTCGCTTTGGGTGATATTGCAGGTTTTGATCTGGCCACGGCCCAGGCTCCGCAGGCCTATGCACAGGAAGTCGCCCGTGCCCGCGCCGCGCTGAAAACCACATTTCCGGCACCTTGGCGTGCCGCACCGCATATGGCGTCAGCATGACGCCCTGAGACGAAGGAAGAGAAAGATATGTTGAAGATCAATAACTTGCACGTACAACTTGAAGAAGAAGAAAAGCAAATTCTCAAGGGGGTGAACCTTGAGGTTGAACCGGGCACGGTCCACGCGATCATGGGCCCGAACGGTTCGGGTAAATCGACGCTCTCTTATGTTCTGGCGGGCCGCCCCGGATACGAGGTGACCGAAGGCACGGCCCATCTGGGCGACGTCGACTTGCTGGACATCGAACCCGAAGAACGCGCGGCTGCCGGTCTTTTCCTTGCTTTCCAGTATCCCGTGGAAATCCCCGGTGTGGGCAATATGACATTCCTGCGCACCGCTGTGAACGCACAGCGCAAAGCGCGCGGCGAAGAAGAAATGAGCGCCGCCGAGTTCCTCAAGGTGATCCGCGCCAAGGCCAAGACGCTGAAGATCGACGCCGATATGCTGAAACGCCCTGTGAATGTCGGCTTTTCGGGTGGCGAGAAAAAGCGCAATGAAATCCTGCAAATGGCAATGCTGGAGCCCAAGATGTGCATCCTCGACGAGACCGATTCCGGTCTGGACGTTGATGCGATGAAACTGGTGTCCGAAGGTGTGAACGCCCTGCGCGACGAGGGTCGCGGTTTTCTGGTGATTACCCACTACCAACGTCTGCTGGATCACATCAAACCCGACGTTGTGCACATCATGTCCGATGGTCGCATCATCAAAACCGGTGGTCCCGAACTTGCACTTGAAGTCGAACATAACGGCTACGCAGACATCCTGACCGAGGTGGCGTAATGGCAGCCCCCAAACAGATCAACACCACCGAGACCGAGGCACGCATCAGCACGCTGGAGCTGCCGCAAGCCGGTTGGTCGGCAGTGTCGCGCGCCGATGCACTGGCGCGGCTGCGTGCGATGGGCCTGCCGGGGCGTCGTGACGAATACTGGAAATTCACCCGTCCCGACGCATTGGTGCAATCCGGTACACCCGCCGCCGAAGTCTTTGACAACGACGAAGCGCCGCTGATGGACGGCCAGCCCTGCCTGCGGTTGGTCTTTGTCGATGGTGTGTTCGATGCCGATGCTTCGGACGATCTTGCGCTGGAAGGCATTGAAATTAGCCGTCTGGCCGATACCTCTGCGGACATTCACTGGGCGCAATCGCTGCACGGCACGCTGGAAACCGCAGGGCAAACGCCCGTAGCGCGGCCTTTGGCTGCGCTGACAACCGCCTTTGCCACCGACGGTGTGCTGATCCGTGTAACGGGCCAGCCTGCCAAGCCGGTCAACGTGATCTACAACCGCGCCAGCTACAGCGCCGACGTGATGCTGCACCACGTCATCAAGCTGGAGCAGGGCACTTCGCTGACCCTGCTGGAAAGCGGCCCCGCTGCGGCGCGGCTGAACACAGTGATGGAAGTCGATGTGGCCGATACTGCTGCGTTCCACCATATCCGGACGCAAGGGCGCGATCACCAGCGGCTGGCGGCGACCCATCTTTTTGGCCGTCTGGGTGCCGAAAGCACATTCAAATCCTTTACCATGACTGCCAACGGCAAGATGACACGCAACGAGTGCATCCTTGAACTGACTGGCGACGATGCGGTCGCCCACGTGGCCGGTTCCTGCGTTGGTGACGGCGATTTCCACCACGACGACACGGTTTTTATCACCCACGACGCGGTGAACTGCGAAAGCCGTCAGGTGTTCAAAAAGGTGCTGCGCAACGGTGCAACCGGCGTGTTTCAGGGCAAGATTCTGGTCAAGGCAGGCGCACAGAAAACCGATGGCTACCAGATCAGCCAGTCGCTGTTGCTGGACGGCGATAGCCAGTTTCTGGCCAAACCCGAGCTTGAGATCTACGCCGATGACGTGGCCTGTTCACATGGTTCGACCTCGGGGGCGATCGACGAAGAGGGCCTGTTTTACTTACGTTCGCGCGGGGTGCCGGTTGATCAGGCGACCGACCTGCTGACACTGGCATTTCTGGCCGAAGCGGTTCAGGAAATCGAGGACGAGGATCTGCGCGCCGACATCGAAACCCGCATGGCGGGTTGGCTTGAGCGTCACCGCAGCTGATGGCCGTCACAACCGACATCGTGGCCACCTATCGGGGGCCGGCTTCGGTGATCCGCAAGCAGCTTGCTCAGGGCACGCGCGAAGATCGTGCGCTGGTCTATGTGATGGCAGGCTGCCTGATCGTCTTTGTGGCACAACTGCCGCGTCTCTCGCGTGAGGCGCATCTGACAGGGCAGGATTTCCAGATGCTGATGGGCGGTGCGCTGCTGGCGTGGATTTTTATCATGCCGTTGGTGCTTTATGTGCTGGCCTTTTTGGCGCGGTTTTTGGGTCGCCTGCTGGGCGGTCATGGCACGGGCTATGGTGCGCGGCTGGCGTTGTTCTGGGCGCTGTTGGCTGCCAGCCCGTTGATATTGCTGCACGGTCTGGTGGCGGGCTTTATCGGAGCTGGTCCTGCACTGACGACTGTCGGTGTGGTCTGGCTGTCGGTCTTCTGCTGGTTCTGGATCGGCGGCTCCCTCGCTCAGGAAAGGGTTCAAACATGAGCACGCGTGATCTGGATTGGGGTGGGCTGGCAGCGTTGTCCTTGCGCACTCCGCGTGCGGCGGCAGCGGTGCTGATCAACTGGCAATTGCCGCGCAGCGTGATCTGGACGGCTCTTGTGCTGGTCAGCTGCTGCAATGCGATCCTTGCTGGCCTGTCCGAGGTGCTGTTTCCCTCGCCCATCGAAATGCCCGCGATCGTGATGAACCCGCTGATGCTGTTCATTTTGCTGGCCGGTGGGCTGATTGTGTCCTGTCACGCGTTGTTGTGGGGGGGGAAGATAATCGGCGGGCAGGGCAAGCTGGAAGACATCGCCGTGGTGCTGACGTGGTTGCAGGCGCTGCGGGCCGTGGCGCAGGCGATCGTGCTGGTGCTGGCCTTTGTGTCGCCGGCGCTGGCAGGCATGTTTGCGATGGCCGTGATGTTTATCGGGCTTTGGGTGATGGCGAACTTTGTTGCTCAGGCGTTGTTGTTCAATTCGGCCTGGAAGGCATTCGGCCTGATGGTGGGGCTTATGATGGCGTTTATGTTTGCCATCGTCATCGTGTTGATGGTGACCGGTTTGGGAATGTGGGGCATGGATGCCAATGTATGATGTTGCAAAAATACGGGCTGACTTTCCGATTCTCACACGTGACGTGAATGGGAAACCGCTGGTCTACCTCGACAACGGTGCCTCGGCACAAAAGCCGCAGGTGGTGATCGACGCGATCACCAATGCCTATGCCCACGAGTACGCCAATGTACACCGTGGCCTGCATTACCTGTCGAATATGGCCACCGACAAATACGAAGCCGTGCGCGGCACCATCGCGCGGTTCCTCAATGCGGGTTCCGAAGACGACATTATTTTCAATTCAGGCACCACCGAAGGCATCAACATGGTTGCCTACGGCTGGGCCATGCCACGCCTTCAGGCGGGCGACGAGATTATCCTCAGCGTCATGGAACATCACGCCAATATCGTTCCCTGGCACTTCTTGCGGGAACGTCAGGGCGTGGTGTTGAAATGGATCGACGTGGACAGCACCGGCGCACTGGACCCGCAGGCCGTGATCGACGCCATTGGACCCAAAACCAAGCTGGTGGCCGTCACCCATATGTCCAACGTTCTGGGCACCCATGTCGACGTGAAGGCGATCTGCAAAGGGGCCCACGCCAAAGGCGTGCCCGTGCTGGTTGATGGCAGTCAGGCCGCCGTCCACATGCCGGTGGACGTCCAGGAGCTCGGCGTCGATTTCTACGCGATCACCGGCCACAAACTCTATGGCCCCTCCAGTTCGGGCGCGATCTATGTGCATCCCGACCGGATGGTCGAAATGCAGCCTTTCATGGGCGGTGGGGACATGATCCGCGAGGTTTCCAAAGCCACGGTCACCTACAACGATCCCCCCATGAAATTCGAGGCTGGCACTCCGGGCATCGTCCAGATGATCGGCCTTGGGGTTGCTCTGGATTACATGATGGGCCACGGCATGCAGGCCATTGCCAACCACGAGGCGACCCTGCGCGACTATGCGGTGCAACGCCTGGGCGGGCTGAACTGGCTGCAACTTCAGGGCACAACACCTGACAAGGGCGCGATCTTCAGCTTTACTCTCGACGGGGCGGCCCACGCCCATGATGTTTCGACCATTCTGGACAAAAAGGGCGTCGCCGTGCGCGCGGGACATCACTGTGCAGGTCCGCTGATGGAACATCTTGGCGTCACCGCCACCTGCCGCGCGTCTTTCGGAATGTATAACACAACGCAAGAAGTCGATGCCTTGGTCGACGCTTTGGAGCTTGCCCATGAGCTGTTCGCCTGATCCCGCGGTTTCTTTTGGCCACAAATATCCCGGGGGATGCCCGCAGGGCGGGGGGGCTGGCCCCCATCCGTCCTCTCGGTCAAGATCTGCACTCCGCAAGGCATTTAACAATTGCAGGCCAGCGGCCTCAAAGCTATACCGCCCCAAGTGGACCATTAGCTCAGCTGGATAGAGCGCTGCCCTCCGAAGGCAGAGGCCAGAGGTTCGAATCCTCTATGGTCCGCCATTTCCCCAAATCTGTAAGTTCACACCAGTTTTATGCCGCGCGTATCGACGTTCTGACGATTCCCGAAATAACACGCTCTGGATGTGGAACTCTTCCGGCGGACCGGCGTTACACCTATATCTGCGCGACACTGCTGTTCTCATCCCCCGAGTTTCCTTGCAGTCCCCCTCAGCCGCGCAGCAAAAAGGGCGCCACCCGGGCGCCCTTTTTCGCAAACCTGCCGGAAGGTGGCGTTCAGCCACCCCACGTGCGGACTGCACCGCAATCCATATGCACAAAATTCGAACCTGAATAGCGCCCGACGCCGCCACCGTGGCAGGCGGATGCCGCTTTCGCCATCTGACCGACCGTCCGCGACGCCAGTCGCAGGTCGGCGGCCTGTCCGTGCATGTGCAGGGAATTCTTGGCAACGCCGCTGCTGCGCGAACGCAACATGGCGTTGGTCTTGGGCGAACGATAGCCTGACAGCAACATATAGGGTTCGTTGATGTCCATCAGATTGTGCGCTGCGGCCATGATATCAACCGTGCGCAGGTCAATATTCACCACGTCATCGGTGCGCCAGTCGCGCATGAAATGGTTGATTTCCTTGACCGCGTCCTTGATGTAATTACCTTCGATCCAATAGATCATGTCCAGGCGTTCGCCTGTGCGGCCCGAATACATCTTGATGCGGCGGATGTCGCCAGCGCCGCGCAAAAAGCCGGCTGCGTTGGCGAATGTCGGTGCTGCGGTCACTGTGGCTGCAGCAAAGGCGCCCAAAAGAGCGCGGCGGGTCATACCCGTAGAGCGAGTGTCATTCATATGTCTGCGCGTCCCGTAAGTCTGCCTGCCCGTGATGTTACACGGTCAATTTCATCTCATCCCCAGATGTAGGATCTGTATTACATAGCAAGAATCGTTAACCAAGTGCTGAATCCCACAGGTTCCATCTATCAAGAGTTTTAGGCGAATTTTTGCGCATAATTTGGCGTCTGTGTCTTTTTGGCCCTTGAACGATGCAAGCCCGCCGCAGGGGAGAAACTTATCCAAATTCCCTCGTAAATGTGAGTGGACAGCAGACCCTCCGCCGTAGGAAAAGCATCAGCAACAGTTTGAGACCATTCCGGTTGGGGGATTTATGACGCTTTTGAGCAACAGAGTTTGGGCGGTTTTCGCCGTGCTGGCCACGATCTTCACGCTATGGAGCGTACCAACACCCGCCTCTGCGCAGGTCACTGCATTCAAACAGGCTGTCGCCGAAGCCGCTTCCCGCGACAAGGACATCGCGGCCTTTTATCAGGCCAACGGTTACAAAAGCATCTGGACCGGCCGCTCGGGCCGCGAGCGGAAGCGCAGGGCCGAGCTGATCAAGACGCTGAACAGTGCGGGCAATCACGGGCTGCCGGTGTCGCGCTATGATCCCGACGGCTTGGTGGCCAAGATGAAAGCGGCCCAATCTCCCCGTGATCTGGGTCTGGTCGAGGTCGAAATCAGCCGCGTTTTCTTGCAGTATTCGCGCGATGTGCAGACCGGCGTTCTGGTGCCTTCGCGCATTGACCGTGGCATTGTGCGTCAGGTGCCATACCGTGATCGCACGTCCTATCTGGTGAATTTCGTAAAGTCGTCGCCTTCCGGTTTCCTCAAGGCGTTGCCACCCAAAACCCAAGAATACACCGCGCTGATGAAAGAAAAACTGCGAATGGAGCGGTTGCTGGCCAAAGGTGGCTGGGGTCAGAAAGTGCCAACGGGTTCGCTGGAACCCGGTCAGTCGGGCAATGCCGTGGTGATCATGCGCAACCGTCTGATGGCGATGGGTTTTCTCGACCGCTCGGCGGGCCAGACCTATGACGCCAAGATGACAGCCGCCATTCAACAGTTCCAGCTGGCTCACGGGCTGGCCGCTGATGGTGTGGCAGGGCAATCCACCATCGTCGAGTTGAACCGTTCGGTGCAAGAGCGTCTGCAATCGGTCATCGTTGCGATGGAGCGCGAGCGTTGGGTCAATCAGGAACGTGGCCGTCGCCACATTCTGGTGAACATCCCCGATTTCACCGCCAAGGTTTTTGACAATGGCAAGCTGACCTTCGAAACCCGTTCGGTGGTGGGGGCCACAAACTCCGACCGTCCGACGCCCGAGTTTTCCGATGTGATGGAATTCATGGTCATCAACCCCAGCTGGTACGTCCCGCGTTCGATCGTGACCAAGGAGTATCTGCCCGCGCTTCAACGGAACCCCAACGCGGTCAGCCACATTGAGATCACGGACAGCAAGGGCCGCCGCGTCAACCGCGGTGCGGTGAACTTCAGCCAGTACACTGCCAGAACTTTCCCTTTTGCCATGCGCCAGCCGCCAAGCAAGGGCAACGCGCTGGGTCTGGTCAAGTTCATGTTTCCCAACCGCTACAACATCTATCTGCACGACACACCGTCCAAAAACCTGTTCAACCGTGAATCCCGCGCGTTCAGCCATGGCTGTGTGCGTCTGGCCGATCCATTCGACTTTGCCTATACGCTGCTGGCCAAGCAAACGAACGATCCCAAGGGGCTGTTCCAGTCCAAACTGGCCACAGGCGCTGAGCAGACAGTGATGCTGGAACAACCGGTGCCGGTGCATATTGTTTATCGCACTGCGTTCACTACGCCCAAGGGTCACACTCAGTACCGCCGTGACGTCTATGGACGTGACGCCAAGATCTGGAACGCCCTGTCGCAAGCAGGGGTGGCCTTGCGCGCGGTTCAAGGGTAATTCAGTCCCCAAAAGGGGAAATGATATGCCTTATACAGTGAAAGAGATTGCAGCGGCGCTGGGGGCAGAAGCCTTTGGCGCCGTTGACCTTTTGATCTCGGGTGTGAATGAACCTGCTTTGGCCACACCCGACCAGCTGGCAATGGCCACCTCTGCCAAATACACCGAAAGCCTGTCCAAAGGCGGCGCACGCGCCGCTGTGTTGTGGCAGGGTGCCGACTGGCAGGCGTTGGGCCTTGAGGCGGCGATTGTGCCTTTGCGGCCCCGCTTTGCCATGTCGGGGCTGACGCGGATGATGGACCGCGGGCAGGGCTTTGGCAGCGGTATCCACTCCAGTGCAGTGATCGACCACACAGCCGAAATTGCGCAGGACGTCAGCATCGGGCCTTTGTGTGTCGTTATGGCAGGGGCCAAAATCGGTGCGGGCAGCGTGATCGGTCCACAGTGTTTCATCGGCACGCAGGCGGTGCTGGGCGCGGGAGCCTATTTGCGCGAACAGGTCACCATCGGCGCCTATTGCCAGATCGGCGCCCGCTTTATCGCGCAGCCGGGGGGGCGTGTCGGCCCTGACGGGTTCTCTTTTGTCACGCCCGAAGTTTCAGGTGCCGAACAAGCGCGCGCCTCGCTGGGGGCGGACAATGACGCCAAGCCGCAGGCCTATGCGCGCATCCATTCGCTGGGCGCTGTCGTCATCGGTGACGATGTCGAACTGGGTGCAAACTCGACCATCGACAGTGGCACGATCCGCGCCACCCGCATCGGCAATGGCACCAAGATCGACAATCAGGTTCAGGTTGGCCACAACTGCGTTATTGGCAACGATACGCTGCTGTGTGCGGCCTCTGCCGTGGCCGGATCAACCGTGGTGGGCAACAACGTGGTTCTGGGCGGCCAGACCGGCGTGGGCGACAACCTGACCATCGGCGACCGCGTCATTTGTGGCGGCGGCACCAAGGTTCTGTCTTCGGTGCCTGCGGGCCGCGTGATGCTGGGCTATCCGGCGACCAAAATGGAAACCCAGCTAGAGACCTATAAGGCACTGCGCCGCCTGCCGCGCCTGTTCCGCGATGTCGCTGCTTTGCAAAAATCGGTTTTCAAGTCGGACAACAGTGACTAAGTCTTTCGCGAACCGTGGACCAATGGGGGGACGACCATATGAGCGTCAAGGACAAGGTTATCGCAATTATCGCTGAACAGGCTGTGCTTGAGCCATCGGATGTGACGATGGACAGCACGTTGGAAAGTCTGGGAATCGACAGCTTGGGTTTGGTCGAGAGCATTTTCGCCATCGAGGAAGAATTCGACATCTCGGTGCCCTTCAACGCCAACGATCCCAGCGAAAGCGATTTTGACATCTCGACCGTAGCGTCCATTGTCTCTGGCATCGAAAAGCTGATGGCGGAGCAAAAGGACGCCGTATGAAACGCGTGGTCATCACCGGCGCGGGCACTGTCAACGCGCTGGGGCACAACGTGGCCGACACGATGGAGGCCATGCGTGAAGGTCGCTGTGGCATTGGTCCGCTGGAGTTTCAGGACGTGGACCGTCTGGCCATCCGCATCGGCGGGCAGGTGCGCGGTTTCGAGGCCGAGGGTCTTTATAACCGCCAGCAAATGAGCCTGTATGACCGGTTCACCCAATTCACTCTGGCCGCCGCCAAAGAGGCGATCAGCCAGTCCGGTCTGATTTTCAGTGGCGAATTGTCCGCCAAATCCGGCGTGGTGCTGGGCACAGCGGGGGGCGGGGTCAGCACTTGGGATGCCAACTATCGCAGCGTCTACGAAGAGGGCAAGAACCGCGTTCACCCCTTTGTTGTGCCCAAGCTGATGAACAACGCCGCGGCCAGCCACGTCAGCATCGAGCACAACCTCAAGGGGCCGTCGTTTACTGTCTCGACGGCCTGTGCGTCGTCCAATCACGCGATGGCACAAGCGTTCCAGATGGTGCGCACGGGTATGGCACCGGCGATGATCACCGGCGGTTCTGAATCTATGCTGTGCTTTGGCGGGGTCAAGGCGTGGGAAGGTTTGCGCGTGATGTCGCGCGATGCCTGCCGCCCGTTCAGCGCCAACCGTAACGGCATGGTGCAGGGCGAAGGCGCGGGCGTTTTTGTCTTTGAGGATATGGAACACGCCCGTAAACGTGGTGTCGAGATACTGTGCGAAGTGGCTGGTTTTGCCATGTCGTCGGATGCCAGCGACATTGTGATGCCATCCAAGAATGGTGCGGCGCGTGCAATGGCGGGCGCGCTGGCCGATGCACGGGTTAACGCGGACGAGGTGGGGTATATCAACGCCCACGGCACCGGAACTGCGGCGAATGATAAAACCGAATGTGCTGCCGTCGCGGATGTCTTTGGCCCGCACGCGGACAAGCTGATGATTTCGTCCACCAAGTCGATGCACGGCCACCTGATCGGCGGCACCGGCGCGGTAGAGTTGCTGGCCTGCATAATGGCCCTGCGCGACGGCGTCATTGCACCCACCATCGGCTATGAAGAACTGGACCCCGAGTGCGCTCTTGATGTGGTTCCGAACGAAGCCCGAGATGCGTTGGTCGATGTGGCTTTGTCCAATGCCTTTGCCTTTGGCGGCATGAACGCAGTACTGGCCCTGCGCAAGTTCGCCTGAGCAGGGCAAACCCCTACTACCAAATGAAAAAGGCCGCGCCCGATGTGGGGCGCGGCCTTGGCTCATGCCATAAACGGCAGAGTTATTGTTCGATCACCGATGCTTTGTCGAATCCGTCAGTGAAACCCTTCAGCGACAGGTCCAGTTCGACCTTTTGATCGGGGGCCAATGCGGGCACGATTGTGATGGTTGCTTTGGCACCGCGACGGAAAGCCGCCACATCTTGCTCGACCAGACCGATGCGCGCGTAGCAACCAACGGGATTACAGAACGCATAGGGGTAGGTCCGCGCAGGGCCGCCATCCACCGAAATTTTCATCTGTGCGGGCAACGAGGTTTCCAGCGGTACAACAAGGGTCGCCCCAGCAACGGCTTTGCCACCTTCAGGCAAACGGAAAAGCGAGAATTCTGCAACCGGAACACCCTCACCATCGTCCAGCAACTGGTACATCTGGCAGGGGTCTTTTTCTTCTTCTGTCTTGATGCAGCGCATTTCAAACGCACCAACCGTCTCGGCGGTATAGGGTTTGCCCAGTTCGGGATCGGCATCCGCATCAGCGCCAAGGCTCAGCTGCGATTCAATTTCAGAGGCGCTGCCGGATTGGGTTTCGACATTGGGCGTTTCGCCTTCGGTGGTCGTCTCCTGCGCCAGAATAGCCACGGGCGCGCTCATCGCCAGAGCGGCGGTCAGCACCAGTGTTTTGATTGTATATGACATCTTAACTTCCAGACTTGGTTGCTTTGGGATTCAGTTAGCACGCGCGCGCGGCACTGTCAGGGGTGGCTGAAATGAAAAGTAGCGAAATCAGGCAGTTTTCTGCCGTTTTTCAATCACATCGTGACACATAGAAAAGAGGATCCGCAAGGACCCTCTTTTCAAATGATTTCTCCCCGTCGGACTGGCCGACTTATTTTGATCAGAGCCTAGGCAATGACACATAACCGGTCAACCGGAAATCAGCGCAGAAACGCATATTGTAGATGGTTCAACAAAATTTCCCGTCGCGGGCAGGGGATTCGCCTGTTTTTCTATCAAAAAAGGCCGCACCCGAAGGCACGACCAGTCTGACAGGGAGGAAGTTACCCCACACCTGAAGGACATCTTGGTGCGGAATGGAAATCACTATGGCCCTGAAAAGTTAAGTTAGTATGGTCGGTACGACAGGTTTTGCCAGGTGCAGAACCGGCAAGGAACAGGACATACAGATGCAAGACGCAGTATTCGTGGGCGGCGGCGGGCCGGATTATGGCACCAAACAAGGGCTAAGCCTGAAATACGCCAATCGCCACGGGCTGATTGCGGGGGCCACGGGCACCGGCAAAACGGTGACGCTGCAAATTTTGGCCGAAGGATTCTCAGCCGCAGGCGTACCGGTTTTTATGGCTGACGTTAAGGGGGATTTGTCCGGTCTGTCCAAAGCGGGCAGCGCCAATGACAAGCTGCATGTTCCATTTACCGAACGCGCGGCCACGATCGGGTTTGCCGACTATTCCTATACGGCCTTTCCGGTCACATTCTGGGATCTGTTCGGTGAACAGGGCCACCCCGTGCGCACCACCGTATCCGAGATGGGGCCGCTGTTGCTAAGCCAGCTTCTGGAACTGAGCGAGGCACAAGAGGGCATTTTGAACATCGCCTTCCGTCTGGCCGATGAAGAGGGGCTGCCGCTGCTGGATCTTAAGGATTTGCAGGCGTTGCTGGTCTGGATCGGTGAAAACGCCAAAGATTTGTCCTTGCGATATGGCAACGTGTCTACGGCGTCGATCGGGGCCATTCAGCGGCGTTTGCTGGTGTTGGAAAACCAAGGTGGCGCCAAGTTGTTCGGGGAACCGGCGCTGGATCTGGCCGACCTGATGCGCTGCGATGCGGACGGGCGGGGCATGGTGAACATTCTGGCCTCGGACCAACTGATGGGGTCGCCCAAGCTTTATGCGACCTTCCTGCTTTGGCTGCTGAGCGAATTGTTCGAAGAATTGCCTGAGGTCGGCGATCCGGACAAACCCAAGCTGGTGTTTTTCTTTGACGAGGCGCACCTGCTGTTTGACGACGCGCCCAAGGCATTGGTCAACAAGGTCGAACAAGTCGCGCGCCTGATCCGGTCCAAGGGCGTAGGTGTCTATTTTATCACCCAGAACCCTGCGGACGTACCCGACGACATCCTTGGGCAGTTGGGCAACCGCGTGCAACACGCCCTGCGTGCCTTTACCGCCAAGGATCGCAAGGAACTGCGCATGGCCGCAGAGACCTACCGCGAGAACCCCGCCTTTGATACGGAACAGGCCATCCGTGAGGTGGGTGTGGGTGAGGCAGTGACCTCGATGTTGCAGAAAAAGGGTGTGCCGGGGATCGTGGAACGAACGCTGGTTCGTCCGCCCTCGTCGCAACTGGGGCCAATCACACCGGACGAGCGGGCAGGGGTCATGGCCGTCTCGCCGATGGCGGGAAAGTACGATACGCCGCTGGACCGGACATCTGCCTTCGAAATCCTCAAGGAACGCGCAACCAAGGCCGCCGCCGAGGCCGCCAAGGTCGAGGAGCAGGCGGAAGAGGCCGAAGACCCCGCCGTGCGCGACTTTAACGCGGGGCGGCGCTATTCCGGCACGCGGGTCACGCGGTCGACCGCGCGGGCGACGCGCAGCACCACCAGTTTTGGTGATCAAATGACCAGGATGGTGGTCAAGGAACTGACGGGCACAACGGGCCGCCGCATCGTGCGCGGCATCTTGGGCGGGTTGTTCAAGGGGCGGTAGGCGCGGCAATTTTCTTGCCGCGCCACATGATGAATGCGCCCGACAGCACGATCAAACCGGCACCGGCAAAGGTGGCGGTTGTAGGCGTTTCGCCAAAGACAAAGACGCCCAGCCCGATGCCGAACAGCAACCGCGTATAGCGAAAAGGTGTAACGGCTGACACCTCTCCGGTGCGCATGGCGCGCATCAAAAAGGAATAGGCGGTGATACCTGCACCGACAGAGCCCGCAAGCCACAGCATTGTAACCGGATCGGGCCAGATGAACGGCACCGCTTGCCACAGAGAAAATGCCACGCCCGCAACGATCACCGCCAGAAAGCCGTAAAAGCCCAGAACTGCCGTGCCCAGCGATCTGGGGGCCGCGCGGCTGGCAAGATCACGGCCAGCAAAGCCGATCAGGCCGATGATGGCCAGAATCGACAGCGCCGAGAACCCGTCGGTGCCCGGCTGTACGATGATGATTACGCCGATCAGGCCGATGATGATTGCGCTCCATCGGCGCCACCCGACCTGTTCGCCAAAGACCAGCGCCGCACCTGCAACCACCAGCAGCGGTGTCGCCTGCAAGATGACGGTTGCCGACGACAGCGGTGTCAGCGCAATCGCAAGGACATAAAACAGACGGCCCGTCATCTCGAACAGACTGCGGATGCGCATGGTGCGCGACATGGCGGCGCGTGGAAACAGGGGGGCACCGCTGGCAAGGGCCAGAAGTGCAAAACACAGCGCACCGCCCATGCCGAAGATGATCAGAATTTGGCCCACGGGCAGGTTTTGTGCCGCAGCTTTGATAAATGCGTCTTCGACAGCGAAACCACCCATCGATCCGATCATGAAAAGACTGCCGATCAGGTTGTCGCGCTGGGGTGTCTGGATGGGTGTCATTGGATCTTCAGTGTTGTGAGTCCGGCGATCTTTGTCAGCAAAATCAAGCGAAGGCCAGATGTCGGCGATCATGGCAATCCGTTACGATCTCTATCCACGCCATGCCGCCCTTGTGGCGCGTGTTCAAAGCAAAAGGCCCGAACGACAATGTTCGGGCCTTTTGGTGTTGCGGTGCATGTCGCGCCTTACCGTTCGGGGATCAACCCGCGCGGGCTGAACCGCAAGACCAGCAACAGGATCAGACCCATCGTCAACAGCCGCATATGCGCAGCGCTCTCGATCAAATGTTCCTTCAGCGGCGCGCCATCGGCCATGCCGGACGTAATTGCCTGCATCAGCAACAGCCCCATCGGCTCGACCTGCACCCAAAGGAACCAGATCAGGAACCCGCCCAGTACCGCGCCAAGGTTGTTGCCCGACCCACCAACAATCACCATCACCCAGATCAGAAAGGTAAAGCGCAGTGGCTGGTAGGTGCCCGGTGTCAGCTGACCGTCCAGCGTGGTCATCATTGCACCGGCAATGCCGCAGATCGCACTGCCCAGAATGAACACCTGCAAATGTCGCGCAGTCACGTCCTTGCCCATCGCCTCCGAGGCATCTTCGTTGTCGCGGATTGCACGCATCATGCGGCCCCAAGGGCTGTGCAATGCGCGCTGTGCCAAAATGAACAGGATCACCAGAACAACCGTGAACAGGCCCGCATAAACCAGTTTGACCCAAATCGTCGAGGCGGTCACCGGATCCATCCCCAAGCTTGCCGCGCGGTCGAGAAAAGCAGGATTGGTTTGCAACTCGATCTCGTAGGGGGCGGGACGGGGCAGACCGATGACGTTCTTGACGCCACGGCTCAGCCAGTCTTCGTTTTTCAGCACGGCGATGATAATCTCGGCTATGCCCAGCGTTGCAATGGCCAGATAATCGCTGCGCAGGCCAAGTGCCGTTTTGCCGATGATCCACGCAACCCCGGCCGCCAGAACGCCGCCAACGGGCCATGCCAGCAGCGTCATCCAACCCCACGCGGCACCACCGGGGTTGATGCCACCCAAATAACCGGTTGATGCGGGATCAACCGCTTCGATTGCCGCCACGGCAGGATCGAACAGCCAGCGATAGATGAAAAAGCCACCAATCAGCAGCACCAGAACCACAACCGTGCGCACCCAGCCTGCAGGCATCCGTTTGATCACCAATGCGGTCACCACAATCGTCGCTGCGCCCATCAGCAGCGCAACAATCACACTGCCGCCGCCCGCAGCCCACGCTTCGGTGGTGGGCGGCATCGACACCAGCACCGTGGCCAGACCGCCAAGTGCCACAAACCCCATGATGCCCACGTTGAACAGGCCCGCGAACCCCCATTGCAGGTTCACCCCCAAGGCCATGATCGCGCTGATCAGGCCAAAGTTCAGGATGAACAGCGCCGAGTTCCAGCTTTGCAACAATCCGGTTCCGATGATCAGCACTGCGACCAGCGCGAACAGGCCGGTGTTTTTGAGTGTCGCGTTCATACCGATTTCCCCGCAAAAAGTCCGGTAGGCCGGAACAACAGCACAATCAGCAGGATCACAAAGCTGACGGCGAATTTATAGTCGGTGCTCAGAAGTTGGGCCAAACTGTCGGGCGCTAGGCTGTCAGGCAGGGCATAGCCCGCGACCTTTTTCCATGCATAGGTCACCATGACTTCGGAAAAGGCGATGGTAAAACCGCCCGCGATGGCACCCAGCGGGCTGCCCAGCCCCCCCACGATGGCGCTGGCAAAGATCGGCAGCAGCAACTGGAAATAGGTGAAAGGTTTGAACGACTTGTCCAACCCGTACAGCACGCCTGCCACCGTCGCCAATGCGGCAACGATCAGCCATGTAATCATCACCACGCGCTCGGGGTTGATGCCCGACAGCAGCGCCAGATCCTCGTTGTCGGAATAGGCGCGCATGGATTTTCCGGTGCGCGTGCGGTTCAGAAACCAGAACAGAGCTGCCACCACGATCACCGCTGTGATCACCGTGATACCTTGGGTGGTCTTGATCGCCACACCTTCTTCCAGTCCGGTCATCTCTTTGAAAGTGCGCACCGAGACGATGAACCGTTCGCCATCAGAAAACCGTTGGTCGTCCGGCCCGATGATAAAGCGCACCAGACCGTTCATGATGAACATCACGCCAAGTGACACGATCACAAGGATTACCGGCTTGGCCTTTTGTGCGCGGTAGAATTTATACACCACGCGATCGGTGAACAGCAGCAGCGCCATACAGCCCAGAATGCCAAAGGGCAGGGCAAGCAGCGCCGTGGGCAGCGGCCCCAGCGAAACACCCCAGCTTTGGAACAGCCAAGTAAACAGCACCGTCACCATTGTGCCGAATGCCATCGTATCCCCGTGGGCAAAGTTGGAAAACCGCAGGATGCCGTAGATCAGCGTGACCCCCAGCGCACCCAGCGCAAGCTGCGAGCCATAGGCAATCGCGGGGATCAGCACGAAATTGGAAAGCGCCACGAAGGCGTTGAGAAGGTCCATTATGCACAGGCTCCGATCTTGCTGGTGCCCGAGGGGCCATGGGTGGTTTTTGAGAGCAGATACATCACTCAGCCCCCCAAGAACGATTTGCGGACTTCGGGATCGGCCAGAAGTTCTTTGCCAGTGCCCGAGAACGCATTGCGCCCTTGCACTAGAACGTAACCTTTGTCGGCAATCTCAAGCGCTTGTCGGGCGTTCTGTTCAACCATCAGGATCGGGATGCCGGTGCGGGCCACTTCGATGATGCGGTCGAACAGCTCGTCCATGACGATGGGGCTGACACCCGCTGTGGGTTCGTCCAGCATCAGAACCTTTGGGCGCGTCATCAGTGCGCGGCCCACGGCGACTTGTTGACGTTGACCGCCCGACAATTCACCCGCGGCCTGTCGGCGCTTTTCCTTTAGGATGGGAAACAGGTCATAGACCTGTGCCATCGTATCGCGGAAATCGTCACGGCGGATGAAAGCACCCATCTCGAGATTTTCCTCGACCGTCATCGACGTAAAGATGTTTGACGTCTGCGGGACAAAGCCCATGCCCTTGGCCACGCGGTCTTGGGGCGACAGATCGGTGATGTCTTCACCGTCCAGATGGACAGAGCCCTTGCGCACGTTCAACATGCCGAACACGGCCTTCATTGCGGTGGATTTACCAGCACCGTTGGGGCCCACGATCACCGCGATTTCGCCTGCGTCTACGGCTACGGTGCAATCATGCAGAATGTCGGGGCCGTTGCCATAGCCGCCTGTCATGCTGTCACCGATCAAAAAGGCGTTGCGGGTGTTCATCGCAGCGCCCGTACCGGGATGCGCGGTCAACGTGCCAACGCCTTTGGGGTTGGCGATCGACGCGTCCTTGTTGCCGCGCCCGTCGTTGTAGGGATTTCCGCTCATGCGCCCACCTGCTCTTTGTTTTTCAGGCCGGTGCCAAGATAGGCTTCGATCACCTGCTCGTTGGCCTTGATCTCGTCCAGCGTACCTTGGGCCAGCACTTTGCCTTCGGCCATGCAGATCACCGGGTCACAAATCTTGCCTATGAAATCCATGTCGTGTTCGATGACGACAAAGGTGTAGTTGCGTTCCTTGTTCAGCCGCAGGATGGCATCGCCGATGGTGTTCAGCAGCGTGCGGTTCACGCCCGCGCCAACCTCGTCGAGGAACACGATCTTGGCGTCGACCATCATGGTGCGGCCCAGTTCCAGCAGCTTTTTCTGACCGCCCGAGACTTGGCCCGCCTTGTGGTCGGCCAGATGTTCTACGGTCAGGAACTCCAGCACCTCGTCGGCCTTGGCGCGCAGGGCGCGTTCTTCGTCGGCAATGCGCTTGCGGCCAAACCATGTGTTCCACAGCGTTTCGCCCGACTGGTTACCGGGCACCATCATCAGGTTCTCGCGGCAGGTCATCGACGAAAATTCATGCGCGATCTGGAATGTGCGCAGCAGCCCCTTGTGGAACAGCGTGTGCGGCGGCAGGCCGGTTATGTCCTCTCCGTTCATTGTGACACGTCCGGAGGTTGGTTTAAGAACCCCTGCGATCACGTTGAAAAGAGTTGTTTTTCCCGCGCCATTCGGCCCGATCAACCCGGTGATCGACCCCGGAGTGATCGACAGGCTGGCACCGTCAACGGCGTGAAAGCCGCCAAAATGTTTGTGAATGTCGTCTACGACGATCATTGGCGTTCCATCCCCTGTGTATGCGGCCATCTTGAAACGTGGCCTGCTTCATACTTGAAACGGCCCGAAGTCACCTTCGGGCCGTTCAGTTTTGTAGAACGCGGATTAGCGGTATTTGATGGTCGAGTAAACGCCGTCTGCGAATTCGATTTCCTGATAGTTACCAGCCGATTCACCGGGTCCGATCAGTTCAACAGCCGATGCGCCTTCATAGTCGACCTCCTGACCGTTTTTGATCAGTTCCAGAGCCTTGGCCAGTTCACCGGGATAGATTTTCTCACCGGGTGCGTTGGCCACGTCTATGACGTGCTCTTTGAAATCGGCTGAGTCCATCGAACCGGCTGCCTGCATCGACAGCATGATCAGCGCGGCGGCATCATAGCTTTCGGGGGCAAATGCGCCGGTGCCGTCAAAACCGGCCTCTTTGGCCAGTTCGACGAACAGGGCTGCACCTTCGCTGTCGGTGCCGGGATAGGCGCCAAACGAGCCGTTCATTTCCGCGCCGAAGTTTTCGTTCAGCTTTTCACCTACCATGCCGTCCGGCACATAGAATGTGTCGAACGCGCCGGTATCCAGCGCAGCACGAATAACGCCCGAGCCGCCTTGGTCGACATAGCCGGCCACAACCAGAACTTCGCCGCCAGCCGAGGCCAGAGCGCCGACTTCAGCCGAATAGTCGGCTTTGCCGTCTTCGTGCGACGTCGAGATGGTGACAGTGCCGCCAGCTTCTTCGAATGCGGCCTGGAACGCGTCGGCCAGACCTTTGCCGTAGTCGTTGTTGGTGTATGTCAGCGCAACTTCGTTTACGCCGCGATCTTGCAGGATTTCGGTCATGATGACGCCCTGACGCGCATCCGACGGTGCGGTGCGGAAGAACAGGCCGTCATCTTCGGCGGTCGAAAGACCGGGTGATGTGGCCGAAGGCGAAATCATCACGACCCCGTTGGGGCGTGCCGCGTTTTGCAGGATCGCGCCGGTGACGCCCGAGCAGTCGGCGCCCATGATGGCGGAAACCTTGTCGGATGTGATCAGACGTTCGGCGGCGGATGTGGCCGCACCGGCGTCGATGCATGTGCTGTCGCCGCGGATCGACGTAACCTTGGCACCGTCCAGCAGCGCGCCGCTTTCGGAGACTTCGGCCATCGCCAGTTCAGCACCGGCACCCATTGCGGGGGTGATCGATTCCAGCGGGCCGGTAAAGCCAAGGATCACGCCAATTTTGACTTCCTTGGCATGTGCATCAGCAAAGGCCGCGCCGGTCATCAGAGCGGTGGCCGCTGTGGCCATCAGAAACTTTTTCATGTGGTAACTCCCTTATTGGAACTTTGCGTTCTGGATCGAAGCCTAAGCACGTCGCCCTGAAAAGAAAAGCCATTTAAGGTGTGCTTGTTCTTATGCAACGTGTTTGGAAAGTCAGGATTTTCGACCTATCTGTATTTTTTGGAAGATTATTTCGACGCCGGATTAACGGCCAGAGAGGATGCCATGATGCGACTGTTTGTGATTCTGTTATTGGTTTGGGGTCTTGGCCCTGTTTTTTGCCCTCCGCCCGCACAGGCGCAGCAGACCTCGGCGGGGCAGGTCAGCTTTACCGTGCAGGTCGACGGGCTGGACACGCCTTGGGCCTTTGCATTTCTGCCCGATGGTGGCGTTTTGATCACCGAACGCGATGGCAAGCTGTTGCATGTGGCCGCTGATGGTACGCGCAATGCCGTGTCCGGCGTGCCGGATGTGGCCGCAAACGGGCAGGGCGGATTGCTGGACATCACTCTGCCGCGCGACTTTGATATCAGCGGCATGGTGTTTCTGACCTATGCCAAGGCACAGGCGGGTGGCGGTGCTGGCACCGCGCTGGCCTCGGGCACATTGTCTGCGGACGGGCAGTCGCTTGGCGATGTAAAACTGTTGTTCGAGATGAAGCCCGGCAACCGTGGCGGGGTGCATTTCGGCAGCCGCGTAGTTGAGGGGGCGGATGGTACGCTGTTTGTCACGGTGGGCGAACGCGGGCAGCGCCCGCTGGCGCAGGATTTGAACCAGCACAACGGCAAGGTCGTGCGCGTGGGGCGTGACGGGTCGGTGCCTGCGGACAATCCTTTTGTGGGGCAGGCGGGTGCCTTGCCTGAAATCTGGTCCTATGGGCATCGCAACCCGCAGGGTGCCGCATTGGACGCCAAGGGCCGCCTGTGGGTGGTCGAACACGGCGCAAGAGGCGGTGATGAGGTGAACCTGATTGGCAAGGGGGCCAACTATGGCTGGCCTGTGATCAGCTATGGCCGCCATTACAGTGGCGGCAGGATCGGCGAAGGCACGTCCAAAGACGGGATGCAGCAGCCCGCGCATTACTGGGATCCGTCCATCGCACCGTCGGGCATGATGATCTATGATGGCAGTATGTTTCCCGAATGGCAGGGTGATATGTTCGTCGGCGCACTAAAGCTGAACTATATCAGCCGGTTGCAGATCGACAGCAATACCGCGTCAGAAGTGGAGAAAATAACGGCACCGCAAACAGCGCGCGTGCGCGACATCCAGACTGCGCCAGATGGCAGCATCTGGTTTCTGTCAGTGGTGGATGGAGCGCTGTACAGGATGGCGCGGTAGTCAGATGCTCAGACGCGCCGCGTGCGATCCGCGTTCGCGATAGGGCGTGGTGTCATAATGTGCGCGGTAGCATTTCGAAAAATGCGAGGGCGAGGCAAAACCGCAGGCAAGGGCCACGTTGATCACGCTCATATCCGTTTGCATCAACAGGTTCCGCGCCTTTTGCAGGCGCAATTCCATATAGTACCGCTTGGGCGAGCGGCTGAGATAGCGGCGGAACAGACGTTCCAGCTGGCGGGTGGACATGCCTACATCCTTGGCCAGAATAGAGGGGCTGATCGGCTCTTCGATGTGGCTCTCCATGATCTGGATGACTTGGGACAGCTTGGGATGGCGCACGCCGATGCGTGTGGGCACCGAAAGACGCTGGGTGTCTTGATCGGTGCGGATCGACGAATAAATAAGCTGATCGGCAACCGCATTGGCCAGATCCTCACCGTGGCTGTCGGCGATCAGCTTTAGCATCAGGTCGATCGAAGAGGTGCCACCGGCGGTGGTGATGCGCAGGCCATCGACCACAAACACAGATTTGGTCAGGTTAACCTCTTCGAATTCTTCGGCAAAACTGTCCTGATTCTCCCAGTGAATCGTTGCCTTTTTCCCGTCCAGCAACCCCGCACGCGCCAGCGAATAGGCCGCTGTACACAGTCCCGCCACCCGCAACCCTTTGCGCGCCTCGCGGCGCAGCCAGTTCAGCAAACGTTTGGTGGTGGCGTCCTGAACATCAATGCCGCCGCACACCATCACGGTGTCGTCGCGGTTCAACTCGTCCAGATCACCGTCAAGCTTGAAGGCCGTTCCAGCCGAACATACAGCCGTGTCGCCACCTTCGCCAACGATCTTCCACTCGTACAGGTCACGCCCTGCCATCCGGTTGGCAATGCGCAGGCTTTCAACCGCAGCGGAAAAGCACAGCAATGTAAAATTGTTCAGCAGAACAAAGACATATCGCTGTGGCTTGTCCGGCTGGTCGGGCCGGATGGCTGAGGTTCGCGTCTGGGACATTGCGGCGCCCTTTTTATACAGTTTCGACGAAGGCCCGACTTCTGCGAACAGATATCTTATTCACCGGGCCTTTTCCGGCCATGCCGGAAACTTTGCTCACGCATGGGCAGCGACGTCAAGTGGTCGCATTTGACGTATGGCCAGTCATAGCACGCTTTTGTATAAGCGCCTGCACTAGGGTGGCTGGACAGCAGCCAGAAAACGGAGAGACATTATGAGCGAATGGTCGAAATCGGATTGGCGCAACAAGCCCCGGATCCAGATGCCAGACTATACGGATACGGCAGCTTTGCAGGCGGTGACCGCCCAACTGTCGAAATATCCGCCGCTGGTCTTTGCGGGCGAGGCGCGCAAACTCAAGGCGCATCTGGGGGCTGCCAGCCGCGGCGAAGCGTTCTTGTTGCAGGGCGGCGATTGTGCTGAGGCGTTCGACCAGTTCAGCGCCGATGCTATCCGCGACACGTTCAAGGTGATGCTGCAAATGGCGATGGTTCTGACCTTTGGTGCCAAGGTGCCCGTGGTCAAGGTTGGCCGCATGGCAGGCCAGTTCGCCAAGCCCCGCAGCGCCCCGACCGAGGTGATCGACGGTGTGGAACTGCCCAGCTACCGTGGTGACATCATCAACGGTCTGGATTTCACACCCGAATCGCGCATTCCCGACCCCGCCAAAATGCTTCAGGCCTATACGCAGGCGGCGGGCACTCTGAACCTGTTGCGGGCTTTTTCGACCGGTGGTTTTGCCGATATGCACCGCGTTCACGCATGGACGCTGGGCTTTACCGATGGTGAAGATGCCGCGAAATACGCCGAGATTGCCAATCGCATTCAGGACACCATTGATTTCATGGGGGCCGCTGGCATCAACTCGAAGACCACGCATGAATTTTCGACGGTCGAATTCTATACCAGCCACGAAAGCTTGCTGCTTGAATACGAAGAGGCGCTGACACGTCTTGATTCGACATCGGGTAAATGGCTGGCGGGGTCGGGTCACATGATCTGGATCGGTGACCGCACACGCCAGCCCGACGGTGCGCATGTTGAATTTGCCCGTGGCGTGCAGAATCCCATCGGACTGAAATGTGGTCCGACGACCACGGCAGAGGATCTCAAGGTGCTGATGGAAAAACTGAACCCCGAGAACGAAGCGGGCCGTCTGACCCTGATCGCGCGTTTTGGAGCGGGCAGCGTTGGCGACCACCTGCCACGTCTGATCAAGGCCGTACAGGAAGAGGGTGCAAATGTGCTGTGGACCTGTGACGCGATGCACGGCAACACGATCAAGTCGTCCACGGGCTATAAAACCCGTCCGTTTGAAAGCGTGCTGCGCGAAGTGCGTGAATTCTTTGCGGTGCATCAGGCCGAGGGCACAATCCCCGGCGGTGTGCATTTCGAAATGACCGGACAGGACGTGACCGAGTGTACCGGTGGCGTGCGTGCTGTCAGCGAAGAAGACCTGTCCGCGCGCTATCACACCGCCTGTGATCCACGTCTGAACGCCAGCCAGTCGCTGGAACTTGCATTCTTGGTGGCCGAGGAACTGTCGGCTCGTCGCAATAGCCAGAACGGCCAGCAACAAGCTGTCTGAATGCCTTTCGGCAAGGGTTTCATATCTGAAACCCTTGCCGTTTCGGAAAACAGGTAGCTCGTGCAGGATCAGTCGCTTTTGATTAGCCGCAGATAGGGCACATCGCCCGACCGGCGCCTTTTGACAAACGGCTTTGCCGGCTCGGACATGCCGGATTCGCGCATGGCAACGACGGGCTGCGGCTCTTGCGAATTGAACGTACTGGTGGCGGGGGCCACAATGGGCCGTGTGTCGACACCGGTTACGTCAAACCGGCGCGGTTTGCGGCCAATTGTGCCGCGTGCCACGAAGCAGCCCAGCGCACGGCTGACATCGCCCAGATCGCTTTTCATTGGCAACAGGATCATCCGCGCGTCCATCGCCGGTTTGTCAAAACCCGCTGGCGCGCTCAGCCGCACTTCGCAGATCGAGGGACGCTGAAACACATCTTCCAGCGTGTCGCTTAGCTGGCGGCGTCCATCGGGCGAGACCAACGTGGTCAATGACATACCGCGCACCTCCATCCCCATCAGATCGCCCAAATGACTGCCCGCGATGCGTAAACGCGCCATGCCGGGAGCGATGCGTTCCAGAATAAAGGTATATTCCAGTGCGGATTCGATACCGCGCGGATCAATCTCGGCACGGTTGGGCATCAGGCGGTTGCCGCGCAGCGCATCCCAATAGCCTTCGACCTGTGCCAGAGCGGAGAATCCGGTGTCTGCCTGAAAATCTGTCATAGCCACCACGTTGCGCGTGTTGCGATCAAATAAGTCCATTGCATGCATACCCTACATAGATTCTGTCGCGCGGTCTGCCACAGATGTTACGAAACACTTAATAGCTGATCGCGAACGTTCATCGGGCCTAAATCTTAAGAGTTGGTTAACGTATGACAGGCGATTGTCGTTGCGGCGCATCCAGCCGCTTTGGGTTGCCCACCGCACCCCATTGGCCGTATTGCTCTGACATGACACAAACAGCGCAACACCCCGTCCTTCATTCCATGACCGCCTTTGCCGCGTCCGCAGGTGAAAGCGGCGCGTATCGCTGGAGTTGCGAATTGCGCAGCGTCAATGGCAAGGGGTTGGACATCCGAGTGCGTGCCCCCGATTGGGTCGACGGGCTGGAGGTGGCCTTGCGCACGCAGGTGGCCGCGACTGTTGCACGGGGCAATGTCACGCTGAACGTGCGCGTCACCCGCGAGGACGCCGCTGTCACCGTGCAGGTCAACAATGCACAGCTTTCCGCCATGCTGGCCGCCCTGACCGAGATTGAAGCACAAGCGATGGACCTTGGCTTGTCGCTGGCACCCTCCAAAGCTACCGATATCGCCGTGATGCGCGGTGTGTTGGAACAATCCAGCGGCGATCAGGATACCGGCCCGCTCAAGGCAGCGCTCGAGGCTGACATAGCCGCAATGCTGGAAGATTTTGTGCAGATGCGCGCGAATGAGGGGGCGGTACTGGCCAAAGTGCTACACGCGCAACTGGACGAGGTTGCCAAACTAACCGCGCAGGCAGCACAGGTGGCCGAGGCGCGCAAGGACGAGGTGGCGCAGGGCCTGCGTCGCACGCTGGCGCGGATTGTGGAAAACGCCGAAGGTCTGGACGAGGCCCGAATCACGCAAGAGCTGGCGCTGCTGGCTGTTAAGGCCGACATCACCGAGGAAATCGATCGTCTGGGTGCCCATGTCGCCGCCGCACGGGATCTGGTCAACGTCGCAGGCCCCGTGGGCCGCAAGCTGGATTTCCTGATGCAAGAGTTCAACCGCGAGACCAACACTCTGTGTGCCAAGGCGCAAAATACCGAACTGACGCGGGTGGGGCTGGCGCTGAAGGCGCTGATCGACCAAATGCGTGAGCAAGTGCAGAATGTGGAGTAACCGCCAATGACAACCGAACGCCGCAAGAACGACCGCCGGGGCTTGTTGATGATCCTGTCGTCGCCTTCGGGTGCTGGCAAAAGCACGCTGGCCAAACGCCTGCGTGCCTGGGACACCTCGATCAGATTCTCGGTTTCGGCCACCACCCGTGCGCCGCGCGTGGGCGAAGTTGACAAATCCGACTATCATTTCGTATCCGAAGACGAATTCAAGCGGATGGTCACCAACGACGAAATGCTGGAACACGCGCACGTTTTTGGCAACTTCTACGGTTCTCCCACTGGGCCGGTGCGCGACGCCATTGAACAGGGCAACGATGTGTTGTTTGACATCGACTGGCAGGGCGCGCAGCAAATCCGCAACTCGGCTTTGGGCATGCACACGCTGTCAGTGTTTCTGCTGCCCCCCAGTATCACCGAATTGCGCCGCCGTCTGGAAGCACGTGGACAAGACAGCAAAGAGGTCATCGACCAACGCATGAAGAAGTGCTGGGACGAAATCAGCCACTGGGACGGGTATGATTTTGTTCTGGTCAATGACGATCTGGACGAAACCGAAAACAGTCTTAGAAAGATCATCGACGTCGCACGGATGCGACGCAGCCAGCAGCCGAATCTGACAGAACACGTCCGGCAGCTTCAATCCGAGTTTCAGGAGCAACTATGACCATTTTCGCCTTGGGCGCAGACCGCCCCGATATTCACCCTGACACATGGGTGGCGCATGATGCCAATCTAATCGGCAAGGTCGTTTTGGAAGAGGGTTCGAGCGTCTGGTTCGGTGTCACCATCCGCGCCGACCACGAAGAAATCCGGATCGGTCGCGGCAGCAACGTTCAGGAAAACTGCGTGATGCACATCGACGCGGGCTTTCCGCTGACCATAGGCGAAAACTGCACCATCGGTCACAAGGTCATGCTGCATGGCTGCACCATCGGCAACAACAGCCTGATCGGCATGGGGGCCACCGTGCTGAACGGGGCCAAAATCGGCAACAACTGCCTGATCGGGGCAGGGGCGTTGATTACAGAAAACAAGGTGATCCCCGATGGATCACTGGTGATGGGCGCACCGGGCAAAGTGGTGCGCGAACTGGACGTCGCAGCGATCAAGGGCCTTGAGGCCAGCGCGCTGCATTACCAAGACAACATGCGCCGTTATCGTGACGGTATGACCAAGGTCGGTTAATATGCGCAACGAAAAGGGGTCGCTGATCCGGCCCGTACCACTGCCAAACAGCGCCTCGCGTCCGGTGGTTACTCCTCTGTCGCCCTCAGTGGTCTATGCCAGCGACACCCCCGACATGCTGGACCGCCAGTACGAAGGCGAACTGCACGGCTATACCTACAGCCGCGAAGGCCACCCCAACGCAGACGTGGTTGCGGGCCTGCTGGACCGAATGGAAAACGCACCGAACCCAGGTGTTCTGACCTCTAGCGGGATGGCTGCGGTGTCTGCGGTACTGCTGGGACTGCTCAAGGCGGGCGATCACGTGATCGGCGGCAACCAGCTTTACGGCCGGTCGTTGCGGATGATGTCCGAAGACCTGCCGCGTCTGGGCATCGAAACCACGCTGGCCGATCCGGGTGACGTGCAGGCTGTGCGCGCGGCCCTGCGCCCCGAGACGCGGATGATTCTGGTCGAGGTGGTGTCGAACCCGACACTGCGGGTGGCGGATATGGTGGGCCTTGCGGCGCTTGCGAAAGAGACCGGCGTGCTGCTGGTGGTCGACAATACTTTTACCACACCGCGTGCCTATCAACCGTTCGAACACGGCGCCGACATTGTGATCCATTCGGTGACCAAACTGCTGGCGGGCCATTCCGACGTGATGCTGGGCTATGTGGCGGCGCGCGATCCCGCGCTGAACACACGGCTGCGGGTCTTTACAGTCACGGCTGGAATGACGCCCAGCCCGTTTGATTGCTGGCTGGCAGAACGCGGGATGCTCAGCTTTGATCTGCGCTTTGAGCGATGCCAGCAGACTGCCATGAAGCTGGCCGATGCTTTGGGCACGCTAAAGGGCGTCAAACGCGTGATCTATCCGGCACGCAGTGACCACCCCGACCACGCTCGCGCCGCAGAGCTGCTGCAAGCGCGCTGGTGCAATATGGTCAGCTTCGAACTGGATGGCGGCCGCGAGGCGGCCAATGCGTTCACCACCGCCGCCGAAGGGCTCAGCTTTGCGCCGACGTTGGGCGACGTGGGCACCACGCTGTCGCATCCTGCCTCGTCCTCGCACCGCGCGTTGACGGCAGCGCGGCGCAAAGCCTTGGGTATGTCCGAAGGGTTCTTTCGTGTGTCGGTGGGTCTTGAAGACCCCGACATTTTGCTGGCCGTCTTTGAACGTGCCGTCGACGCCGCCGTGAAGGCCTGAGGCCGGTGCCGCAAGACCATGTGATCCGCGCCATGCTTGAGGCGCTACCGATGCCCGGACTGGTGGTCAACCAGTCCGAAGTCATCGTCGGCGCCAACATAGCGGCGCGCAATCTGATTGGTCAGCGGATCGAGGGGCGGCCCTATGTCACCATGCTACGCCAGCCGGCATTGCTGGATGCGGTCGAGGCCTGCCTGCGTCAGGGCAAACCCCGCACCGCCCCATATCTGACCAACGACGGGGCGCAGCACAGCACGTTTTCGGTGCATGTGGCGCAAGTTGTTACTGACGACGCGGCACCGATGGTGCTTTTGACGTTCGAGGATGTGACTCACGTTCAGCAAGCAGGCCAGATGCGTCGCGATTTCGTGGCCAACGTCAGCCATGAATTGCGTACGCCACTGACCGCGCTGATGGGCTTTATCGAAACCCTGCGCGGGCCTGCGCGCAATGATCCTGCAGCACAGGCGCGGTTTCTTGGCATCATGCAGGATCAGGCGGAACGGATGAACCGGTTGGTGGGCGATCTGCTGTCGCTCAGCCGTGTCGAGGGCGACGAGCGGGTGCGGCCCACGGGGCAGGTGAACCTGCGTGAATGTCTGGCCTCGGTGGTGGCGTTGATGACGCCGCTGGCAGACGAGGCGGGGGTGACGCTGGTGGCGGAACTGGGCGATAATCCGGTGACGGTTGCTGCGGACCGCGACCAACTGGTGCAAGTTGTCAGCAACCTGATTGAAAATGCGATTAAGTATGGCGGCAAGGATCGCGCGGTCACCTTGCGGCTGAATGTGAACACCAATCTGCGCGCGCTGCGCGGACCAGGTGCCACAATTGAAGTCATAGATCAGGGCCACGGCATCGATCCAATCCACCTGCCGCGCCTTACCGAACGGTTCTACCGCGCCGATAATCACCGCAGCCGCGAATTGGGCGGCACCGGTCTGGGGCTGGCTATCGTGAAACACATTGTCAGCCGTCACCGTGGCCGGTTGCGCATCGACAGTGTGCTGGGGCAGGGTACCACCGTTCAAGTTGCACTGCCGTGGACACCGCCCGACGAAAGCTAGGGTTGGGTGCATCTGCTCTTTGATGCCAAAGCACTTGGGGTGGTATCATGACTTTGCAGGTATTACTGTTGGTAAAGACGATAATCGCGGCCAGCCTGCGGCGCAGTTTCGTGCGACGTCATTTGAAAAGGGGACACGGACCGATGAAAGATCTGATGGCGAAGAACACCGTGGACATTCAGAACCTGAAAATCAGCGCGCGCAATGTGCAGGTCTATTATGGCGACACACATGCCATCAAAGACGTGAACGTTGACATTGAAGACAAAACGGTCACAGCATTCATTGGGCCTTCGGGGTGCGGAAAATCGACTTTTTTGCGTTGTATCAATCGGATGAATGACACAATTGATGTTTGCCGTGTTCAGGGCGACATCCTGATTGACGGCGAAGATATCTATGACAAGCACGTTGATCCGGTGCAACTGCGGGCGAAAGTGGGCATGGTGTTTCAGAAGCCAAACCCGTTTCCCAAGTCGATCTATGACAACGTGGCCTATGGCCCGCGCATTCACGGTCTGGCCCGAAACAAGGCCGACCTGGACAACATCGTCGAGCGCGCCTTGCGTCGCGGTGCCATCTGGGACGAGGTCAAGGACCGTCTGGACGGGCCCGGCACCGGCCTGTCGGGCGGCCAACAACAGCGCCTGTGCATCGCGCGCGCCGTGGCCACCGAACCCGAAGTGTTGCTGATGGACGAACCATGTTCGGCGCTGGATCCGATTGCCACCGCACAAGTCGAGGAATTGATTGACGAATTGCGCCAGAATTATTCTGTCGTGATCGTCACGCACTCGATGCAACAGGCCGCGCGCGTCAGCCAGAAAACCGCGTTCTTTCACCTCGGAAACCTTGTCGAATACGGCGAGACGGGCACGATCTTTACCAACCCGACCGACGCGCGCACCGAAAGCTATATTACTGGCCGCATCGGCTAAGGAGCATTAATAATGTCGTCAGATCAACATATTGCATCCGTTTTTGACCGTGATTTGGAAACCATTCAGGCGCAGATCATGAAAATGGGCGGGCTGGTAGAAGAAGCTATCCTTGAGGCTGCAACCAGTCTTGAGACCCGCGATGAAGAGCGCGCCGAAGCGGTGCGCAAGGCTGACAAGCGCATCGACGCGCTCGAAGAGACCATCAACGAAGAGGCGGCCCGCGTCATTGCATTGCGCGCGCCAATTGCCGTTGACTTGCGTCTGATCCTGAGCGTGATCAAGATTAGCGCCAACCTGGAACGTATTGGCGATTATGCAAAAAATATGGCCAAGCGCACGGGTGTTCTGGCCACGCTGGCCCCGGTCAGTGACAGCGCAGGCGCGTTGCGTCGCATGGCCCGTGAGGTCGAGCGGATGCTCAAGGACGCGCTTGATTCCTATGTGAACCGCGACGCGGAACTGGCGCAGGACGTGATCGACCGCGATATGGAGGTCGATCAGATGTACAACGCGCTGTTCCGTGAATTCCTGACCTTCATGATGGAAGATCCGCGCAACATCACCGCCTGTATGCATCTGCACTTCATCGCGAAGAACATCGAACGGATGGGCGATCATGTAACCTCGATTGCCGAACAGACCGTTTATTTGGTCACTGGCGCACACGCCGACGAAAACCGCACCAAGGCCGACACCACGTCGGTTCAACCGCTGTAAAGGGGCACGATCATGTCAGCCGATCAACCACGTGTGCTACTGGTCGAGGACGAAGCAGCACAGCGCGAAGTTCTGGCCTATAACTTGTCTGCCGAGGGGTTTGAAGTGGTTTCGGCGGACAATGGTGAAGATGCGATCATGTTGATCGGCGAGGCGCCACCCGACATCATCGTGCTTGACTGGATGATGCCACACCTAAGCGGAATCGAAGTGTGCCGTCGGTTGAAGGTCAGGCCGGAAACCCGTGATATTCCAGTGATAATGCTTTCAGCCCGATCCGAGGAAGTGGACAAGGTGCGCGGGTTGGAAACCGGCGCTGACGACTATGTGGTCAAACCCTATTCGATGGTTGAACTGATGGCGCGCGTGCGCACCCAGTTACGGCGTGTCCGGCCTGCGACGGTGGGTGTGCCGTTGCATTACGAAGATATTATGCTGGACGCCGAAAGCCATCGCGTGACGCGCGGCGAAGTCGAACTGAAGCTGGGACCGACTGAATTCCGGCTGCTCAGCACCTTTATGGAGAAACCGGGCCGTGTCTGGAGCCGCGAAAGTCTGCTGGACCGTGTGTGGGGCCGCGACATCTATGTTGATACACGCACCGTGGACGTCCACATCGGACGTCTGCGCAAGGCCTTGACCCTGACCGGTGGCAGCGATCCGTTACGCACAGTGCGCGGGGCCGGATACGCTTTGGGCTAGCGGCCAAAACGCGCGCCAGAAACGCAGCGATGTCAGGACATGAACTTTATCGGGCAGTACGCTGATAATGCTCGATCAGTATATTACATAATATGGATTATGCGTAAATCTGATACTGCACGGGCACTACCCCCAACGGCGACTCTTGTTAGAAAACAAAATGTTATCTGACGGGTGTAATCGTCGTGGAAGCCGTGAATGTTTGGCGGATGTTGTGTTATGTAAAGATTATTTTCCGGGGTAAACTGTCGAAAATATCAAACGAGAAAGTACCTTCAAGCAGCCTGTCAGGTTTGGACGTCGGGGGCATCGCGCCCTGTGAATGCAGGTAGATCGCTGATGGTCAGTGCTGCTTGGCGAACCGCATCCAGCATCTGATCGACGGCCGCGGCATGGTTACCCTCGCTCACGAATTGTTCAAGATACAGCCGGATCGTCGCCCCTTCGGTGCCGGTGCCTGACAGCCGGAAGACGGCGCGTGCTCCCCCCTCAAAGAAAAGCCGGATGCCCTGGGCGGCGCTGGTCGATCCGTCGACCGGATCGGTATAGGCGAAATCATCAGCCTTGGTCACGGTCAGGCCTGCGTGGCTTTGCCCCGGCAGCCCGTCCAGTTGCGCGCGCAGATGCGCCATCATTTTGTCGGCGCGCGCGGTCTCGACCGCCTCGTAATCGTGGCGCGCATAATAGTTGCGCCCGAACCGCTGCCAGTGATCTGCCTGCACCTCGGCCACAGACATGCCGCGTGCCGCCAGAATGTTCAGCCACAGCAGCACTGCCCACAACCCGTCCTTTTCGCGGACATGATGGGATCCGGTGCCGGCGCTTTCCTCGCCACAGATGGTGACACGGCCTGCATCCAGCAATGTGCCGAAGAATTTCCAGCCTGTGGGTGTCTCGAAACATGGCACGCCAAGGGCATCGGCCACGCGGTCGGCGGCGGCGCTGGTGGGCATGGAACGGGCAATCCCCGTGATGCCATCGCGATAGGCCGGTGCCAGATGCGCATTGGCCGCCAGCATCGCCAGACTGTCCGAGGGGGTAATATACGTTCCCTTGCCCACGATCATGTTGCGGTCGCCGTCGCCGTCGGATGCAGCGCCCATATCGGGGGCGGCGTCCGACATCATCAGGGCCATCAGGTCGCTGGCCCAGATCGGGTTGGGGTCGGGGTGGCCCTTGCCAAAGTCCTCTAAGGGGATGCCGTTGACAACGGTGCCTTTGGCCGCGCCCAGCGTGTCTTCCAGAATGGCATGGGCATAGGGGCCTGTGACCGCATGCATCGCGTCAAACCGCATGGTAAAGCCACCCGTAAACAGCGCACGGATGGCGGCAAAGTCGAACAGGCTGGCCATCAGATCGCTGTAATCGGCCACAGGATCGACCACGTCGATCACCATGTCGCCCATCTGCGTCTGGCCGACGGTGTCCAGATTTATATCGGGCACATCGGCGATGTCATAGCGTTCGATCGTCAGCGTAGCCGCATGTATCCTAGCGGTCAGCGCCTCGGGTGCGGGTCCGCCGTTGGCTGCGTTGAACTTCAGCCCGAAATCCGCGTCGATGCCGCCAGGGTTGTGGCTTGCCGACAGGATAAAGCCGCCGTGGGCCTTGTGACGCCGGATCAGATGCGAGGCCGCGGGCGTTGACAGCAACCCGCCCTGCCCCACAATCATCCGCGCTGCGCCAAGGGCCGCCGCCATTTTCAGGATCGTCTGGATCGCGTCGCGGTTAAAGAATCGACCGTCGCCACCCAACACAAAGGTTTTCCCTGCACCGCCATCAATAGCAGTGAAAGTGGCCGCGACGTAGTTTTCCAGATAATTGGCCATCATGAACGCCCGCGTCTTTTTACGCAGACCCGAAGTGCCAGGTTTTTGGTCATTGAAAGCGGTGGTGGAAATCGTCTTAACTGTCATAACAGGCGGCCTTTTGCGGCGTCATTGAACGGGGCAACTTGTTGCGTGCGCACGCAGGGTTGTCAACGCGACGCATCGGCTGATTTCCCCCCGTTTCCGGTTTTTCTGACCTTACGTCGCAGCGAAACGCAATTCCATTCTGCGGTATTGGCAGTGCGATCTTTTGCCCCTAGGGTTGCCGCTAAGGAACCGGGAAGGAGGACGTCCCGGTCCGTAAAAACGGGAGGATTCACATGGCGAATTCCATGTGCGCGGCGCGCAAGGCGGGTCTGCGATGACGGCTATGACCTATGACGAGGCGGCGGCCCATCTGACCACCACCGATCCGCGGTTCGAACTGGCCAAAGCCAACATTCGCGGCGTGGACTTTACGGTCTATAAGAACGCACCCGGTGACGTGGTGACGATGATGCGCGCCAGCCGCGAGGCCCAGCAGAACGGTGCCGCAGAATATTTGGTGTTCGAAAACGAACGCTGGACCTATGATGAATTTATGGCCGATATCGACCGGCTCGCCCATATTTTAGGCAACCAGTTTGGTGTCAGGCGTGGCACACGGGTGGCACTGGCCATGCGCAACTGCCCCGAACTGTTGCTGGGCATGATGGCGATTGCCTCACTTGGCGGCGTGGTTGTGTTCCTCAACGGCTGGTGGACCACCGAAGAGCTGGACTATGCCCTGCAAGACAGTGCGGCCAAACTGGTGCTGGCAGATGGTGACCGCGCGGCGCGGCTGGTGCCACTGGAAGTGCCCCTTGGACTGACGGTGATCGGCGTGCGCGACGCGCAATTGCCCCACAGCCTTGCGGATCTGATGCAGGGAGTTGGTGATGTGGCGCCCGCACAAGTGACCATCGATACCGATGACGACTTTGCGATCATGTATTCGTCGGGCACAACGGGCAAACCCAAGGGCGTGGTGCAGACCCATCGCGGCGTCGTCAACGCGGTTTATTCGTGGTTGCTGACCTTTGTCATGGGTCCGTTGATCGAGCCGCCCGAAGACCCCGACGCGGTGGCCCCGCGCCCTGCGGTTCTGATTGTCACCCCGTTGTTTCACGTCACGGCCACGCACCCCAGTTTCATGCTCAGCATGCCTGCGGGAGCCAAGATCGTGGTGATGCCAAAGTGGGATGCGCGCAGGGCGGTCGAACTGATCCGCGACGAAGAGGTCACGCGTTTTTTGGGTGTGCCGACCCAATCCGCCGATCTGGTCGTCGCCGCCCGCGAGATGGGCGAAGATTTGCCGTTGCTGACCTATATCGGCAGCGGTGGTGCCAAACGCCCTGCCGCCCAAGTGGCCGAGATTGCGGGAACGTTCAAAAACGCCGCTGTCGCAACCGGTTGGGGCATGACCGAAACCAATGCGATGGGTATCGGGCTTTTGGGCGATGATTACCTCAAACACCCCGGTGCAGCTGGCAGGCTTTATCCCGCAGTGCAGGAATTGCGGTTTCTTGATGATGCGGGCCAGCCTGTGGGCGTGGGCGAAGTGGGTGAAATCACTGTCAAAAGCCCCTGCAACATGCGCGAATACCTGAATAAACCCAAGGCCACCGCGGAAGTGCTGCAGGACGGCTGGCTGCGGTCGGGCGATCTGGGGTTCATCGACGATGAAGGCATCGTGACCATCGTCGATCGCAAGAAAAACATCATCATTCGCGGCGGCGAAAACATCGCCTGTCTGGATGTCGAGGGTGCGTTGCACAGCCATCCGGCTGTGGCCGAGGCCTGTGTATTCAGCGTGCCGCACGACCGTCTGGGTGAAGTGGTGGGGGCTGGTGTGCAGTTGAAACCGGGGCATTCGGTGAATGAGGAAGACCTCAAGGCCTTTTTGCGCGACCATATCGCCAAGTTCAAAGTGCCCGAACATTTCTGGTTCCAGACCGATCCCCTGCCCCGTGGCACCACCGACAAGATTGACCGCCGCGGGCTGCAAGCCACTTGCCTAAATAAGGACAAACTGAATGCCTGAATTCGTCACCAGCGAGACCCGTGGTCCGATCCTGATCGTGACCATGAATCGCCCCGAGGTCTACAACGCCGTGCATCCGCCGATGCATATGGAAATGGATGCGATCTGGAACGACTTCCGCGACAACCCCGATCTGTGGGTCGCGGTGCTGACCGGCGCGGGCGACAAGGCGTTTTCGGCAGGCAACGACCTGAAGCACAGCGCATCCGGCAAGGGCGGCAGTATTCCCGACAGCGGCTTTGCCGGTCTCAGCAAACGCTTTGATCTCGACAAGCCGGTAATCGCCGCCGTGAACGGGTTTGCCATGGGGGGCGGATTTGAAACGGCGCTGGCCTGCGACATTATCATCGGGGCAGACAACTCGACCTATGCCCTACCCGAAGTCAAGGTCGGCTTTTTCGCGGCCACCGGCGGCGTGCAGCGCCTGTCGCGGTTCATGTCGCGCACCAAGGCGAACGAACTGCTATTCACAGGCCGCCACATGGACGCCGCCGAGGCATTGGGCCACGGCATCCTGAACGCGGTGGTGCCACAGGCCGACTTGATGGAGGCCGCCATGAAGATGGCAGAAGAGATCGCTTCGCAATCACCATCGTCCGTGCGGGCAACGAAACGTGTGCTGAACGAAATGGCCCGCGCCGAGGGGCTGAATGACAGTCTGGCCTACAGCTACGAAGTGCTGGGCGAACTGATGAAAACCGAAGATCACCGCGAGGGTGTCACCGCCTTTGTCGAGAAGCGCAAACCCGATTGGGTCAACAGATAAAAATTGAAAGAGAGGGCCTTACATATGGCAAAATCAACGCCGGAAATGAACAATCTGGAAATGTCCGAGGGCAACAAACCGTTGCTGAACGCGGTCATCCGTCACATCCGTGACAACGTCGATCCGATCACCGAAGAATTCTATCGCCTTGGTGAAGGCCGCGCCGACCGCTGGTCCTATGCGCCCGGTCAGCTGGAGCTGCTGGAAGGTGCCAAGCAAAAGGCGCGCGAGGCGGGTCTGTGGAATTTCTTCCTGCCCAATGCCGAAACCGGCGAAGGTCTGTCGAACCTCGACTATGCCTATATCGCGGCAGAGTTGGGCAAAAGCCCGCTGGCACCCGAAACGCTGAACTGCTCGGCGCCGGACACCGGCAACATGGAAGTGTTGGAACGTGTCGGCACCCAAGCGCAAAAAGACAAGTGGCTGAAACCTTTGCTGGCCGGTGAAATCCGTTCTGCCTTTGCCATGACCGAACCCGATGTGGCCTCGTCCGATGCCAAGAACATCTCGACTTCAGCTGTGCTGGAGAACGGTGAATGGGTCATCAACGGCGAGAAATACTATATTTCCGGTGCGGGCGATCCGCGCTGCAAGATCATGATTGTTATGGTCAAAACCTCGCCCGATGCGGAATCTTTCCGCCAGCAAAGCCAGATCCTTGTGCCCGTCGACACTCCCGGCGTTGAAATTCTGGGCCCGATGCACGTTTTCGGCCACGATGACGCGCCGCATGGTCACATGCACATCAAGTTCACAAACGTCCGCGTGCCTGAGGAAAACATCCTGTGGGGCGAAGGCAGGGGCTTTGAAATCAGTCAGGTCCGCTTGGGGCCGGGTCGTATTCACCACTGCATGCGTTCGATCGGTCAGGCCGAAAAGGCGCTGGACCTGCTGATGGACCGCGCGATCAACCGTCAGGCCTTTGGCAAGCGGATCGTGGACCTTGGCAAGAACATGGAAACCATCAGCCGCGCACGGATCGAAATTGAAGCCATGCGTTTGATGGTTCTCAAGGCGGCCAAGGCGATGGACGTTCTGGGCAACAAAGAGGCCCGCATCTGGGTCAGCATGATCAAGGCGATGGTGCCGGAAAAAGTATGCCAGATCATCGACCAGTCGATGCAGGTGCACGGTGCCACAGGTCTGTCGCAATGGTCGCCGCTGTCGAATATGTACACCGGCCAGCGTACGCTGCGCTTTGCCGATGGCCCTGATGAGGTTCACCACCACGTTGTGGCCCGAGCCGAAGTGTCGGAGTTTCAGGCAAGCAACGAACGCCAGCTGGCCGCACATGGCAAAGCGCAGGGCAAGGTGTTTTCGGGCCCATGAGCAAGATGTTTGACCTGACCGGAAAAGTGGCTCTGCTGACGGGCGCGTCCAAGGGCATGGGGCTGGCGATGGCCACCGCATTGGCCGAACATGGCGCGACCGTCGTGATCTCTGCGCGCAAGCAGGATCAACTGGACGCAGCCGCCGCTGACATCAACAAAACTGTGGGCGCGACACGCGCCCACGGCTTGGCCTGCAACGTCGGCTACAAGGACCAGCTTCAGGCGCTTGTCGACCAGACCCGCAAGATTGCAGGCCCTATCGACATCGTTGTCGGCAACGCGGGCGTGAATCCCTATTACGGGAAAACGTCTGAAATTCCAGACGACGCCTATCAAAAGACGATGAACGCCAACGTGCTGTCGAACCAGTGGCTGGCCACGATGGTTGCCCCCGACATGATCGAAAAGGGCGCCGGTTCGATGATGTTCACATCATCCATCGGTGCGTTCAAACCGTCAGAAATGCTGGGCACCTATGGCATGTCCAAACTGGCGCTGATCGGTCTGGTGCGAAACCTGGCGCAGGAATTCGGGCCGCAGGGCATCCGGTTCAACGCGATCTGCCCCGGATTGGTCAAAACCGACTTTGCCCGCGAACTGTGGGACAATCCGGAAGTGGAAAAGCGCATTCAGGGCGAAATTCCGCTGCGCCGTCTGGGCGAGCCGGACGATTTTGGCGGGCTTGCTGTCTATCTTGCGTCGGATGCCAGCAAATACATGACCGGACAGGCGTTGACCGTCTGTGGCGGGTCGAACATGTGGACATAAGCAATGGAATTGAAAGATAAAATTGTTATCGTAACCGGTGCCGCCAGCGGCATCGGGCGCGCCATGTGTGAAGCCTATAGCGCCGAAGGCGCCATCGTGATCTGCGTTGATCGCGATTTCAAAGGGGCCAACCAGACCGCCAACAGCATTGACGGTCTGGCCATCGAAGTTGACGTATCCAGCGAAACGCAGATCGTGGCGATGATCGAGCGTGTTGAGAACGAGGTGGGCCCGATTGATCTGTTCTGCTCGAATGCGGGTATCTCGATCCCCGGCGGTGTCGAGGTGGATAACGACGGCTGGCAGCGTATCTGGGAAATCAACGTGATGTCCCACGTTTGGGCGGCGCGCAAGCTGGTGCCGCTGATGTCGGAACGCGGCGGTGGCTATCTGCTGAATACCTCGTCGGCGGCGGGCCTGCTTAATCAGGTGGGAAGCGCGCCTTATGGCGTTACCAAACACGCCGCTGTGGGACTGGCCGAGTGGCTGGCGATGACCTATGGCGATCAGGGCATCAAGGTCTCTGTTCTCTGTCCTCAAGCCGTGCGCACCGAAATGACACGCGGGCACGAGGATCATGTGGCATCGATCGACGGCATGATGGAGCCGAACGTGGTTGCCCAAGCCTGTGTCGAGACCATCCGAAACGAGACGTTTCTGGTACTGCCGCATCCCGAAGTCATGGGATACATGCGCAACAAGACCGAGAACTATGACCGCTGGATTGGCGGCATGCGCAAGCTGAACCGCAAGTTCGGGCAGTTCAATGACGCCTGACGGCGCATCACGTCAAAGGATAAATATATGATCGGTTACACGACCCTCGGCGTGTCGGACATGGAACGCGCCAAACAGTTCTACGCAGAGCTTTTCGCATCGAAGGGCGCGAAAATCGTCACAGACATGGGGCGCATCGCCTTTATCAGCACAGGGCGCGGCCAGCCGATGCTGGCGGTCTGCGAACCCTATGACAAACAGCCCGCCAGCGCAGGCAACGGAACGATGGTAGCCTTTGTTGCGGATAGCAAGGAAGAGGTCGACGCGATCTATGCGCGCGCGATCGAACTGGGTGCCATAGACGACGGCGCACCGGGCCAGCGCATTCCCGATAGGTTCTATGGCGCCTATGTGCGCGATGCCGACAACAACAAGCTGTGCTTTTTCGTTTTTGGATAAGGACTTGCGGCGCGCATTATGTGCGCCGCTTACACCGCGTCAATCGCGCGGTTTTATCTCGCGCATCAGCCCCTCTTGGGCGGTCGAGGCCACCAGCACACCATCCTGATTGTAGATGCTGCCACGGTTGAACCCGCGCGCACCACCTGTCCACGGGCTGTTCATCGTATACAAATGCCAGTTTTCGAAATGCACCGGCGCGTGGAACCACATGGCGTGATCCAGACTGGCGGTCATCACCTTTCCGTTCATCCACGTCAGACCGTGCGGACGCAGCGACGACCCCAGCAGGTTCATATCCGACGCGTAGGCCAGCATGCAGTGCTGCATTTGCGGACTGGATCCTTTGGCGGCGGACATGCGGAACCACGACTGGTTTTCGTCTGACGTGATTTCCGGCTCGAACATGTCGCGCGGATTGACGTCGTGCAATTCTATGGGACGCGGACGCATAAAGTCGGCACGACGGCTTTCGGGGACGCGGTCCAGTTCATCGGCACGCAGCTTGTTGCGGTCTGGCCAATTCTCTGGCCCCGAGACTTGCGGCATCGGATGCTGGTGATGGCGGCCCGGTTCTTCGACGTGAAAGCTGGCCGACATGTTCAGGATCTGCTTGCCGTGCTGGATCGCCACCACGCGGCGGGTGGTAAAGCTGCCCCCGTCGCGGGCGCGGTCCACCTGATAGATCACCGGAATTTCCGGATCACCGGGCCGGATGAAATAGGCGTGCAGGGAATGGCACAGCCGGTGCGGCACGGTGCCATAGGCCGCAGCCAGCGCCTGACCGATGACCTGCCCGCCGAAAATACGGGTCGAGGTTTCACCACCCTGCCCTGTACCCCGAAACAAATCGACTTCGAGTTGTTCGACTTCGAGCAGGTCCAGAAGGGTCTGGTGGGCATCTGTCATGTGGCACGGGCCTTTGCGTAATCTATGAAAAAGTCGAAGCTGGCGGGGTTGGCCATAGAGTCGCGGTTGACGACATGGACCGGATCACCGCCCAAAAGCAGCTTTTTCACCGGAACTTCAAGTTTTTTCCCTGATAGGGTGCGTGGAATATCGGCCACTTCGATGATTTCATTGGGCACAAAACGCGCCGAAACACCGGTGCGAATGGCGTTGTTGATCTTGTCTTTTAGGGCATCATCCAGCCGTTGCCCCTTGGCGGGAACCACGAACAGCGGCATGAAACTCTCGCGGCCCAGAAACTCCAGATCGACCACAAGGCTATCCATGATTTCGGGCAATCCCTCGACCGCCTGATAGATTTCGGCCGATCCCATGCGCAGCCCCTTGCGGTTGATCGTGGCGTCGGAACGGCCAAAGATCACCGACCCGCCGCGCGCGTTGATCTCGATCCAGTCCCCATGCCGCCAGATGCCGGGATAGGTGTCGAAATAGGCGTCATGCAGACGGCTGCCATCTTCGTCGCCCCAGAAATACAATGGCATCGATGGCAGCGGCTGGGTACATACCAGCTCGCCCACCGCGCTGATCAGCTCGGTGCCCTCTTCATCAAAGGCGCGCACCGCATTGCCAAGCGCACGACATTGCATTTCGCCTGCGCGCACTGGCATGCTGGGATGGCCCAGCACAAAGGCGCCCGCCAGATCGGTGCCACCTGAAATGGGTGCCAGCCAGACGTCCTCCTTTACCTCGGTGTAAATCCAATTGTAGGCGTCTTCGGACAATGGCGATCCGGTCGATCCCAGCGACCGCAACGCTGACAGATCGACATCGGTGCGCGGTGAAATGCCCGCTTTCAGACATCCCGCATAGAAGGCCGCGCCTGCGCCGAAATAGGTCAGCCCCTCGTCCGCGACAAAGCGCCAGACCACACCCATATCGGGATGATGGGGCGCGCCGTCGTACATCGCCAGCATCGCACCCTGCCCCAGAGCCGAAAATTGCGAGTTCCACATGATCCAGCCAGACGAGGTCAGCCAAGCATAGCGGTCTTTCGGCCCCAGATCCTGATGCAGAGACTGTTTGGCCGATTCCAGAACGATGCCGCCATGGCTGTGCACGATGGGCTTGGGGTTGCCGGTGGTGCCGGACGAATAGACAATCCACAGCGGATGCTCGAACGGCACCTGTTTGCTATGCAACGTGGCGTTGCGGTTGATCAGAGTGGCCCAATCGGTCCAACCATCGGGAAGCGCGTGCGCTACGGGCACCATGATGCGGTTGGTTACACTGGGCAGGCCCGCGCTGATCTGTTCGATCACGGCACTGCGATCCACCGGTTTGCCCGCGTGGGTATAGCCGTCTTGCGCGATCAGCACCTTGGGCTCGATCTGGGTAAACCGGTCAAGGATCGCCACATGCCCCATATCAGGCGCACAAAGCGACCAGACAGCCCCCAGCGACGCGGTCGCCAGAAACGCAATCACAGCGGTCTGCGTGTTGGGCAGGATCGCGACCACGCGGTCACCCTGACCCACGCCCATATCCGCCAGATGCGCCGCGACCGAAGCCACCTGCGCCCGTAGTTCGGCCCACGTCAGGCTGGTCCGGTCGAAAGTTTCCGATTGCACAACCACAGCCACATCGTCAGGCCGCATGTCAGCATGGCGCAGCAGATGGTCGACATAGTTCAGCTTGGCCCCAGGCCCCCACTCGGCCCCCGGCATCCGGTTTTTCGCCAAAAATATGGTGGGCGGCACCGATGCGGGCAGGTCAAAGAATTGCCAGATCGCCGACCAGAACCCCTCCAGATCGGTCACCGACCAGTCCCACATCGCGCCGTAATCGGTGAACGTCAAACCGCGCTCGGCTTCTAGCCAGCGTTCGAACCGCGCCATCAAGGTGCCTGCCACGCGCTCGGCACTTGGCGTCCAGAGAATACGGCGGTCGGTCATGACAATGCTCCGTGGATCAGCGCTTTTAACTCGGGGCGTGCCGGATAGCTGCTTGACGGGCTCAGCTGGGTGAAAAACACAACCGACAGGTCATGCACAGGATCAACCCAAAAAAATGTCGATGCCATTCCGCCCCAACTGAAATCGCCCACTGATGACGGCGTGCGGGTGCGTGCAGGGTTCAGAACGGTCGATCCGCCAATGCCAAAGCCCATGCCGGTCATCGGTTGTTCGGCAAAGCTGGAGGGGCCCATGCTGGCAATCTCTCCGGGCAGGTGGTTGGCCATCATGAACCGCAGGGTGGCTGGCGACACAAGCCCCTGCCCGCCTGTGCGCAGCGCCTCGCAAAAGCGCATGTAATCGTCAATGGTTCCCACCAGACCGCCGCCTCCTGACAGGGTGCTGGGCGCACGGAAGGGCGATCTGTCCGCCACATCGACACAGCGCAGCGTGTCCGCGCTCTTGTTTTCGGCGTTGTTCAGCGCCATCGCACCACTGGCCAACGGCGTATACAGCGACGCAAAGCGGTCCAATGCACCGTCGGGCACAGCAAAGCCGGTTTCGGTCATGCCCAGCGGATCGAAAATGCGGGTCTGGAAATACGCGTCAAGCGATTGGCCCGACAGCACCTCGACCACGCGGCCGATCACGTCGATACCAACGGAATATTCCCAGCGTGTGCCGGGTTGAAAGGCCAACGGCAACGTGCCCAAACGCTGGCATACCTCGGCAAGCGACCCCTCCGAGGGACCAAACAGCAGCTTGGCGTCTTCCATCGCTTTGGGCAGCACGCCGGGGTTGAACGGATAGCTGAAGCCGCCGGTGTGCGTCACGGTCTGGTGCAGCGTTGGCACGGGGCAGCGTTCTACCTGATCAATCGAGGTGGCCCCCTTGACCAATGCGTGCATGTCGGCAAATTCCGGCAGCACCGCAGACAGTGGCGCGTCCAGATGAATGCGCCCCTCCTCTACCAGCATCATTAACGCCAGCGAGGTTACGGGTTTGGTCATTGAATATATGCGCGCCACCGTATCACGGGTGAACGGTGCGGCAGTTGCCACATCGCGCAGGCCGGTGTCGTGATAGAATACCTCGGTGCCGCCTTGGTTCACCAGAACGCTGCTTCCTGCAAACTTTCTAGTGTCAACATAGGTTTGCATCCAAGGTTTAATGCGATCCATGCGGGTTTGGTCAACTGTGGGCATGTGGCGTTATCCTATCATCCGCGCCATAGCGGCGGCTGTTTCATCTGTATACCACGGCAGATCCGCTGCTGTTTCTACGGCCACGGCCTGTGCAATGCGGGCGATGGTATCTGCACGCAGTTGCGATTTGACGGCTGCGTAGGCTTGGGGCGGGATCTGCGCAAAGTCGCGTGCCGCGTCCATTGCCGCTTGCGCCAAATCCTCTGACGCGACAATCTCGTCCACCAGTCCTGCGGCCAATGCTGCATGAACATCAATGGGTTGGCCGCGCATCATCATGCGCCGTGTCATGTTCGCATCCAGCATGGCGCGCGCGATACCCAGCGGCCCTGCAGGAAATCCCACGCCAACCCGAACCTCGGCCAGTCCGAACTGGGCGTGTGGCACAGCGATGCGGTGATCCGACGCCAGAACAAAGAACAACCCACCCGCAATCGCAGGTCCGTTGATGGCGCAGATCACCGGTTTGGGGCTGGCAAAAAGCGCCATAAACCCCTGGTTCAACCCGTTAACGATGGCGCGCTGGTCATCCTCGTCAAAATGCCGGGCCTTTTTCAGGTTCAGTCCGGCAGAGAACACCTTGCAGCCTGAAGACAGCACGATAGAGCGCACATTATCATCGGATGATAAGTCATTCATAACATCTTGAAATCCCATCAGGATTTTAGGGTCCAGCGCGTTGACCGGCGCGCGTTCCAGCACCAGTTCCCGAATGCCGTTACCGTGATCTTTTTGCGTGATCCATGACTGATCTGCCATCATTTCCCCCTCTGATTTGCTGCCAATGTGACGGCTATTACAGCGCTGTCAAAGTCCAAATGCGGGGTATGACGTTGCGTTGGGGCATTTACGGTAGTCTTCATCTTGCCGGATAAACTCCGGGGTGGGGTGACGCGCACGTGCCGGGGGGCTAGCCTCCCCCGACACAATCAACCGGTCAGACTTCCAGCCATTCCTTGCGCACGTCGTCGCGTTCTTTCAACTCTTGCGGCGTGCCCTCGAACACGACCTGACCGTGACCCATCACATAGACGCGGTTCGCGATGTCCAAAGCGATCGACAGCTTTTGTTCGACCAACAAGGTGGACACCCCGCGTTTGGCGATCTCTTGCAAAACTGTGGCAACCTTTTGAACCATTTGCGGGCTCAGGCCTTCGGTCGGTTCGTCGATCATCACCAGATCGGGGTCGCCCATCAGCGTGCGGCACATGGTCAGCATCTGCTGTTCGCCGCCCGACATCACCGATGCCTCGACGTCCGCGCGTTCGCTCAGGTTCGAGAACATGTCGAACATGTCCTGCATCGCCCAGCGGCCCGCGCCGTCCTTCTGGCCCGGTTTCAAGCCAAGGATCAGGTTTTGCCGCGTGGTCAGTCCGGGAAAGATATCGCGGTTTTCGGGCACATATCCGATGCCAAGATTGGCAACCTCAAAGGCCTTTTTGCCCGCGATTTCCTGTCCGCGGAACTTGACCGAACCGTGCGGGACAACCTCGCCCATGATCGCCTTGCAGGTGGTGGAACGGCCCACCCCGTTGCGCCCCAGAAGGGCGACGATCTCGCCCTCCTGAATGTTCAGGTTCACCCCTTGCAGGATGTGTGACTTGCCATAATAGGCGTGCAGATCGGTGACTTCGAGCATCAGTGTTCTGCCTCCAGTGCAGCGCCAAGATAGGCTTCTTGAACCTTGGGATCGGCGCGCACGTCTTCGGGGCGGCCGGTGGCAATCAACTCGCCATAGACCAGAACCGAAATCCGGTCGGCCAGTCCAAAGACCACGCCCATGTCGTGTTCGACCATGATCAGGGTTTTGCCTTCGGTCACGATGCGGATCAGATCGACGATATAGTCGGTTTCCGAATGGCTCATGCCAGCGGTAGGTTCGTCCAACATGATCACGTCGGCACCACCTGCGATGGTAATGCCGATTTCCAGTGCGCGCTGCTCTGCATAGGACAATGTGCCCGCCGGTAGATCGCGCCGATTGGTCAGGTTGATCTGTTCCAGGATCTGCTCGGCGCCCTCAGTCAGCGCGCGGCTGCGCCCGACCATGGACCAGAAGTTGTACTTGTAGCCCATTGACCACAGCAGCGAACAACGGACGTTTTCAAACACTGTCATCTTTGGAAAGATGTTGGTGATCTGGAAACTGCGGCTCAGCCCCATGCGGTTGATCTCGAACGGGGCCTTGCCCGCCAGATCGTTGCCATGCAGCCGGATCGCCCCAGAGGTTTGCGGAAACCGCCCCGTGATCAGGTTGAACAGGGTGGATTTGCCCGCCCCGTTCGGCCCGATGATGGCGTGGCGTTCGTTTTCGCCCACGGCCAGATTGACGCCGCGGATAATCTCGGTCTTGCCGAAACTCTTGCGCAGGTCTTGCAGTTCAAGTGCTGCGGTGGTCATGCGGCACCTCCCTTGGTGGATGTGTTGGCTTCGGCCCAAGCGGCACGCAGCGTCGGAAGCATCATGCGCATGACGCCAAAGGCCACCACTGTGACACCGATGGCAATGGCCCACGGCAGCACGTCATGGCTGTCGAAGGTGGTCCAGAAGACGGTCATTTCCTCGTCACCCACCGAAGAATGGCGGGCGTGGAATGTCATCTCGACCAATGCGGACAGGCCCAGAATACCGATCAGCGCAGGTATCAATGTGATGATATAGGGCACCACCAGTTTTGACGCCTTGCCCATCCGGATTGCAGGTACGTGCATCATCAGCAGCCCTGCCAGTCCTCCGGGAAAAAACATCACGGTCGCAAGGAACAGAACGCCGGCATAGAACGCCCACAGGTCTGTTTGCAGCGACAGGACCGTTTGCAGTAGCGTAAAGGCAATCGCGCCGATGATCGGCCCAAAGAAAAAGCCGACGCCACCAAGGAAGGTCACCAGCAGGATCACACCCGACGAGGCGGTGTTCAGGTTCTCTTCGGTCACGATTTCGTAGTTGATTGCGAACAGGCCACCGGCGATGCCGGCGAAAAAGCCCGAGAAGATGAAGCTGTAGTAGCGCACCCAGCGTGACGAATAGCCCAGGAATTCAGCGCGTTCGGGGTTGTCGCGCACCGCGTTCGCCATGCGCCCGATGGGCGTGCGCGAAAACAGGTACATCAATAGCGCCGACAGCATCAACCAGAATGCGATCAGATAGTAGACTTCGATCTGTTGCAGGAATTCGATGCCAAAGAACGGCAAACCATAGGTCCGGTCGCCCGAAACACCCTCTTCACCGCCAAAGAACGCCACGATGATGACCGAACACGCCGCGATCAATTCGCCCACGCCCAGCGAAATCATCGCAAAGACGGTGCCCGCGCTGCGGGTCGAGAAGCTGCCAATGATCATCGCCAGCCCCATACCGAACAGGCCGCCAAAGATTGGCAGTACCGGCAGCGGCAGCATCGAAAAGAAATCGGTGTTGGACATAACGTGCATACACGCGAAACCGCCTACACCCGCATAGACAGCATGGCCAAAGCTGAGCATCCCGCCCTGCCCCAGCAGCATGTTATAGGCCAGCGCAAAGATAATGGTGATCGCCATCTGGTTCATGATGGTGATCGCCGAGTTGTCGGTGAACACATATGGCATCACCAACAAGGCAAGCCCCGCAATCACCCACGGGAACGCCGCAAGCCTCTGCGATCCGGCACGCATCCGCTGGGCGGGCTTGCTGGGATCGGTGGTGATCTGGTCGTCTCTCATTGGATTGTTCATGCGTCACGGTTCCCAAATAGGCCGTATGGGCGGAAAATAAGGATCAGCACCATCAGGATATACGGAAGGATGTCGGCGATTTGCGGGCTGGTGACAGCCCAGATATCCCTGAACATGCTTTCGCTCAGGTTCTCGGGGGTCGAAATGCCGATACCGTTCAGGATGTCTTCCATACGGATGTTGTAGGATTTGGCGAATGTGGTGATCCAACCGATCAGCAGCGACGCCACCAGTGCCCCCCATAGTGATCCCAATCCGCCGATGACGATTGTTACGAAAACGATGGACCCAAGGACAAAGGCCATGCCGGGGAATGTGCCCAGCACAGGGCCCGCAATCACACCGGCCACACCGGCCAGAGCTGTACCCACACCAAAGACACCCATGAAGATCAGCGGCACGTTGTGGCCCAGGGCCTCGACGGTGCGCGGATAGCTCAGGGCGGCCTGAATGATCATACCAACGCGCGTCTTGGTCAGCACATACAGCAGGCCAATAAAGATCGCGATCGAGATGAAGATCATAAAGACCTTATAGGCGGGGATCGAGTTGCCCGAGATGGCGAAGGCAGTAAAATTCAGAACATCCGGAATCTGGTAGGGCATCTGGTTACGAACCCAGATGAATTGCACCAATTCCTCGATCAGCAGCGCCAGACCGAAAGTAAAGATCAGCTCCGGCACGTGGCCATATTGGTGAACGCGGCGCAGACCATAGCGTTCGACTCCGGCGCCAATGACACCGACGATTATGGGCGCAAAGATCAGCCCCATCCAGAACCCCAGCGCAAGGCTGATCTGGTAGGCGAAATAGGCACCCAACATGTAAAAGCTGGCATGAGCGAAGTTCAGCACGCCCATCATCGAGAAAATCAGTGTCAGACCGGCAGACAGCATAAACAACAGCAGTCCGGTCACCAGCCCGTCGATCAAATTGACGAGTACGAGGTCCATCCGGGGTCCCTCCGAAGTAGGATGTGGCGATTTTGGTGTGAAACGGCCCGCCCCCGCAAGAGAGGGAGCGGGCCATCAAGACGTGCCTTACGGACGCTTCATTTCACATGTGGTTGCGATATCCGCCGAAGCGTTTTCAACCGTGAACTGAACTTTCAGACCATAGCCCGAGTTGTCCATGTCATAGGGTGCTTCCACTGGCTGGTGACCAAAGATGTGAATGTCCTGAACCAACTGGTGGTCTTGGGGACGCATATGCATTTCATCTGTGCTCCACAGGCTGTCCTTGAAGGTCATGCCTTCCAGCGCGTTGGCCACTTGGACGACGTCTGTCGCAGTGCCCGCTTCGTTGATCGCCTGTGCCAGCATCTGGATCACATTGGTGATACGGGTCTGGGACATGTTGCCATCTGGGTACTTGGCTTTGAACGCCTGAATGTACTCTTGTGTTTCAGGTTTGGGCGGTGGGTTGTCGTCACCTTCTGCCACCAGATAGAGCGAATCCACACCGCTTTCGCCAAAGGCGGCGGTGATACCGTCAGCAGCCGCATAATATGTGAAGATCGGGCCTTCAAAGCCGTTCTCGAGGATCGACTTGCCAAGGCCCAGCATGTCCGCGCCCCAGTTGCCGGTGATCACCGCATCCGCGCCCGAGGACACAACCTTGCGGGCATAGGGTGTAAAGTCTTTCACCTTGCCGATCGGGTGCAGCTCGTTGCCGACGATTTCAATGTCGGGGCGTTTTTCGGCCAGCATCGACACGGCAGCACTCGCCACGGCTTTACCGAACGAATAGTCCTGACCGATAACATAGACTTTTTTGACGTCCTGGTTCTCGGCGATCATGTCCGTCAGCGCAGCCATTTTCATGTCTGCGTGCGGATCGAAACGGAAGTGCCAGAAGTTACACTTTTCGTTGGTCAGTGCGGGATCAACAGCCGAATAGTTCAGGAACAGAACCTGAGTGTCGGGGTTGCGGCGGTTGTGCTTGTCGATGGCCTCGGTCAGAGCGTTCGCAACGCCCGAGCTGTTGCCCTGAACGATGTAGCGTGCGCCCTGGTCAATCGCGACCTGAAGCTGAATGAGGGATTCCTTGGGGCTGATCTTGTTGTCGAACGGCAGAATTTCGAACATATCGCCGTCCAGAACGCCACCCTTGGCGTTGACCAGCGTTTCGGCAGCAAATTCAAATTGGTGCAGGCCGTTGATGCCAGTGGCAGCAAAGCCGCCGGAGAGCGGATCAATAAAGGCAATTTTCACATTTTCGGCCATTACAGCGGCTGAGCTGACGGACAACGCCAGCGCGGCGCCGAGTCCGAGCTTGATAGATTTACGCATGAGGTTCCTCCCTAGAACATATCCCGACCTGCACTTGCGTGCATTTGCTATGCGTCGGTATGCCAAAATCCTTGCATACTGGTGGGATAAGTCAAGCGTTCGCCACGTCTGGTCGGGCAACTGTGAATATTGTCCCGAAGGTGGTCATACACGCAGCAGCGAACGGATGAGTTGGAACGGTGTTCAGGAGGAGTATTTTGGGCTGTGCTTGCAAGTTAAGTAGCTGAATAATAATAAAAAATAAAGATTACCAGTCCGTCTGTACACCGCTGAATTGTGGCCTGCGACCGCCTGAAAAATCAGCAGGTCAGCTTGTTTTTAAGGCGTGTTTTGCGGTGGGCTCACGAAAAAACCAGCCTCGGCAAGGCACCGTATTCCTTTTGACGCTGCGTCGTATTTTAGGGGTTTGCTTCCGCCCTGCAAAATTCAATTCCACTAAAATGATGATTCTTTGACGCATCGACCAATCGCCAGATCAGCTGCCCGTGCTAAGCCGTGTTGCGGCATCAACCAGCAGTTTGCCATAGGCGCTTTCAAGGTGTTTCTTCTTGACGTGGAACGACGGGCCACCCACGTTCAGCCCGTAAACACCCCGCCCGCTAAGCGCGAAAACAGGGGCTGCGATGCCGTTCACATCGGGCCGCCAGTCGCCGTAACTGCGGCAATATCCAAGGTTTTCATATTCGGCCAATGCCTGATCAAAAGTGGCTTTGCGCGTGGCGTGTCCATCGGGGTCTTTGACATTGGCACGCTCGAACATCATGGCGCGGTCGTCATCATCCATGCCCACCAGCATGGCCCGCCCGATGGCTGAATGAAAAATCGGCAGCCGCGCCCCCACCTGCATGGTCAGCGATACGTTTTCCATCGACTTTTCCACTGCCACATAGACCGCGTCGGTTTTATAGGCTTCGGCAAGGGCCACAGTGATATAGCTGTTGGGGCCGTTGGACAGCGCCCGCATTGTGTCGCGGGCACGTTCGACCATGCCCATAGAAGACAGCACAGAAAAACCCAGCCGCAGCACCCCTGCCCCCAGCCGGTAGGTTCCGGTGCGCGGATCAGCGACAAGGTATTCCAGCACGCACAGCGTATGGGTCAACCGCGACACGGTCGGTTTGGGCAGGCCGGTGCGTGCGGCAAAGTCCTGATTGGTCAGAGCCCCTTCGCCCTCCTTGAAGCAGCGCAGAATATCCAGCCCGCGCGCCAGTGCAGTGATGAAATTGCGGTCTTTGTCTTCCGCAGTATCCATCGCAAGATCGGGATCGTTCATCCCTTTGCCTCCAGTGCATCCAGCCCATGCTGTGCAAACAGCGGCACATATTGCCCCATCTGCAAGGCCCGTTCGGGGTTGGACGCATTGCCATCCAACGCACGTTTCAGCACGCCCTGAATGATCGCAGTCATGCGGAAAAAGCAGAATGCCACGTAAAAGCCGAAGTTGTCGATGGGGCCAATGCCGCGCCGTTCGCAGTATTTGGCGACAAACTCGGCATCCGTGGGCAGACCACGGGCGGTGCGGTCAATCCCGCCCAATCCGCGCCCCTCTGGCGTTGCAGGCATTTGCCATTGCATGATCACCGCAGCAAGATCCGCATAGGGGTGGCCGATTGTGCTCAATTCCCAGTCCAGAACGGCCAGACATTTGGTGCCGTCTTTTTCGAACATCATGTTGTCGATGCGATAGTCGCCATGCACCAGCGTGCGCTGGCCGTCCTCTGCTGGGATCTGCTTGGACAACGCTTCGATCAGCTTGTCCATTGCTGGCACCGTCTCGGTTTCCGAGGCGCGGTATTGCTTGGACCAGCGTCCGATCTGCCGCTCGTAATAGTTGCCCGGAGGGCCGAAGTCGGACAGGCCGACGGCGTTGATGTCCACATCGTGCAGCGCGGCCAGAACACGGTTCATATCGTCCAGCACGGCGGTGCGGTCGGCCTTTTCCAACTCGTCCAGCGAGGGCATGTTGAAGTTGCGTCCATTGACGTGGTCCATGATATAGAAATCTGACCCGATGATCGTGGGATCTTCGCACAACAGGTGCATCTTGGCCACGGGCACATCCGTATCGGCCAGCGCCGATTGCACGCGAAACTCGCGGTCGACGGCATGGGCCGATTTCAGCAACTGGCCGGGCGGCTTGCGGCGCAGCACATAGTTGCGTGCGGGTGTTTTCAACAGGAATGTCGGATTCGATTGGCCAAGCTGGAATTTTTCGGCCTCGATTGGCCCCTCAAAGCCCGGCAGGTTGGCCTTCAGATAGGTTTCTACCGCGTCGAGATCCAGCGTTTGTGTGTCTTGGCTCATCTGTTTGACCCTCAGCTATATGTCAGCAAATCGTGATCGGTGTCGAAATGCGGTGTGGCGTTGAATTGATGCACGAAATGGCGCGTGCCGGAAAAGACGAACTTGGTCACGGCGGTGTTCTTGATCTGAAGGTTCAGCTCCATCATCATCCGCGCCGGCGCTTCCATTGCGCTTGACACCAATTGCCCAATGACCCCGCCGGACGTGACCACCAACACCCGCCGGGCGCCGTCGCGCGTGGCGTGTTCCATAGCAGCCGCTGTTCGGTCAACAAAGGTCTGATAGCTTTCCGAGGCATCGGGCAAACCGCCCGCCTGCCATTCCAGAACAGTGTCGCGCAGCGTGCGAAAGTGGGATTTGCGGTCGCCCCGCACATCGTCGGGCATCTGACCCTGAAACCGCGCCATCAGCAGGTTGTGAAAGTCGTATTCATTGAACCCTGCGTGCTCTTCGGATGCATCGTCATAGCCCATCGCGGTCAGCGTGTCACGCTGCCGCTCTAACGTGCCGGTGACCAGACGGTCGGGTGTCCAGCCGGTGCTGCGCAGCCAGTCGCCCAAGGCTGCCGACTGGGCGTGGCCCTTTTCACTCAGACAGTCATAGTTGTCGGCCCCGAACGAGGCTTGCCCGTGGCGGATCAGGTAAAGCTCGGCCATTGCTCAGTGCCTCACTCTGCAAACTCGGCGGCCAGCCGTTTGCCCGCAGCATGATATTCGTCGGCAATCCGGTCAACGACGCCCGCCGCTGGCCCGACCGATTTGACCGCACCAATGCCCTGCCCCGCGCCCCAGATGGATTTCCATGCCTTTGGCTTGGACGAGCCGTCGCCAAAGTTCATCGACGACGCATCCGCCGACGGCAAGTTGTCGGGGTCCATGCCCGCAGCCTGAATCGAGCCGCGCAGATAGTTGCCCGACACACCTGTGAACAGCGAAGAATAGACGATGTCTTCGGCGCTGCCGTCTGCGATCATCTGTTTGTATTCGGGTTGGGCATTGGCCTCGTCCGTGGCAATAAAGGCAGACCCGGCATAGCCAAGATCGGCCCCCATCGCGCGGGCCGCCAGCAGCGCCTCGCCCGTGGCGATGGCGCCTGACAACAGCAGCGGACCGTCAAACCAGCCGCGGATTTCGCGGACCAGCGCAAAGGGCGATTGCATCCCCGCGTGCCCACCCGCACCGGCAGCCACGGCGACCAGACCATCGGCCCCTTTGCTGATCGCCTTTTTGGCGAACGTGTTGTTGATCACATCGTGCAGCACGATGCCGCCGCACGAATGGGCCGCTTCGTTGACCTCTTCGCGCGCGCCCAGCGAGGTGATCCAGATCGGCACCTTGTGACGCGCACAAATCTCTAGATCGCGCTCCAGACGTGCGTTCGAACGGTGGACGATCTGGTTGACAGCAAAGGGGGCGGCGGGGTTGTCGGGGTTCGCCTGATTGTGGCGGTCCAGCTCTTCGTTGATCTGCGTCAGCCAAGTGTCCAGAAGCGGGTGTTCGCCTTCGGCTTCGCGGGCGTTCAGTGCCGGAAAGCTGCCGATCACACCGGCCTTGCACTGGGCAATGACCAGCTCGGGAACCGAGATGATGAACAAAGGCGATGCCACCAGTGGCACGCGCAGCCCTTGCAGGGCCGTTGGAAGATGGCTGTCGTCACGGGGCATCGGGATATGTCTTTCGGTTTGGGAATGGGGTGGGCTGTGCGCCCACCCGTCTGTTGTAATGGTATAGTCGGCGGCGGTGCCGCCGCGTTTGTTAGAGAACCTCAAACAAGCCTGCCGCACCCATCCCGCCGCCAACACACATGGTGCACACCACGTATTTCGCGCCGCGACGTTTGCCTTCGATCAGCGCGTGGCCGACCATGCGCGCACCCGACATGCCGTAAGGGTGACCGATTGAAATCGCGCCGCCGTCGACGTTCAGTAACTCATCGGGGATACCCAGCTTGTCGCGTGAAGCGATGACCTGACAGGCAAAGGCCTCGTTCAGTTCCCACAGGCCGATGTCTTCGATTTTCAATCCGTGCGCTTCCAGAAGTTTCGGCACGGCATAGATCGGGCCAATACCCATCTCGTCAGGTTCGCAACCAGCAGCCATCACGCCCACATAGCGGCCCAGCGGCTGAAGACCGCGCTTTTCGGCTTCCTTGGCTTCCATCACCACGGCAGCAGATGCGCCATCGGACAATTGCGAGGCATTACCTGCGGTGATAAAATTGCCCTCTTTGAGGTGGATGCCATCCTTGAACACGGGCTTGAGCCCCGCAAGGCTTTCGGCGGTGGTTCCGGGGCGGTTGCCCTCGTCTTTTTCCAGCGTGATCTCGTGTTTGGAAATTTCTTTGGTTTCCTTGTCCTGAATCATCATCGTGGTGGTCATCGCGACTATTTCATCGTCGAAACGGCCCGCTTGCTGCGCCTGATGGGTCAGTTCCTGACTGCGCGCGGCATATTCGTCCTGCGCTTCGCGGCTGACGTTAAAGCGTTCAGCAACGTTCTCGGCTGTTTCCAGCATGGTCATGTAAATCTCGGGCTTGTGCTGCTTCAGCCACGGATCGGCATTGACGCGCATTTCGGGCGTCTGGACCATCGAGATGCTGTCGACGCCGCCACCGATGACAATGTCCATGCCGTCACTGATGACCTGCTTGGCCGCCGTGGCAATCGCCATCATCCCCGAGGCACATTGACGGTCCAACGACATGCCTGCAACGGTGACGGGCAAACCCGCGCGCAGCGCAGCCTGACGGGCGATGTTGCCTGCCTGATGGCCCTGTTGCAGCGCCGACCCGAAAACGCAGTCGGAGATTTCCGACCCGTCAAGGCCTGCGCGTTTCACTGCGTTCTCGATGGCATGTGCCGCCAGAGTTTGCGGTGTGGTTGCATTGAAGGCGCCGCGATAGGCCTTGCCGATCGGGGTGCGGGCGGTGGAAACGATTACTGCGTCACGCATAGAGTGGGTTCCTTGTTGGTTGGACGGGACATTCGGGGCTCTGCCCCGGACCCCGGGATATTTGGGGCCAAAAGAAGTTTACCAGTCGAGTTTGATTCCTTTCGCCTTGGCGGCGGAAAGCGCGAATTTGCGGGTCTGGCCAAACGCGTCGGCCAGCTCTTCCTGACCTTGCGGGGCGGAAATCTGATCCCACTTGGCGGCTACGGCCTCGGGGGTGATGTCGCCTTCGATCAGCGCGCCGGCGGTCTCGTAGACACGGGTGAGGGCAAAGTGCCCTGCCCCTGCGCCCAGAATCTTGCGGCTGGGGCCATCTTCCGAAACCAGATAGAGCACGCCAGGTGTGATGGTTTCAGGCTTGAGGAGCTCCAGCGCCTCGGGGGGCAGCAGGTTTTCCGTCATGCGGGTGGCTGCAGTGGGGGCTAGCGTGTTGACGCGGATGTTGTCGCGCGCACCTTCCAGATGCAGCACGTTCATCAGCCCCATGACACCGGCCTTGGCCGCGCCATAGTTGGACTGGCCGAAATTGCCGTAAAGACCCGAAGCCGATGTGGTCACTACGATGCGCCCGTATTGCGCGGCGCGCATGTGCGGCCAGACCGCATGGCAGCAGTTGGCGGTGCCGATCAGGTGAACATCGACGACCTTGCGAAAGTCATCCATCGTCATCTTGCCGAAGGTCTTGTCGCGCAGGATGCCAGCATTGTTGATCAGAATGTCGATGCGGCCCCATTTTTCCATGGTTTTGACGATCATGTCGTTGACCTGTTCGGCATTCGACACATCAGCGCCGTGGGCGATGGCTTCGCCGCCCAACGCTTCGATTTCGGCCACGACCTTTTGAGCGGCGTCCGATCCGGTGCTGGCGCCGTCGGTGGTGGCACCCAGATCGTTGACCACAACTTTGGCACCGCGCTCGGCCAGACCCAGCGCATGGCAACGGCCAAGGCCGACACCTGCGCCAGTTACGATTGCAACGCGATCATCAAAACGGATCATGGTTCAGCCCTCCAGAGCGGCGCGGAAAAGATTGGGGCCCGACATCACCTGAATGCCGCCCGAGACCGGCAGGATCGCGCCGGTGATATAGCTGCCACCACGGCCACACAGAAACTGCATGCAGCCTGCGATGTCTTCTTCGCGGCCTACGCGACCCAGTGGCACGTCATCACCCACCTTGCTGCGTGTCGTTTCGTCTGCGGTGGCAAATGCGGTCATGCGGCTGACAAAGGGCCCCGGTGCCAGCGCGTTTACCGTGACATGCTGGCTGGCCAGTTCCTTGGCCATGATGCGGGTGATCTGGTGTACCGCAGCTTTGGAAGCTGCATAGCTGTAGGCCCCGTCACCCAGCGGTGCGTCACCCATGACCGACCCCACGTTGACCACACGGGCCGGATCATCGGCGTTGGACGAGGCGATCAGCAGCGGCAGCAACGATTGGGTCAGGCTGAACATGCCCGCGTTGTTCACATTCATTACCTTGGCCCACGCATCAAACGGGAATTCACCCAGTTTTGCGCCCCAAGAGATGCCTGCATTGTTCATCAGAATGTGCAGCTTGTCGGTGCGCTCCTGCACGGCCTTGGCCAACGCCTCGACGCCCTCTTCGGTGCCGACATCGCCTGCGAACCCTTCGACGCTGCCCGGCGCATTCATCTGGTTTAGCTCTTCGGCGACGGCCAGGCAAGCGTCGGCCTTGCGCGACGCGATCAGCACATGGGCGCCCGCCTGCATCAGGCCCGTGGTCGCCATACGGCCAATTCCGGTGGCGCCGCCGGTGACAAAGGCGATCTTGCCCTTCAATGAAAACAGTTCATTCGGTGTCATAGTTCATCCTTTACTTCAAAAGCCGCGCGCGGCGGCGACTTTTGCTGCGTGATAGCCGTAGTCGCCCAGCCATTCGGTGGCAACGCGGGCGCGTTTCATGAAAAACCCCATGTCGAAATCATCGGTCATTCCGATGCCGCCGTGCATCTGCACGCCTTCGATCACCGCAAGCTTGGCGGTCTGGGCCGCGCGGGCCTTGGCCAAAGAGACAGCCAAAGTGGCATTGGCGGGGTCTTCGTCCAGTTTGCGGCCTGCATGACGAACCGCAGACAGCGTAATTTCCGTTTCAGACCAAAGGTGTGCGGCGCGGTGTTGAAGTGCCTGAAACCGACCGATTTCAACGCCGAACTGTTTGCGTTCCTTCAGATAGCCAACGGTCATTGCAAAGGCTCCGGCACTAAGGCCCAGCATTTCGGCAGAGAGTGCAGCCTGACCCGCTTCCAGTGCGGGTTTCAGCACGGTCATTGCATCATCGACCGCGCCCAGCACGTCGTCGCCGGTGGCCTGTACATTGTCAAAGGTAACCGTTGCCGCATCACGGGCGTCAACCAAGCTTTGCACTGTTCGGGTGATCCCGTTGCGGTCTGCGGGCAGATCGAACAGGGTCAGACCGGCACCGGTTCTGGCCAGCACAAGCAGGCGGTCGGCATTGCCGCCATCGACCACGAAGCCTTTGGTGCCGCTCAGACGGAACCCGTTGCCATCGGCGTGCGCCTCAAGCTGCGTACCTTCGGGGTTGTGTTTATGGCCCTCGTCCACCGCAAGGCCGTAGATCACGTCGCCCGCAGCAATCGCACCCAGCGCATCACGCGCGCGGTCCGTGGCCACCTGACGCAGCGCAGTCGCGGCGATCACGGCGGTCGAAATAAACGGCGAGGTCGCCAGCGTCTTGCCCATCTCTCCCGCTAGAACACAGGCCGCGGCGTGGCCCATGTCCGAGCCACCTGCCTCTTCTGGTACCAGCACGCCGGTCCAGCCCATCTGCGCCATCTCTGCCCAGAGTTTTGCATCATGGGTCTGGCCCGCATCGCGCAGCTTGCGAAAGTGCGACACAGGGGCCGCCCCGTCCAGAAAGCCGCGTGCGGCGTCTTGCAACATGGTTTCGTCTTCGGTCAATAAAAGTGTGCTCATGTCGGCAGCCCCAATACGCGGCGGGAAATAATCGACAGCATTACCTCGGATGTGCCGCCTTCGATCGAATTGGCCTTGGTACGCAGCCAGTCGGATGCCAGCCCGCCGTACTTGCCGTCCCATTCCAGCGCATCAGAGCCGCCTGCGGACATCATCAGCTCGTGCCGACGCTTGTTCAGCTCGGTACCTGCGTATTTCAGCATGGCCGATGCATCACCCACGCCACCGCCGCTTTCGGCCTGATCCTTGTAGCGTTCGAGCGTCAGCGCCACGGCCAGCGCGTCAACTTCGCAGCCCATCGCCTCGGCCCGCAGAACCGGATCGGTCAGTCCGCCCTCTTGCTCATTCAGCACAACGCCCAAAGGACGCCCGCCCAGCAAGCCCTGCCCGCCGCCCGAGATCATCTCGCGTTCGTGGGTCAGCAGGTGTTTGGCCACGTCCCAGCCACGGTTCTCGGTGCCGACCACGTTTGCCTTGGGCACGTGCACATCGTCAAAGAAAGTTTCGCAAAACGGTGACTTGCCCGAAATCAGGCGGATCGGTTTGGTGGTCACGCCGGGCGTTTCCATGTCGATCAAAAGGAACGTGATGCCTAGATGTTTGGGCGCGTCGCGGTCGGTGCGCACAAGCGCAAAGATGCAATCTGCCTTGTCCGCATAAGAAGTCCAGATTTTCTGGCCATTGACGATATAGTGGTCGCCGTCGCTGTCTGCTTTGGTCTGGACCGATGCCAGATCAGACCCCGCGCCCGGTTCGGAATAGCCCTGACACCAGCGCACTTCGCCGCGCGCGATGGGCGGCAGGTATTGCAGTTTTTGTTCATGCGAGCCAAAGGCCAGCAGCGCAGGCCCCAGCATCCAGATGCCAAAACTTTGCAGCGGAACACGCGCGCCAATCGCGCGCATCTCTTCGAACAGAATCTTATGATGTGCGCGGTCCAGCCCGCCGCCGCCATATTCCACAGGCCATGTAGGAACAGTCCAGCCCTTGGCGGCCATCCGGTCCAGCCACAGCTTTTGTGCGTCGCTGGTGAATTTCCAGTTGCGTCCGCCCCAGACGATTGCATCCTCGCCCGACGCGCCGTCGCGCATTTCCGGGGGGCAGTTTTCCTCCAGCCATGTCCTGACTTCCGTCCGGAATGTCTCCAGTGCGTCATCGCTCATGCTCATCCTCCCCGATGCAGCAGTGCCGTTACGTTCCGCAATGCAAAATTGCATTTCGCAATTGCGCTGGCAAGGTGTCGCAGGCAGGATCGCCCATGACAAGACGCTGTGGCCAGTCGTGCCGTTGCGTCACAGATTATGGAGGGGAACCCGTTATGAAAGCAATGTTGAGCACCGCCGTGGGCGGACCAGAGACCCTGGAATGGACAGAAATCGCCGATCCCAAGCCCGCCAAGGGCGAGGTGCGAATCGCCGTCAAAGCGGCGGGCGTGAACTTTCCCGACACGTTGATCATTCGCGATCTCTACCAGATGAAGCCGGAACGCCCCTTTGCCCCCGGTGGTGAAGTATCGGGTGTGGTTGAAGAGCTAGGCGAAGGCGTGACTGGTTTTGCCGTGGGCGACAAAGTGATCGCGATGACGGGCTTTGGCGGCTTTGCCACGCAGATGTGCGCGCCCGCCGCGTCCTGTCTGAAAATGCCCGAGGGCATGCCATTTGAAGATGCGGCCTGTCTGGTGCTGACCTATGGCACCTCGCATCACGCGCTGAAAGACCGCGCCAACATCCAGCCGGGCGAGACATTGTTGATTCTCGGTGCCGCTGGCGGTGTTGGTGTGGCCGCGATCGAACTGGGCAAAGCTGCCGGCGCACGCGTGATCGCCGCCGTGTCCTCCGAGGAAAAAGCGCAGTTCTGCCGCGAGGTCGGTGCCGATGATACGCTGGTCTACCCCCGCGAGATGGACAAGGACGCGCAGCGCGCCTTTTCCCAGCAGATCAAGGATCTTGTCGGACCGGGCGGCGTGAACGTGGCCTATGACGCTGTGGGTGGCATGTATGCCGAACCCGTTGTGCGTTCGATGGCATGGGCCGGTCGCTTTCTTGTTGTGGGCTTTCCCGCGGGCATTCCCAAAATTCCGCTGAACCTGACCTTGCTGAAATCCTGCCAGATTGTGGGCGTGTTCTGGGGCGCGTCCACACGCCAAGACCCAAAAGGCCATCTTGAGAACATGCAGGATCTGTTCGCGCTTTACGCCGAAGGCAAGATCAAGCCGCGCATCGGCACGGTTTTCCCGCTGCAAGAGGCAGGCAAGGCGCTGGAATATATTCAAGACCGCAAGGTGCAGGGCAAGGTCGTGTTGAAGGTCGAATGACCTCTGAACTCAGAGGCCATCCAGATGCGAAATATCGTTGAACCCGCGAATGGTCATGCGGTCGCCTTGTATCACAAGACGGCTGATCGACCCGTTCGCGGCGCCCAGAAACGCAAAGGGTTCGGACCGCGCAGCCACGGCCAGCGCGGCCCCGATCACGCCGCCATGCACGAAAACGGCAACCTGTTCGTCGATATGCGCCGACGCGATGTCCAGCAGTCCGCGCCTGACCCGCTCGAAAAAACCGTCGCGGCTTTCTGCATTGGGGATCAGGCCCCAATCCTGCGCCTCCATCGCTTGGCGGTAAACCGGATCGGCCGCTGCGGCCTTGATACGGTACAGGCCGCCATCCCAATCGCCCAGATGCACCTCGTGCAGATCGGGGTTTTGCTGCGGTGTCAGGCCCAGATGTTTAGCCAGCGGGGCCGCCGTCTGCTGCGTGCGTGTCAGTTTGGTGACATAAATCTTTGTGATCGCGTTGTTTTTCAGCCGCTCGCCCACACGCTCGGCCTGTTTGTGCCCTTGGGGATGCAGGTGCGGGTCGCCGTGCCCGTCGATCTGCGCAAAGCTGACACCTTCGCGCGCAGGCGCACTTTCACCATGCCGGATCAACATCAGATCGGCCGCCCCTTTGGGCGGCGCATAGACGGGCTGGCGGAATTCCTGAGACATGACAGACCTTTCTCTTTTTACGTTAGATAACAAGGAACGCTGACAATGAACAACCGACAGATTGTCGTGCAATCGCTGCCTGACGGCACGCTGACCGAAGACCACTTTGCCCTGCAAGAGGCTGAAATGCCCGCCGTAGGCGATGGTGAAGTGCTATTGAAAACCATCCTGATGTCGATTGATGCGGCCAACCGGTCGTGGATGCAGGGCGCTACCTACCGCGACGCGGTCAAGGCGGGCGATGTGATGGCCACCTATTCGATCTGTGAAGTGGTCGAAACCAATTCGCCGCGCGTGGCCGTCGGTGACATCGTCGCCGCCGAAGCGGTCTGGGCCGATTATGTTGTGCGCCCTGCGCATAAGGTCGAAAAGCTGCCAAAGGTCGACCAGCTCAGCCATCTGATCAGCGTTTACGGCATTGCGGGCAAGACTGCCTTTCACGGTCTGGTCAGCGTCGGCAAGCCGATGGCGGGCGAAACCATCGTGGTCTCGGCGGCTGCCGGATCGGTTGGCGGTTTTGTCGGCCAGATCGGCAAGGCGTTGGGCTGCCGCGTTGTGGGAATCGCGGGCGGTGCTGAAAAATGCAAATGGGTGGTGGACGAACTGGGCTTTGACGCCTGCGTCGATTACCGCGACGCGGGCCTTTTCAAAGCACTGCGTGCCGAATGCCCGGATGGCATTGACGTCTATTTTGACAACGTCGGCGGCACCGTTCTTGAAACCGTTTTGGCGTTGATGAACGATAAGGGCCGCATCGCCTGTTGCGGTGCGATCAGCCAGTACGACACCAAGGCCCCCACCGGCCCGCGCAATCTGCCCGGTCTGGTCGTGGTCAAACGGCTGCGTATGGAGGGATTCATCGTAATGGATTTCGCAGACGACGATGCCAAGGCGATCCGCGCGCTTCAGACGTGGGTGCGCAACGGCCAGATCAAAGTAACCGAAGACATCGTCGAGGGGCTGGAAAATGCGCCTAAGGCGCTGATCGGCCTGTTGGCCGGTGACAACAAAGGCAAACGGATGGTGCGCGTCGCCGCGGATCCGTCGTGAACGCAAAGATACAAGGGAGAGAGACCATGACACCTATTGAGACAGAAGTAGCCCGACTTGAGGGGTTGATCGGACAGGAAGTAGGCGTGTCCGACTGGATCACCGTCGATCAGCAGATGATCAACCAGTTTGCCGAGACCACGCTGGACCAGCAGTGGATTCACGTCGATCCCGAACGCGCCGCCCGCGAAACCCCCTTTGGCGGGGCCATCGCGCACGGGTTCCTGACGCTCAGCCTTGCCAGCCGCTTTTCCTACGAATGTTTTTCGATGGCAGAGGGTCAGGTGATGGGCATCAACTACGGCTTTAACAAGCTGCGGTTCCTGAACCCGGTCAAGGCTGGCGCACGGGTGCGGGGTCGCTTTGTGATCAATTCGGTCAAACAGCGCAACGCCACCGATCTGCTGCGCGAGTCCGGTCTGACCATCGAAATCGAAGGCGAAGAGACCCCTGCCCTGATCGCCGATTGGCTGGGTCTGGCCGTATTCGGCCCCGCTGCCTGATTTGAAAACGCGCCGCACTGCGCTGGACACCACGGGTGCGGTGCGGCTAACTAGACGTTGAATTTACAAGAGTGTTGAAATGACGTCGATTCTTGTCCTCAACGGACCGAACCTGAACCTGCTGGGCACACGCCAACCCGAAGTTTACGGGCGTACAACTTTGCAAGATGTCGAAGCGATGTGCGTGGATTGGGGCAAGGCCGCGGGTCTGGACGTGACCTGTGTGCAGTCCAACCACGAGGGCGTGATGATCGACGCGATCCACGCGGCAAAAGGCAAACACGGCGGCATCGTGCTGAACGCGGGTGCCTATACCCATACATCCGTGGCGCTGCGCGATGCCATTGCGTCGGTCGAACTGCCCGTGGTCGAGGTACACCTGTCCAACATCCACGCCCGCGAGACCTTTCGCCATCACAGCCACATTGCCCCCGTCGCACTGGGGCAGATCGCGGGTTTTGGTGCGCAAGGTTATGATCTGGCAATACAGGCGCTGGCCAAACATCTGGAGTCTGCCGGATGACCGATGACGTGCGCAGCTATCTTCACGGGCTTTCCAATTGTCAGACAATGGAAGGGCTGTGGGACGCGCACACCGAAAAGATGGCCAGCTATGGCTTTGACAGGCTGATCTATGGATTCACCCGCTATCGCTACGGCAACAATCTGGGCGACCCTGAAGATTTTATCATCCTGACCAACCATTCCACTGAATACACAGATGTCTTTATGGGCGAACAGCATTATGTGCACGCGCCAATGGTCAGTTGGGCGTTGAACAACGAAGGGGCGGGCAGCTGGCGCATGCTAAGCCAGATGGTCGAGACCAAAACCCTGACCCCTGCCGAGGCGCGGGTGATGGAGTTCAACAAAAAGATGGGCGTCACAGCAGGCTATACCATCAGCTTCAAGTCGGTGTCGGCGCGCTCCAAGGGGGCGATAGCCCTGACCGCGCGCGACGGCATGTCCCAAGACGAAATTGACGCGGTCTGGGACGCGCATGGTCGCGACATCCACCTGATGAATAATGTTGCGCACCTCAAGATTTTGACCCTGCCGTATTCCGGCCCCAACCGCGGTCTGACCAAACGCCAGCGCGAGGCACTGGAATGGGTCGGGGATGGCAAGACGATGCAGGACATTGCGGTGCTGATGGGGCTGACATCCGCCACGGTCGAAAAACACCTCAGACTGGCCCGCGAGGCGCTGGCGGTGGAAACCACGGCGCAGGCGGTGCTGAAAGCGGCCTTTGCCAACCAGATGTTCATTCTGGAAGCCTGAGCCGTTTGGCGGGCTCGGGGCGCCGCTCTTTCACAATCTCTCGACACAATTGGCGATGAACTCCATAATAGTCGGTAAAATCGTCACCGGTGACGCATCATAATCGTCTTTCCCCTTCCCTGAATTGGGCAATAATCTGACCATAGGTAAGGTTTACCTGACTTTCGAAACATCAGGTTAAGCGACACTATCAAGGTGTTCCGTGAGTGGTGGCTTAAGGCCATTGGAGCAGCGGAAGGTAACCCCCGCGATTACGGGGCTCTGCCAACCGGCCGGACTTTCCGGACCCCGGCTCGGGAGATGTATAGTCAGTCTTCCGGGTCGGACCCTATCCTCAGGGTCACGTCTCATCCCCGTGGTCAAGACCCGAGGAACAGGAACGGAGCCGCCCATGCCGGGGGGCTCCGTTTTCTTTTGCACCGGCACCGGCGCGGTTCAGCCTTCTTTGTGGTACCAGTTGCCCATCTTGACCGTGGTGGCATCACCCACTGCGGCGGCAAAAACCTCGGGGTCTTGGGTGCCACCATCACGACCACGGTAATGATAGGGATAGACATAGGTCGGCTTGAACGCGGCCACGGCTTCGGCTGCGGCTTCTGCGTCCATAGTGAAGGGCAGGTTCATGCAGACAAAGGCCAGATCAATATCCGTCAGCGCCATCATCTCGCGCGTGCCCTCGGTGTCACCCGAGATATAGACGTGAAATCCGTCAATGGTCAGCACATAGCCGTTGTCGCGCCCCTCGGGGTGGAAATTCTTGCGCTCTTCGGTGGTATTATAGGCCGGGATCGCGCGAATACTGACGTTGCCCGCCATAGCCTGCTCACCATTGGCCAGAACTGTCGCCCGTGCTTTCAGGTCTTCGGGCAGCATTTCCGCCACAGCCGGATTGACCACGAGGATGGTGGCATCGCCCATAAGGGCCGCCAACGTTTCGGCGTTGTAGTGATCGCCATGCTCGTGCGTGACAAGGATCAGGTCGGCGGCTGGAAAATCCGTATACATCGCCGGATCACCGATGGGATCATTATAGATCGTACCTTCTGGCGTGGTCATCACAAAGGATGCGTGATCAACCGGAAAAACTTCGATCTCGCCATTGGTGGTGGTGAAACTGTCGCCTGCATGGGCAGCAGCCCGTGCGGCATAGGGCAAAAAGGTAATGGCGGCGGCACTGGCGGCCAGAAAGGTTCTGCGCGGTATCATGGAATTCATCCCCAGTTGGTTGCTTTGTGTAAGAACCTAGACCAATCGCGCGCGCCGCCCAGACCACAAAACCGTGAACAAATGTTTCATCTTGCCGGATAAACTCCGGGGGAGTGTCGCAGACACGCGGGGGCAGAGCCCCCTTTTGGACCGCGTGCAAATGCAAACAGGGCACCCAATTGGATGCCCTGCTTGTCTTTGGTGTATTGTCGAACGCCCCGAAAGGCGTCGAAATCAGCCTTTGCCGACTTTGGCCACTTCGGCGGCAAAGTCTTCTTTGACCACTTCGATGCCTTCGCCCACTTCCAGACGCACGAAACCGGTGATTGTGGCACCCGCTTCTTTCGCGGCATCTGCCACGGTCAGGTCGGGGTTCACGACAAACTGCTGGTTCAGCAGGGTCACTTCGGACATGTACTTTTTCATACGGCCCACGATCATCTTTTCGATGACGGCTTCGGGCTTGCCGCTTTCGCGTGCAATGTCCATTTGAACCTGTTTTTCTTTCTCGACCACGGATGCGTCAAGATCGTCTTCGCTCAGCGAGGCAGGGTTCACGGCGGCGATGTGCATCGCAACCTGTTTGCCAAAGGCGTCGTCGCCGCCGGTCATTGCGACCAGAACGCCGATTTTGCCCATGCCGGGTGCGGCTGCGTTGTGCACATAGGACACAACGGTGTCGCCTGTGATGGCCTGCATGCGGCGCACCGACATATTTTCGCCAATGGTCGCAACCTTGTCGGTCACAATTTCGGCTACTGTCTTGCCACCCATCGGGGCGGCGTTCAGTGCGTCGACATTGTCCACTGTGATGGCAACATCGGCGATGCCCGATACCATGCCTTGGAATTCGGCGTTCTTGCCGACAAAGTCGGTTTCCGAGTTCACTTCGACTGCGATGCCTTTGGTGCCGTCAACTTTGACAGCAACCAGACCTTCGGCAGCGGTACGGCCCGATTTTTTGGCCGCTTTGGCCAGACCTTTGGTGCGCAGCCAATCGACCGCTGCTTCCATGTCGCCATCGTTTTCCGTCAGCGCTTTTTTGGCGTCCATCATGCCTGCGCCTGTGCTTTCGCGCAGTTCTTTGACCATAGATGCTGTGATTGCCATCTGCTGGGTCTCCTCAGATTTATTGCGGGTCGGCGGGGTTGCCCCCGCCGCATTGTATCAAAACCGTGTAACAGCCTTAGCTGTCGGCTTTGGCCACTGTTTCTTTGGTGCTTTCGATGTCCAAAGGCGCGTCTTTCGACATTGCGTCGTTGTGCGCGGTCTCTTCCGAGACGTTTCCGGTTTCAACACCGGTCGAGTCTGCCACGGCTTCTTCTGCAGGGGCTTCTTCCATTGCACCGATATCAACGCCGGCTGCACCCAGTTGGGCGCTCATACCGTCAAGGGCTGCGCGGGCGGCCAGATCGCAATACAGCGTGATGGCGCGGGCCGCGTCGTCGTTGCCCGGAATGATATAGTCGATGCCATCGGGCGGGCAGTTGGTGTCAACCACAGCCACAACGGGGATACCCAGTTTGTTGGCTTCGGCGACGGCCAGCGCTTCTTTTTTGACGTCGATCACAAAGATCAGGTCGGGACGGCCGCCCATTTCACGGATACCGCCCAACGAGGCTTCCAGTTTGAACTGGTCACGTTCCATGCCCAGACGTTCTTTTTTGGTGAAGCCTTCGAAGCCCAGCTCGGCCTGTTCGTCGATGGTTTTCAGCCGCTGGATCGATTTGGACACGGTCTGCCAGTTGGTCAGCGTGCCGCCCAGCCAGCGGTGGTTCATGTAATACTGTGCGCATTTCTCTGCGGCATCTGCGATGGGCTGTGCAGCCTGACGCTTGGTGCCGACGAAGAGGATGCTGCCGCCTTTGGCGACGGTGTCACGGATGACTTGCAGTGCCTGATCCAGCATCGGAACAGTCTGTGTCAGGTCCATGATGTGGATGCCGTTGCGCGCGCCGTAGATGTACGGGCCCATGCGGGGGTTCCAGCGCTGTGTCTGGTGACCAAAGTGAACGCCTGCTTCCAGCAGCTGGCGCATGGAGAACTCGGGAAGAGCCATGTCTTATATCCTTTTCCGGTTTTCGCCTTGGCGGGGTATCAGTGCAAATGCACCAACCGGCGGACATCCGAGGATTTCTCCCTCGTGTGCCCAATCCCCACCTGCGGATTGAAGTGTCGCGCGTATAGGCCGGTTTCGCGCGGGGTGCAAGAGCGGTTTGCCACCGTTGTGGCGTGCGGCAGGATCAGTTGCCCGCCGCCAGCACATGCGCGCCGCGCACGGCGGCTTCGGCGGCAGCGGCCAGTGTCTTGCGGTTGGTGAAATCCGCGACATTCAGGGGCGGATGATAGATCACCTCGACCCGTCCCTGACGGCGTGCAGCCAGCGTGCCCAGCAGGTGCGTTCCAAACACCATGTCGCCCCACCAGCCGTAAAACCGCGCATCGGCGCCACGGGGCGCATGATAGATCACAGTAACAGGTTGAACCTGCAACATATCACGCAGCTCGGGTGCAAAGAACGCCTGAAACAGCGTCGGCTTGAACGGCAACACCCGCAGCCCGTCGGTGCTGGTGCCTTCGGGGAAAAACAACAGCTTGTGACCCGCCAGAAGCCGGTCCTGAAACACCTGCGTCTGCTCGGATGCACGTTTCGGATCGCGCACGACAAACACAGTGCCCGTCGACCGCGCCAGCCAGCCGATGCCGGGCCAGCTTGCAACCTCGGACTTGGACACGAAATAGATCCGTTTCGAGGCATTCAGCACAAAAATATCCAGCCATGACGAATGGTTGGCCACCACAGCCCCCTGCCCACGCATTGGCACGCCTGTCACGCTCAATGGCAATCCAATCAATCGCAACGCACCCTTGCACACGCCTACGGTGATAAAAGGTGTGACCGGACGGCGCAGCCCGCACAGCGGACGTTCGACCAGACGCACCAACAACAGCACAATCAACCCGCCAAAGACCAGCGCGCCGACGGTCAGGCCGCGCAGGGCTACCCGCACCCAATCGCCCGCGCCCAGACGGCGCGGCTTTGGCACGTTACCATCGTCCCATGTGGTGGTCATGTGTTGCCCCGTGCCGTGTAAAGACGGCTTTGGCGGGTGTTCATATGGGCCGTGTCCATCACCAGACAGACATCGGTGGTATTGAAGGTCCGGTCGATCCACGCGCCCTCGCCGATCACACCACCAAGGCGGATATAGGCTTTGATCAGCGCAGGCACCTGCAACATGGCGGTGCGGCGGTCCAGCACCTCTTCGGGGATCAGGTTCATGGATTGAAACGACTCCGGACGTGCCCGCACGCGCACATCCGGCGGTGCCAGATGGCGGTGGTGCAACAACGAAAGAGGGGCCGCCAAAGCACTTGTATCGGTGCCATGAAAACTGGCCACGCCGAACAGAATGTCGATGTCATGCTCGGCCACATAGGACGCCAGCGCCGACCACAGGTAATGCATTGCCATGCCACCGCGATAGTCAGGGTGCAGGCATGACCTCCCCAGCTCAAGCAGATTGCGCCCCGATTGCCGCAGGGGGGTCAGATCATATTCGTCTTCGGAATAAAACTGCCCCGCCGCGCGCGCCTGATCACTGCGCAGCATCCGGTAAACGCCGACCACCTGCCCCTGTGCCATGTCGTGCAGCAGCAAATGGTCAAAGAACGGATCAAAGCGATCCTGTTCCAACCCCGCATCGTGGTCCACCATGTCGCCGCCGCCGCCCAGTTCGCGCACAAACACATCATAACGCAGCCGCTGCGCCGCCATCAGATCATTCGCATCGCGTGCCATCGAAATCCGGAACTGCGGAGCGGTCTGTCGTGCGGGGCGGATCATTGGCATTGGTGTCAGTCTATCTTTGGACCGCCAGAATGGGCTGAGCGGAGTTGGCGGGTTTTATCTTAAATTAGCGCACACGGCCATCCGTTAACGTTTCAGCAACAATCATGAGCCATCAAATACGGGTATCAAAGCAATACGGCTGCTGTCGATGACAACTTTACCTTGCTCACGAAAGTTGACAGTGACCCGTTTGTCGATGTTGCTTTGTACCTGACCCACGCCCCAATCCGGGCATTGGGAATGGCGCACGAGCATACCAGGAGCCAGAATGGCGTTTAAATCTTCCATCTGTTACCCTTTACAGGAGGCCGCACATGGGCACCAGTGACGTTAATCTGGCCGCGTTGATCGGCAGCCGCATTTGCCACGACCTGATATCCCCCGTGGGGGCGATCAACAATGGTCTGGAATTGCTTGAAATGACCGGCAGCAGAGACGGGCCGGAAATGCAGCTGATTTCGCAATCTGTCGGCAGTGCCACCGCACGCATCCGGTTTTTTCGCATTGCTTACGGGATGGCGGGGAACCAGCAGATGGGCCGCGCCGAGATTGTGGGCGTATTGCGCGACGTGATGGACGGCGGGCGGTTGGACGTGGCATGGGGCCCGATGGACGGACATCCGCGCGGTGCGGTGCGCATGGCATTTTTAGCGATCCAGTGCCTGGAAACGGCCATGCCCTACGGTGGCCGGATCGAGATAACCTGCGAACGCCAGCGCTGGACGGTGCACGGGCGCGGCGAAAAGTTGAACGTGGACGATGCACTGTGGAAGACACTGGACGGCACAGCCGTGACCGCAGAGATAGAACCTGCCCATGTGCAATTTGCCCTGCTTCCGGCGGTTGTCGCTGACGCGGGCCGAAAGCTGACGGTCACCGGTCAGAGCGGCGACCTGACCATCAGCTTTTAGGCCAGATTTCAGGTGCGTGTCGTCCCGTCGCCACGCACCAGATATTTAAAGCTGGTCAACTGTTCGGCCCCTACCGGACCCCGCGCGTGCATCTTGCCAGTGGCGATGCCAATCTCGGCGCCCATCCCAAATTCGGCCCCGTCAGCAAACTGGGTCGAGGCGTTGTGCATGATGATCGCTGAATCAAGCTGCGCCATAAAGCGTGTCGCGGCCTCTTCGTTTTCGGTGATGATGCACTCGGTGTGCTGCGAGCCATAGGTGCGGATATGCGCGATCGCAGCGTCGATGTCATCGACCACGCGGGCCGCCATGATCATGTCCAGATACTCGCGTCCCCAGTCATCGGCCTGTGCCTCGACCGTGCCATCAATCGCCTTGAGCGTCTCGTCCACGCGCATTTCAACACCTGCATCCATCAGTGCCTTGACCAGGCCCTGACCGATCGTCGCCAGCGCATCGCGGTGGATCAGAAGACATTCCGCCGAACCACAGATACCGGTGCGCCGCGTCTTGGCGTTCAGCACCACGCGCAGCGCTTTTTCGGGGTCGGCGTCTTTGTCCACATAGATGTGAACAATGCCTTCGAGATGGGCAAAAACCGGCACCCGCGCATCACGCTGTACCAGCCCCACCAGACCCTTGCCGCCGCGCGGTACAATCACGTCGATGGTGTCGGTCATGGTCAGCATTTCCGACACGGCAGCGCGGTCGCGGGTCGGAACCAGTTGGATCGCGTCTTCGGGCAAGGCCGCGTCGCGCAGCCCTTGCATCAGGCAGGCATGAATGGCTTTCGAGGAATGAAAACTTTCCGAGCCACCGCGCAAGATCACCGCATTGCCAGCCTTGAGACACAGCGCTCCGGCATCGGCGGTAACGTTCGGGCGCGATTCGTAGATCACGCCGATCACACCCAAAGGTGTGCGCACGCGCGTGATGTGCAGACCGCTGGGCCGGTCCCATTCGGCCATAATGGCGCCCACCGGATCGGCCTGCTCCGCCACACTGCGAAGTCCGTCAACGATGCCCTGAATACGATCCTCGTTCAGGGTCAGGCGGTCCATCATTGCGGGCGACAGGCCCTTGTCGCGGCCAAATTCCAGATCTTTGGCGTTGGCTTTCAGGATTGTCTCGCGCTGTGCCCATACGGCGTCTGCGGCGCTGACCAGCGCGGCGTGTTTACGCTCGGCCGAGGCCACGGCGAGATCGGCAGAGGCCGCCTTGGCGCGTGCGCCAATGTCGGCCATCAGATCGGGAATATTGGCAAAGTTGTTCATCGGTCTGGTCCTTGTGGTCAGTGTCGGCGAAGATTTATGCCTCCGGCGGGGATATTTTCAGCCAGAAGAAGCCTTAGAGCGCCATGTCGTCTCGGTGTACCAGAGCGGCGCGGCCCGGGTAACCCAGCAGGGTTTCAATCCGCGCACTGTGGTGGCCCTGAATGGTGCGGGTTTCTTCGGCGGTATAACGCGCGAGGCCAAGGCCAAGCACATGGCCCGACGGATCTGCGATGGCGACGGGATCGCCCCGTTTGAAATCACCCGCAACGGCGGTGATACCGGCAGGCAGCAGGCTGTTGCCGTTCTCCAGAGCAAGAGTTGCCCCCGCATCCAGCGTCAGGGTGCCGCGCGGTTTCATGGCCGCGATCCAGCGTTTGCGGGCGGTTTGCGGGTCCAACGTGGCCGAGAACCATGTGGCGGGTGCCCCGTTGTGCAGACGTTGCAGCGGGCGCGGATCAAAGCCGTGACAGATCGCCATTGCACAGCCCGCAGCGGTGGCGGTTTTGGCGGCCATCAGCTTGGTTTTCATGCCGCCCTTGCTGAGCCCCGAACCGGCATCGCCGGCCTGGGCCTCGATCTTGGCGGTGATCTCGTCGATGACGTTATAGCGGATGGCGGACGGGTCATCCGAGGGGTTGGCAGAATAAAAGCCGTCGACATCGGACAACAGCACCAGTTGATCCGCGCCGATGGTGGCAGCAATCTGTGCTGCCAAACGGTCGTTGTCCCCAAAGCGGATTTCGTCGGTGGCCACGGTGTCGTTTTCGTTGACAATGGGCAAAGCATCCAGCGCCAGAAGGGTTTCCAACGTCGCGCGCGAATTCAGATAGCGGCGGCGGTCACGGCTGTCTTCCAGTGTCATCAGGACTTGGGCGGTGGTGATGCCGTGCAACGCCATCACGTCTTCGTAGGCACGCGCCAGACGGATCTGGCCAACGGCAGCGGCAGCTTGGGATTGTTCCAGCGGCAGGTCGGTTGCGGGCAGGCCCAGCACACCGCGCCCCAGTGCAATCGAACCCGAGGAGACCAGAACCACCTGCGTGCCCTGCCCCTTAAGCCATTGCACATCCAGCGCCAGTGCGCGCAGCCAGTCGTCACGCAGCGCACCTGTCGCGCGGTCCACCAGCAAGGCCGAGCCGATCTTGACGACCAGCCGCTTGGCATCGGTCAGGGTCGCCACGATTCTTCCTCTTGGGGTTCTTTCTTGCGCAGGCGGTCGTCGTCGATCTGCTTACGCAAGGCGCGCAGCACTTCGGTCACGCCGTCACGGGCGACGCCCGACATCAACATGACGGTGCCGCCACAGGCTTTTTGCAGCGCGGCCTTGGCCTCATTGCGCTCGTCGTCGTCCAGCGCGTCGATCTTGTTCAGCACGGTCACGCGCGGCTTGTCGGCCAGATCGCCGCCATAAGCCTCGAGTTCGGTGATGATGGTCTGATAATCTTCGGCCACAGTGTCCGAGGTGCCGTCGACCAGATGCAACAGCACCGCGCAGCGTTCGACGTGACCCAAAAACAAATCACCCAAGCCGCGCCCTTCGGAGGCGCCTTCGATCAGGCCGGGGATGTCAGCCACGACAAATTCGACGTTGTCCACACCCACAACGCCCAGATTCGGGTGCAGCGTGGTAAACGGATAATCAGCGATCTTGGGGCGTGCGTTCGATGTGGCCGCCAGAAAGGTGGACTTGCCCGCATTGGGCAGACCAAGCAGACCCACATCCGCGATCAGTTTCAGGCGCAGCCAGAGCGTGCGTTCGACGCCCTCCTGGCCCGGATTGGCACGGCGCGGGGCCTGATTGGTGGCGGATTTGAAGTGCAGGTTGCCAAAGCCGCCATTGCCGCCACGCGCCAGTTTCACCCGCTGGCCCACTTCGGTCAGATCAGCGACGACGGTCTCTTCGTCCTCGTCCAGAATTTCGGTGCCAACTGGGACGCGCAGAACGATGTCGTCGCCGTCTTTGCCGGTGCGCTGGCGGCCCATGCCAGGTTGGCCGTTCTTGGCGAAAAAGTGCTGCTGGTAGCGAAAGTCGATCAGGGTGTTCAGACCGTCTACAGCCTCGGCCCAGACGGTGCCGCCTGTGCCGCCGTCACCGCCATCGGGGCCGCCGTATTCAATATACTTTTCGCGCCGGAACGACACACAGCCGCCGCCGCCCGCACCGGACCGGATATAGACCTTGCAGAGATCAAGAAATTTCATAGCGCGGTCCTAGCCTGTGCGGGCCCCTGTGGGCAACCGTTAGAGTTTGCGCGAGTAGGTCCAAGTGGGGACAGTCGCATTGCGGGCAACAGAGAAGCTCTCTGCCTCACCCAGATACTTAAAACCGCAGTGCGTCAACACCTTGGCCGAGGCAGCGTTGTCCTGAAACACAACCGCAAAGAGGGCCTGGTTGCCCATCGGATTGGCGTCGACCAATGCCTGCACCGCTTCGGAGGCAAGACCGGTGTTCCAGAACGCCGGTGCCACCCAATAGCCCAGTTCGGCCTGATTGCGGTCGATCTGCTGCATCGAGATCACGCCCATCAGTTCCGAGCCGCCCTCTTTGCTGGCATCAATGGCCCAGACGTCTTCTTCGCGGGTTTCCGACATGGCGCGGGACACGAATGCCTCGGATGTGCCGGGTGGCAACGGGTGCGGAATTGACGTGGTCATTGTGGCGACCCGTTTGTCGGCGGCGTACATTTCGATCAGGCCGCGGTCGGATTTGCGCAGGGGGCGCAGATCGAACCGTTCGGTTTCGATCATCGGCTGGGTGGCCACTTTGGTCAATTCCATCGGTTTGTTCCTCCTCGAACAGTCCGAATTCAACCCCGCGCACAGATCGCGCAGCGGGTATAGTTCAGATAAGGTGCGACGCCGCGTTTTGCGAGGTCTGTGTGGGGCAGTCACAGCAAGAAAACGCTGCGATATGAAAATGACGCCAGCACCTTAAGATTTTGTTGAGAAATGCAAAAGGGACCGGCGCTTTCGCCGATCCCTTCAAGACTTTTAACCTGTCAGGTTCGGCTTATTCTGCGGCTTCCGCCTGTGGCAGAACCGAAATGAAGGTGCGGTTTTTCAGACCCTTGTGAAAGGTCACGGCGCCATCGACAACGGCGAAGATCGTGTGATCCTTGCCCATGCCAACGCCTTCACCCGGCCAAAATTTGGTCCCGCGCTGACGCACGATGATGTTGCCGGGAATGGCGGCCTGACCGCCGTAGAGTTTCACACCAAGACGACGACCCGCTGAGTCGCGGCCGTTGCGGGATGAACCACCTGCTTTTTTATGTGCCATTTGGTCTCTCCTTAGCCTTTGGTCTTGTCTTTGGCCTGTTCGATCCAGCCTTCACGCTCGATCCGGCCTTTGAAAGACAGTTTCTCGTCCATATCAGCCACGTCCGCTTCCGTCCATGCCGCGATTTGGGCAAAGGTGGTCACACCGGCTTCATTCAGTTTCTTCTCAAGTGCGGGACCAACGCCCGACAGTTGCTTGAGATCGTCCGCGTCCGAAGATGCTTTGGCTTTCGAGGCCTTGGCTTTGGGTGCTTTTTCGGGGGCAGCTTCACCAGCGTCGGCGCGGCGGGCTTTTTCAGCTTGCGCGGTCTTCAGCTTGGCGTTCTGGCCGTCGGCGAAAACAGCCGTATAGCCTGCACCACCCACGGCGGCCATCACGCCCGACATGTCCGCGCCTGTGGCGAGAATGTCGGTGATGCGCACCAGTGTCAGCTGCTGACGGTGGCCCTTGGTCCGTTTGCTCGAGTGCTTACGGCGGCGTTTGACGAAGTTGATTGTCTTGACGCCTTTGATCTGGTCGATGACTTCGGCCTGAACGCCTGCATCTGCAACCAAAGGTGCGCCGACCTTGGGCGTATCGCCCCCGATCATCATCACTTCGTTGAATTGTACTTTATCACCTGCTTTTGCGGCCAGTTTTTCAATGCGCAGCGTATCGCCCGCTTGAACTTTGTACTGCTTGCCGCCGGTTTTGAGAACCGCGAACATATCGTTCTTCCTTACTCTACCGCGTCGTTTGGCACCGGAACTTCCGGATTTCATGCGATTTTCGCGCCACGGACTGCGCATCCCGTCGAGGATGTATATACATATGAGAGGCCAAAAGGCCCCGTTCGAAGCCGCGCAATGCACCACGCACGGCCCAAAGTCAAGCGGTGCGCACCAGTTTTGTCACAGCTCCGGGCCGTCATCCCCCAGCGCTTTGATGTTCAGTGCCAGAACCCGCCCGAGCGCATAGCTCAGATCACTGTAAACCACTCCGAATCCGTCGAACAGTGCCGCGTTCAGCGCATTTGCCTCGGGGGTTTGTGCAAAGGCCACATAAGTCGCGCGGTCATCCGCGTCCAGCGGTTGCACCAGTAGCATCAGATAGCCCATCAGCCACGCTTCGGTGTCGATGCGCAGTGTCTCTTCCTGTGACCAGACTTCGGTCAGGATCTGCTCTTCGGTCATCTGGTAGGCGCCGCCGTCAACCAGCGCGCTGTAAAACTGATAGCTGGCGGTCAGCGCGGTGCTGACGTTACGCTCGACCAGATCACCGGCGTCGATGATGGCGCGGGCGGCCGTCAGGCGCGGATCGTCCGTACCCTGAAGATCGGCAAAGGCGCGCCGCGCGGCCTCTTCGCGGTCTTCGTCCATCATCGCGATGCGGGCGGCCAGCTCCAGATCGGTGATCTGCCGGCCCAGATCGCTGCCCAGAAAAAGGTTCAGCCGCTCCAGCGTGGTGGTTTCGATCGCCTCGATCGCGGGGCGCGCGCCCTCGGTCATGCGGACGACATCATAAATGCTGTCGATCTGGCTGGTCCACAGCGCACCGCCCTGCCCGCCCAGAATGTCGCGATTCAGCGTCTCGGCATGGCGCAACGCTTCTTCGCGGGCAACCTGCATCTGCCCCTCAAGCTGGAGAAGGCGTATAGTGGTATCAGCCTCGGGGCCAGCCAGCGCGACGCTGGCCAGCGCCAGCCAAAGCGCCGTCATCAACCGCACCATTACTTACAGCTCTTGCGAGGGTTGCAAGCCGCGCATCCGTGCCGCCAGCGCCTCGTAGCGGTTGGCCATGATCTCGTATTGGACCGCGTTCATTAGATCATAGACTTTGCGCATATCGGGATCTTCCAGTGCCTCGGCGTATTCCAGAACCTCGGCGTCAGAAAACGCCTGATAGGTATAGGCCGCACCGCTCAGCGCACTTTCCGAGATTGACTGGCGCAGCGCATCCTCGTCCGCGCGCAGGGCTTCGCGCAGGTCCGGCTCTTCCATCTTCAGGTCGATCACCCCTGCGGCAGCGGCCGCGATCAGGAATCGCACCTGCACCTCTTGAATGGCCCGCACGGCGGTGCCTGCACTGTCGCTGGCGGCGTTCATCCGCTGAAGTGCCTCCAGTCGCGACGATCCGATGCGCTTCAACCCTTCGACAATCGCCTGCCCCGCTTCGGATTTGGTTTCGCTGTCATCTTCCATGTGGCTGTCGTTCTCGGCGATAACCAGTCGGCGACCAAGGTCCGAACTGTAGAATGCAGTGGCATGATCCAGTAGGTCATCGTCCAGCGTCTCGCCTAGAATATCCAGCGCCATGTCGTGCATTTTGGCGGTGTCGAATACATCATCCGCCATCACGGTCCACTGCGCGCCAAAGTCATCGGCCTCCAGCCCCAGCATCTGCGGTGCGGAACTGGCCGACAGCCGGATGCTGTCCAGTGCCACGTCAAAGCCGGTGACTTCAAGAAATGTTTCCAGCCGCGCGCGGTCGGCGGCCTGTGCGGCGGTGGCCGTCAGCGCAATGGTCAGGGTAAGGCAAAGAGAGCGTGCAAGAGCGATCATGATGGTCCTTTCGCGTTTCTCCCAACATATGGGTTTTGCGATCACGGGCAATTAAATATCCCGTCATCGGCTATCACAGGCAAAACCCCCCTTGCCACCCCTGCCAAACCTTACTATTGGGACCGCACCAGACCCCCGCGGAGAGGTGCCGGAGTGGTCGAACGGGGCGGTCTCGAAAACCGTTGAGCCTTCACGGGTTCCCAGGGTTCGAATCCCTGTCTCTCCGCCAATCTGCTTCCGGGTCGATTCTTGTTTGATCAGGCCTATTAACAGGTAGCCTTTGGTAAAGTCGCAAATGTTTGCTTTGCACGTTTCTCACGGTCTTTGGCAGTTCTCGGGAATTTTCAGGTTTGCTGGCCAATTCTGAATGCCAAAAGAGCCGTGGTCGAAGGCACAGTTTGAAATGGAATGCTGGCGGCAATGAGTGCGCTTGCGGGGCGAAAAGCAATTCACCAATTTCGGTTCTGATTGGGTGATCAAATTTGGTAAATTAACTTTTTTGACGTAAAATCAGCCGAGTATCGCAAGATTGATGCTTAGTGGCGGTCGGTTTTGGCGATCTACATGTGCTGACCTTACATTTTCGAACCGCTCTCTAAATATCTAAGGACAGAGGGATTGACGCGAGTTGGCGTTCACGTCTTCATGTAAAAGTAGAGTTTGATCGGGATATTTCATGAAATTCTTTCGTAAGTTAGCTGTTGTGGCACTTGGTGGCGCATCGGTTATTTCAGGGTGCGCCGAGCAGGCACAGAACGTTACTGCCACCTATATCCCTAGCATTATTTATCGGGGAGCAACCTGTCAGGAGTTGGCACATGAAAGGCGTGTGCTTGCTGATTATGTGATGAACGTCACATCAGCACAGCGCAATTCAGCGCAATCGGATACCGCGCTTGTTACAGCTTCGCTTTTTATTTTCTGGCCCGCTATTTTTGCACTTCCACTGACGGTTGATCAGTCCGCTCAGTTGGCGACGGCGCGCGGCCACTACGACGCATTGATGAAAGCACAGGTGGAACAGGGGTGCGTGGCAAGCTCGACCGCAGTGGCCGGTTCGAGATATGTACAGTCAGCCCAACACGGTTTCACTGTGCCAACCCCCGATTGGAAACGGCGCCCGGGTCAGTTTCCTCCGCTTTGACTGTGCGATTGATCACTATATCTATCGCTCAGTCGCTTGCGTTTTATACGACGCGCACCATCACACCGTACTGCGCGTAGTCACGATAAAGCTGTTTGAACCGCAACTGCATCCCATGTGCCTGTGCGATTGCCTGCATCTGGTCGTGCAAATCGACGCGGGGGGCCACGTGAAACCGGCCCAGCCACGCCCGAAGCAGGTGTCTGAACCAGCGTGGCAACCGGCTTTGGTCGCCAAAATCCAGCACGTGCAGTTCACCTGCGGGGGCAAGCTGCGCTGCGGCCATGCGCAGGGCACGGTCCCAGTCGGGGATCATCGACAGACTGTAAGACAGCACCACGCGATCAAACCCGCTTGCCCCGAACAGTGCTGTGCCGTCAAAATCGCAGGCGTCGGCACGCACCAGTTCCGCGCGCGCGCCTAGTTTTGCCTTGGCCGAGCGCAGCATCTCTTGCGAGATGTCCAGACCGAACAGCGCGCAGCCCGGATAGGTGTCCGCGATCCGCGCCAGATTGCGCCCTGTCCCGCAACCGATCTCTAACACGCGGCCCCCGTGTGGTGGCGTCAGATCGGTCACCAGCCGGTCGCGACCCAGCAGGTAATAGCGCCGCGTCACGTCATAGATCAGCCGTTGATAGCGGTATGTGCTGTCCATTAGGTCGGCATGTGACAGGGTGTTGGCCATCGTCAAACGCCCCCCAACCGGTAGAGGTGAAAGCCGCCGTAGATCGCTGACCGGTCCTGTGCAAAGCACGCCTGCGAGGTTGCCACGTCATAGGTCCAGCGGTCGAGCAATTCGGACGCCACGCGGCCCGGCAAGATGTCATCCGCGCCGCCGGTTCGGAAAATTACCCGCGCTCCCGGACGTGCCGTGCGTGAAATCTGGTCCCACAGCGCGTTCAGTTGCGCATCGGTCATCCAGTCTTGGGCGTCCAACAGCACATAAGCGTCCAGCGACGCCGCATCACGTTCGGCCAGCAGTTCGGTCATCGATCGGTTCACAAAGGTCACATTCTGCGCGCCCTGTGCCACAGTTTTGAAATTTTGCGCTTCCAGATAGGGCGGCACCGACTGGGGCGTGCCCGGCTGATAACCGCGGCTAAAGGCTTGCCATGCAAAGTAATTGTCGCGGATCGGGAAATCGCAGGCCAGTTTGCGCACCCGCTCTTTCAGCACCGGCAGCACGTCGCCACCGCCATCTGCGGCCAGTTTATCGTATTGCGCGGGCGGAATGCCCAAGCCAAACAGCGACGCGCGCCGCCGTGCCATCCAGCGGACCGGCCCCGCATCCAGTAGCGGCGCGATACGGATGTCGTAAAATTGCGTTTGCGCGTCCAGATCCGGCGCGTTCAGCAGCGGCGTATAGTCCAGACGGGCCAGCCATGACACCGCGTGGACCAGACTCAGAAACCGACCCAGCAGGCCGAATTTATGAAAGCCGCGCGCGAACATCGTAATGCGTCGACGGCCAAGCACCCGCCCCTCCCAAAAGGCGCGGGTCTGGGCGTCAAGCAGCGGTGCAAGCTTTCGGTCATAGATCGCGACATTGTCGATGCTGTCGCCGCGTCCAAAGAGTGCAAAAAATTCGGGTTGGGTCAGACGCGCAGCCGCAGCCACTTTCAAACGACCCAGCGCCACATGGGCAGGCGACAGGTCAACGGCAGTGACCGATCCCGGCTGTGCCGTCAGATAGGACATCGCATTGCACCCGCCCGAGGCGATGCAGAACACATCCTGCCCTGGTTTTAGCGCCAGTGCCGCCATGTCCACCACCGGATCTTCCCAGATCTGCGGATAAACCAGACCCTGAAACAGGCGGGAAAAGATACGCTCCAAGAAACCCGTGGCGTTCAGCGCATCATTCTGGTGAACGGCAGCGCCAAGCCGGTCGGCGATCTGTTGGGAATTGGCCATAGGGCTTATGCCACCTCTTTGTCTTTGGTTAAGGCTGCGGTGCGGCGACCGGCTTTGCGCCGCGCGGGACGTGCGACACCTGTGCGCATATGCTCGGCCCAGTCGATCAGGTGCAGCGAGCCGTCCATATGTTCGACAACGGCGGTGCAGCTTTCGACCCAATCGCCGGTATTGATGTAATCCAGCCCGTCGATCTTGCGGATACAGGCGCTGTGGATATGCCCGCATACGACCCCGTCATAGCCGTTGCGCCGTGCTTCATCGGCCAGCACATGTTCGTATTCACTGATAAAGCTGACCGCTTGTTTGACCTGATGTTTGGCCCATTTCGACAGGGACCAATATTGCCCGCCCCACAGCCGTTTGATCCGGTTCACCCATGTGTTCAGCCAAAGCGCGAACTCATAGGCACGGTCGCCTACATGGGCCAGCCATTTGGCATTGACCACGATGCTGTCGAACTGGTCGCCGTGAGTGACCAGCAGCCGCCTGCCGTCGGCGGTGGTGTGGGGTGCGGTCTCGACCACTTCGACGCCGCCGAAATGCGTGCCCAGATAGTTGCGCAACATCTCGTCGTGGTTGCCGGGAATGTAAAAGATTTTGGCCCCGTCATGGGCACGTGACAGCAGTTCCTGCACCACGTCGTTGTGGCTTTGGGGCCAGAACCATCCACGCCGCAACCGCCATGCGTCAATGATGTCACCAATCAGATAGATCGTGTCGGCCTGATTTTTCGACAGGAAATCCAGCAGTATTTCAGCTTGGCAGCCAAGTGTACCAAGATGGACGTCAGAGATGAATATTGTCCGGTGCCGCACTGAACCGTCCATATGTTGTGTGCCTTTGGGGTGTCATAACGCAGTCACACATCGGAAATGTGACAGTCGAAAACTTTCTGGCGCATCTGGTGCTGCACCGACCCTGCCCCCTTCAAAAGCTGCGAAATCAGGCGTCGACCGGATGTGCGCCTGCCACCCTCAGCGGTGTGTGTCTTGCGGCAACTCGTGGCACCGACGCCAGCAACCGTTGAGTATAGGAATGTTGCGGGTCGTGCAGCACGCGGTCGGTGGGGCCGGTTTCGACAATCTGGCCGTTCAGCATTACCGCGATACGGTGGCTGACCCGTTCGACCACGGCAATGTCGTGGCTGATGAACAGCATCGACACACCGTCGCGCTTCTGGATGTCAGCCATCAGGTCGGTGATCCGGCGCGCGTTCGACACATCCAGCGCCGACACGGCCTCGTCCGCGACGATGATTTGCGGGCGAACAGACAGGGCGCGGGCGATACAGATGCGTTGGCGCTGGCCACCCGAAAACTGGTGTGCGTACCGGTCGACCGCATCGGCAGGCAGGCCGACGCGCGCCAACAGGTCCAGCGCCATCGCTTTGCGGTCCGTGCGGTTGACCATTCCGTGCAAGAATGCAGGCTCTGTCACAACATCGCAGATCGACATGCGCGGATTAAGCGAGGCATAGGGATCCTGAAACACCATCTGGATATGTGACCGGTGCGCTTTGAGTGCGGCACGTGACAGCCCGTCGATCCGGTTGCCCAGCAGCGTGATCTCGCCAGCAGAGGGGGTGACCAGACGCATGATCGACCGAGCAAGGGTGGATTTGCCACAACCGGATTCGCCCACCAGCCCCAGTGTTTCGCCGCGCCCCAGCGTGATCGAAACATCGCGCACGGCCGCCTTTGCGCTGGCACGCGCGAACAGTCCGCCGCCATAGGTGGTGGTCAGACCGTTGACCTGCAAAACCGGCGCGGGATTGTCCAAGGGCACCGGCGCGCCCTCTCCCAGACGCGGGGATGCGGCCATCAACTCCTTGGTATAATCGGCGCGCGGCGATGCGAACAGATCAGCGGTAAAGCCTTCTTCGACCTTCAGCCCGTCTTTCAACACCACAACGCGATCAGCGATTTCCGAAACGACGCCAAGGTCGTGGGTGATGAACAACACCGCCATGCCCATCTCGCGTTGCAGCGACGCGATCAAGCGCAGGATTTCGGCTTGGGTCGTCACGTCCAGCGCGGTTGTGGGTTCGTCCGCGATCAGCACTTCGGGTTCGCAGGTTAGGGCCATTGCAATCATTACACGCTGACGCAGGCCACCGGACAATTCATGCGGGTATTGATTCAGACGCTGCGCAGGCTCGGGCACTTTTACCCGTTCCAGTGCGGCGCGTGCTGCTTCTCGGGCGGCGGCACCGTGCAGGCCGCGATGCAGGCTAAGTGTTTCGCAAATCTGCGCGCCGATGGTCATCACCGGATTGAGCGATGTCATCGGCTCTTGAAACACCATCGCCACGCGGTCACCGCGCAAGGCGCGCAGTTCGGACGCCCGCAACGATGTAATGTTGGCGGGACGTGTCCCGCCCAGCCGGATTGTGCCCCCCGTGATCTGCCCGCCCTCGCGTTCGATCAGACGCAGGATCGACAGCGCCGTGGCACTTTTGCCAGAGCCGCTTTCACCGACCAGCGCCAGCGTTTCGCCACGGTGGATATCAAAAGACAGACCGTGGACTGCCTCGGTTGCACCGAATGCAACGCGCAGGTCGCGAACCGACATGACGGGCGGATTGGGGGGCATCAGTTTCATTCCGCAGCAAGCTTTGAGACAAAGGGTGCCAGCGGCGCCGTCCAGCGCTGGTTCGTCGGGGTCAGGCGCGCCTCGAACGGGTCATCCCCGAACACCTGCCAATGGATTGTATCGCCCAGCTCCAGCATCCCCCAAGCACGGGCGGGTTCACCTGCGGTGGTAAAGCTTTCGGTCAGGCTTTGCTGCGTGATGTGTGGGGTGCCGTTCACGGTGGTCACGGTGTTCCAATGCACATGCCCCGCGATACAGGCCAATGGTACGCGGGCCTGTGCCAGCACGTCGCGCACACGGTCGGCCTGCGGATAGGTCGACAGGCTGGCGTTGCGCTGGAAGTAATAGTTGCCGGTCTGGCTGTGACCCGAGCAGGGCACGTGACTGGCGACCAATGTCGGCTTTTCGGCACGTTGCAGGGTGTGAGACAGCCACAGCAAATCCGGTTCGGGCAGATCAAAGCCCACGCGCGGCGTGTCGCGGTGAATCTTGGCATCGGCACGCCACAGCAACAACTGCCAATCGCCAAGGTCGATCACCTCATGGCCCAGTGCGGTCCCCAGAATCTGTTCGTTTTCGGCCACGCTCAGATGGTCGCGGTCGTGGTTGCCGCAGATATGTTGCACCGGCGCGTCAATCTGCGCGAACACTTCTGCCACTTCGCGTTCCAGCCGCATGTCGGTCTGGGTGTCGATGTCAGAAATCCGGTCGCCTAAATCCAAAACCAGATCGGGCTTTTGTGTATTGGCCCAACCGGCAAACTGGCCCAGCAGGTCCAGTGCGGTGTCGCCCCGTTTGGTATGGGATGGCGCGCCGTGGTGAATGTCGGTGACGATGGCGATCCGTGTCATGGATTGCGCTCCTTTGGGGTGTGGGCCGGGTGCATCACCCGGCCCTGATTGGATCAGCTACCGGCCAGCGTGATGCTGCCCGCGCGGAAATCGAGAACGTAAGGAATGTGACCGGGCATTGGCGCCCAGTTGATCGAGGTTTTCATCCCCCAGCTTTCAAACGGACGATAAAGCGGCAGAACGGCCGGATTTTCTTTCACCCGTTCCATCAGCTCGGCATAGGCCGCCTTGCGCTCCGCGACGTCGGTCGAGAACCGGAAGCGTTCCCATTTCTCGGCGTAATCCGCGTCAGTGTTGAAACGGCCTTCGCTTTGCGACGGACCATCAGGGGCCCACATCACGCCGAACGAACCAAAGGGATCAGCGAAATACATAGGGTTCGACCAATTGCGCGCCATCAGTTCAGGTGCGTTTCCGGTCCATTTGTCACCGACGACGATCTTGCCGTTGATGCCGACCGCAGCCCACATTTCCATGATCGCCTGTGCTGCCAGCACTCCGTTGGTGTAATAGCTGGGCGCGGTGTCATAGGTGATTTCGAACCCGTCATAGCCGGCCTCTTCCAGCAATGCCTTGGCCCGTGCGGGGTCGTATTCGAACGTCACCAGATCGGGCTGATGCAAGGCGCCCATTTCAGCCATTGTATGCGTCGACGGCACGATCGCCTTGCCCAGCCACAGGGCTTCGTTCAGCGCGTCGCGATCAATGGCAAGGCTCATTGCCTGACGGATGCGCGGATCTTCCAGCTTGGGGTGGTTCTGGTTCATGATCATCACATGGAACAGTGCAGTGGCCGAACCCGCTGTTTTCAGCGCGGGGTCATTGTCGATCAGCGACAGCTGGTCGGGTGCGATATTGGTGATGATGTCGGCCTCGCCTGTTTTCAGGGCGGTGACGCGGCTGGCGGTTTCCGAGATTTGCACGACGTTCACACGTTCCAGCGGTGCCTTTTCGCCCCAAAACTCGTCAAAGCGGGTCCAGACCAGTTTTTCGCCCGGCTGGAAGCTTTCGATTTTATAGGGTCCGGTGCCGACAGGTGCGAGTGCGAAAGCCTCGAAATCACTGTCTTCGGCCACGTCCGGATCACCTGTCAGCGCCTTGGTATAGGCTTCGGGGATGATCATGACCTGTTGCAGTGAAATCAGCGTTTCCCACAGCGGCTCTTCGCGGTTGGCATTGATGCGGATCGTGGTCTCGTCCACTTTTTCGGCATTGGGAAAGTTGGCCAGACGGTCCTTGGCGCGCACCACATAGGGCGGGAACGTGGCCTGCATCATCCGGTTCAGCGAGAAGATCACATCGTCGGCGGTCATCGGGTCACCGTTGTGAAACTTGACGCCCTCGCGCAGTTTCAACTCCATCACGGTGGGCGAGACCAGTTCCCATGACGTGGCAAGTGCGGGCACCCATTCGGGTTCCAGCTTGGCGTGGTCACGGTCGATCAGCGTGTCAAAGCTGTTGTAATAGAACTGCGACCCCACGTTCGAATGGTCGCGGCCCGGATCAAGATAGGGGGCCATGTTGGCGGCACCCACTGTGATTTCCTGTGCAGTGACAGCAAGCGGCAGCACAGCAAGGGCGGTGGTCAGCATCAGTCGGAACATCATGTTCTCCGGTGTTTGGTTTCAACGTTTCGTTCAGGTTTGATTGGGCCGCTTGCTGCGGCTCTTTGGATTGTTATCGGTCGCGCAGACGGACATCGGCGCGGTCACGCAGCCAGTCACCAAGGATCTGCACGGAAAAGGTCAGCGCCACGATCAGCGCGGCAGGCACCAGCACGATCCACGGCGCGGTCGGCATATAGTCGCGTCCCAGCCCCACCATCGAACCAAGTGAGGGGTGTGGCGGCTGCACACCCAGCCCCAGAAAGCTGAGCGTGCTTTCAAGGATCACGATATTGGACAGCGCCAGCGTGAACTGCACCACCAGCGGCGCGACCAGATTGGGCAGCACATGGCGCCATGCGATATAGACGGACCCTGCCCCGGCGGTCCAAGCCGCCTCGATAAAGGGCAGCGACGACAGGCGGCGCACTTCGGCGCGCACGATGCGGGCGTATTGTTCCCATCCGGCGATGCCCAGAACCAGCACCAGAACGGTCAGGTTCGACCCCATAAGCGATAGGATCAGCAACGCCACAAGCGTGAAGGGAATGGCGATCTGCATATCGACCAGCGACATGATCACATCCTCGACCCAGCCGCGCCGCAGCCCTGCGACCAATCCCAGCGTGCCGCCAATCGCAAGACCGATCATGGCCCCGGCAAAGGCCAGCACCAGGGTCAGTCGCATTCCGTGCAAAGCGCGCGACAGCACATCGCGGCCCAGCTCATCGGTGCCTGCGTAGTGGCCAATCGCGAACCGCTCAAAGCCCAAGGGGGGGCGCAACCGGCTGAGCAGGCTTTGATCCAGAGGGCCAAACGGCACGATCCAAGGGGCCAACATGGCCAGCGCGAACAGCACCACGGCAATCCCGATGGCGATTTTCTGGATAAAGTTCGTCGTGCCCCGTTGGGCGCGCGGCACGATGGCGGGATCTGCGAGGGATGTCATGCTCTGTCTCCTCAGTTGCGGGCAAGTCGGATGCGCGGATCGGCCAGCGCATAGGACACGTCAGTGATGGCGTTGATGGCGACGACGGCCACGGCGACGGTGATCACGCCGAATTGCAGTACCGGATAATCACGTACGAGGGCTGCGTTCACCAAAAGCTGTCCGATTCCCGGCCAAGAAAAGATGCTTTCGACGACCACGCTGCCCGCCGCAGCCAGTCCCGCCACTTGCAGCCCGATTACCGAGATCACAGTGACGCCGGCATTGCCCAGACCGTGGCGCAGCACCACGCGCGCCTCGCTTAGACCCTTGGCGCGGGCAGTGCGGATAAAATCCTGCCCCAGCACATCCAGCATGGCATTGCGGGTAAAGCGTGTCAGCGCCGCGACCAGCACCCCCGACATGGCGAGGGTCGGCATGATGAAGTGGGCAAAACTGCCGTTGCCCACCACGGGCAGCCAGTTCAGCCAATAGGAAAAGATCAAAATCATCACGATGGCCAAAATAAAGGAAGGCACCGCATATCCGGCAAAGGCCACCATCATCACCGCAGAACCGATCCAGCTTTTGCGGTAAATCGCGCCCAGCACACCCAGCGGGATTGACACCGCAAGGGTCAAGGCCACCGAGCTGAGCAACAACTGGCCCGAGGCCCAAAGTCGGCTGGTCACCACGTCTGTGACGGGGCGGCGATCGACGAAACTCAGGCCAAACTCGCCCGAGACCGCACCGCGTAAAAAGGCAAGGTATTGTTGCCAGAGCGAGGAATCGAGCTGGAAATACCGGATCAATTCGGCGCGCCCCTCCTCCGTCAGCCCGTCGCCCAGAAAGGTGTCGATAGGGTTACCAGACAGGCGGGTGGCGATGAACGTGACCGTTGCGATCGCGAACAATGTTATTACGGATTTGACCGCAATACGTACAAGATACGGGATCATCGCGAGATGCTCCTTTGGATATGAATGAAGGACATGCCAAGGGCGGCCGCGGCGCGCCCGTCGGTCAGGGCGTTGTCGCCCACAAAGATTGCATCGGCCGCGCCCAGACCGCTGCGTGCCAGCGCCATTGTCAGCATCGTCGGATCGGGCTTGCCCAGACTGCGCCAGACCAACGCGGGCCGGATCGCGCGCAACGCAGCCAGCAAGGCACCGGTTTCAGCCACGGGCTGGGTATCATGACCGGGATGTGACAGGTCTTCGTTGGCCACCCACAGCGGCGCGCCCTGCCCGACCAGCGCCAGAATTTGGCCCAAAGTGTCGACGGTCACAGCGGGGTCACGGCACAGCAGGACCGCTTGGGGGACCTCCGCAGCGGGGTCGACCCCCAATGCTTTGGCGCTTTCGATCAGCGCGGCGGGTGCAAACAGGCGCATGTGGCGGATCTGTTCGACGTTGGCCACGTAATCCAGCATGATTTCACCGGCCAGCAGGATACGCTCGGCGGGGACGTGGATGCCAAGGTTTGCCAGACGCAACGACATGTCCGCAGCCGTGGTGTCTGAGGCATTCGAGACGATCCACAGCCGCGCGCCGCAGCCCGCGACAAAATCCGCCGTATCGGCAAAGGCGCGCCCTTCTGCGATCAGGCAACCGTCGAGGTCACATAGAACCAGTTTCGCCTGCGCGACGACACGTGCGTCGAGCTTGGAGTGGCTTTGGGCCAGAGAAATAAGGTTCGACGCAACGTCCAAGGGGCTGTCTCCCGGCATGTGCAGGGCGTTGGCCCCGCTTCTGCCGCGACACATGACGGTGCAGTGTGATGTTCCTGTAACAAAGCAAACCTAGACTATGGGTAAAGCAAAGCCGCCATTTGGATTCTCCGGAAATGACAATCAGCACTTCCCGTTTGAACGCCATCCGCGCCGTGGCCGAGGGCGGCTCTTACGCCGGGGCAGCCCGTCTGTTGGGTGTCACGCAGCCCAATGTTTCGGGGCAAGTGCGCGCATTGGAGGCGGAATTCGGGGTGCGGCTGTTCATGCGGGAATCAGGTCAGCTGGTTCCGACAACGTTGTGTCTGAAGCTGTGCGATCTGGCCGAACGCGCCGCCGAGGCCCGCGACGTGGCCGAACGGTTGCTGCGCAGCCGGTCATCCCTGCGCGAAGGACGGATTGCCATCGGTCTGGGCAATGCAATGCCGGGAATGGCAGTGATCGCCGCCTTTCACCGCGCCTATCCGGGCGTGACACTGGATGTCGAAACCGGCTCGCATCAAAAGATTGCCCGTGCAGTGCTGACCCACGAGTGCGACATCGGGGTTTTACCCGATGTGCCGAACGATCCGCGGTTCCGGCGCGAACAACTGGCCTATTCCGAGGTCATTGCCATTGCCCCCGCAGGCCACCCGCTGGCGCAGGCAACCGAAGTCACGGTGGAAGAGCTTTCGCGCGAACACCTGATCTTTCGCGCCTCTGGATCGTCAACCCAGCGGGCTGTAGAGCGCATGTTTGCCCGCGCCAATCTGACGCCACAGCCCTTTTTGACGCTTGATGCACGCGACGGGCTTTACGAGGCGGTGGTGAATGGACTGGGCGTCGGTTTTATGTGGCGCGCCAGCACCAGCCGCACCGACGGGGTTGCACGGTTGCCGATCGTCGAGATGCGCGGCCTCGCCACGCACGAGACGGTGTTCAGCCTGAAAGAAACGCGCAACCCGATCATCGAGGCGTTTTATACCACGGCACAGGCCTTTGACATGCGTGAGGGCACGCAATGATCCCTAGAAAAATGCCTGCGCGTTCAACCCAAATGTCACGGCCCCGATCAGCGCCCCTGTCGCCGGGTCGGTCAGGCTGACCGATACCTGCGCCTGATAGGTTTGCGTGCTTTCATCAAGCTCGACCTCGCTGACATGTACCGCGCCGGGTCCCACGTCAAAGGTTTGCTGGAACTTGGCCTCGTCGCCCTGCCAGTAATCCGAGGTGACCGCGCTGGCCGCGACATTCAGCCCTTGGGAGTCCATTACGAAAATCTCGGTGATCATGCCCCCCGAGCCTGCGACGTGATCAGCCAGGGATGCCGACAAAGGCGTGTCGAGCACCGACAAAATCAGCGGCTTGTCTGCCTGCCCTACTTGCGCGCGCCAGTCCCTGTCTAGATCGTCGACCTCTTGCACGGTCAGGGCGCCTGTCTGCGCGTTCTTGGCGGTAATCGCCGCAACAACATCATCAGTTTGCAGCCATGCCACCACTTTTTCGGTGACATATTGCGTCATTGCATCTGCGGGCTCGGCGGCGGCCAGCGGGGCGGTGAACATGCCAAGAGCAAAGGCGGCGATTGTCAAATGTTTGATCATCGGAAGTCTCCTGTTGGAAAATGTGACCCATTGGGCCTAGACGCACTGCCTTAATCCCGCGTTAGCCACGACCCTGATCCACCAGAAATATCTTTAGAATTTATCGTGATTTCCCCATTGATGTCCGCTTCATGCCGCGCCGGTGCCGCAAATCTCGCGCACAAACGGTTGCAATCGCGCTGCATAGGCTCGGCGTGTCACAAGGAAACGGCCCATGTCATATATGACCCAGACCATAGAACCACGGCACATGCGGTTGTTCGAACTGTTGCGTCAGAAAAATCGCGCCGATACGACGGTCGCCCGCGTCAAAGGGTTTGCGATCCGGAAAATCAGCGCCGATGAGGCCGAGCAGATCAAATCTATGGCCCAAAGGTCTTTTGCGCGCCCCGACTGATCAGAGCTGCGCCGCATCCAGTTCAAAAACCGCGGCCCCGATCACAGTGCCGCTAACCGGATCTGTCAAACTCAGCGAGATATGGGCGTGATGGGCCACATCATCGGGTGCCTTCCGCGCCGTGCCCACGATCTGCCCGTTCTGGTCCAACACGCTTAACCCCACGATCCGTGCGCGCGTGCCAGCCAGCACCGAACGCAGCTTTTTCAGCAGGCGTATATACGCGGTGTTGCGCTGTCTTGGGGCGGCTGCGGCAGGTTGGCCCATGTGCCACCCTGATTGCAGATTTGCACCGCCGCGATCACATTATGGCAAATCAGACGCCTTGTCAGTATCCGCCGGGCAAATCGTGCCATTGCAGCGTTGTGCCGTGCACTTAGCGCAGGCTGACCCGACCAACTGGCCAGCGTCGGGTCTGAAAGCGGTTTGAACATGGCATGTGTCCTTTGCGGCCCGTGCCCCGTCAGGGGATCGCAGCCATCAGACCATCCACCACTTAAGATTTCGTGTGGCCGCGTCCGGATCAGCCGCGAAAACCGGTGGCGACCACGAATTTTTCGGAACTGTCAGCGCGCGATGCAGGTGGCTTGATGTTGGCGACCTTGTCAAAGCGTTGTTTCAGCAGCTTTTGCAGATCACCTTCGGCACCGCCTGCCAGAACCTTGGCGACAAATGTGCCGCCTACTTCCAGCACGTCAAAGGCGAAATAGGCCGCCGCTTCGCACAGCGCAATGATGCGCAGGTGATCGGTCTGTTTGTGGCCGGAACTGGATGCCGCCATATCCGACATCACCACGTCTGCCTTGCCGCCCAGCCATTCCTTGACCACCAGATCGGCATCGTCTTCCATGAAATCAAGAACATGCAATTCGCAGCCCGCGATCGGGTCCATCTCTTGCAGATCAACGCCCAGAATGGTGCCTACGGATTTGCCTGACCGTTCATTCAGCGCATTGACGCGCTTTACCGCAACCTGACACCACCCGCCCGGAGCAGCCCCCAGATCGACCACGCGCGCGCCGGGCACCAGAAAGCGGTACTTGTCGTCCAGTTCCATGATCTTGAACGCCGCCCGCCCGCGATAGCCCTCGGCCTGCGCGCGTTTGACATAAGGGTCGTTCAACTGGCGCTGCAACCAACGGGTCGAGCTGGTGGTGCGCCCGCGCGCGGTCTTGACCTTGACGGTCAGTTCGCGCTGTCCGCGTCCAGAGGTATTCTTGCCATCAGGTGTTTTTGCCACGGAAATCCGCCTTTCGTTGCCGACCAGATACGCGCTTGGGCGCACCGCTTCAAGCGATGGTACACGATCCCTGTTCTGCGGTTCAAATAATCCTTGGATAGAGTCCGTAGAACACGGGGTATACAATCCCCTAAAGCACCCCGTCGCCCAGCACGCCATCCGCACTCATTTGCGCATAAAGCAGCCCCTCGCGCAGGCCACGGTCGGCCACGCTCAGCCGGTCGGTGGGCCAGCAGCGCATCAACGCCTGCAAGATCGCGGCCCCCGACATGATCAGCGCCTGCCGGTCCTGCCCGATACGCGGATCGGCCCGACGCCCCCCCGGCCCCATGTCCAGATAGCTCCGGATCACCTTGTCGATCTGCTCGGATGACATGCGCAACCCGTCCACCCGCGTGCGATCATAGCGTTTCAGCCCCAGATGCGACGCCGCAACCGTGGTCACGGTGCCAGAGGTGCCGACGATCTGGAATTTCTCGTGTACTTTGGTGTCATGGTAGGGTGCAAAATCCGCAAGGTTCTCTTCAAAAAACCAGCTCATCAGCGCAAAGCGCGCGGCGTCGTCTTCGACATCGTTGAACTGGTCGCGCAATGTGGCCACGCCCAATGGCACGCTGATCCAGTCAACCACGCGAGCCTGTGGTACGTTTTTGACGGCCGCCGTGTTGAAACCGCTGTGCAGCCGCATGATCGCCTGCGGGCGATCGTTCTTGGGTACCTTGGAAATGTCGATCCACACCAACTCGGTCGACCCGCCCCCGATGTCCACCACCAACAGGTTCTGGGTCTTGCGATTGACCAGAGGGGCGCAAGAGATCACGGCCAGCCGCGCTTCTTCCTCGGGCTGGATGATGTCCAGCCGCAATCCGGTCTCACGATGGACCCGCTGGATGAATTCCTGCGCATTTACCGCGCGCCGACAGGCTTCGGTTGCGACCAGTTTCATACGCCGCACCTTGTGCTGGCGCAGCTTTTGCTGGCAGATGCGCAACGCCTGAATGGTGCGCGCCATTGATCCGCGCGACAAACGCCCGGTTCGTTCCAGACCCGCACCCAGCTGGACGGATTTGGAGAAACTGTCGATCACATGAAAGCCCGTTCCCTTGGGTTGGGCAATCAGCATACGACAACTGTTCGTGCCCAGATCGAGCGCGGCATAAAGCTCACGTGATCCGGACTGAGGCACGGGGCTCAGAGCCGGTTGTTCGAGCGCGCCCGCACCTTTGGGACGCTTTGGCGCCATTGTATGCGCCTTTCATAACGAGTTGAATAAACGATAGGCTTTTGACGCACCCCGCGCAAGGCCACCTTTCAGTGGCAAAGGCCTCTCAAGCGGTCTGCGAGGGCGTAAACGCCCTGCCAGTGGTGATGCCGCTTGCTGTCCATTCGTGCGTCGCTGTGCAAAGGGTCGCGGAAAGAGTGCTTTGCGTCGAAAAACGCCACCGGCGATCTGACCGCGTGCCTTAGACAGGGCAAAATCGTGCAAGAGGAATCAGAGATGCCTGATGTGACAATCGTATACTGGAGAGACATTCCTGCGCAGGTGATCGTGGGCAAAGGCCGCAGCGGTTCCAAGCGACAGTTGCCCGAACGGTTCGAACAGGCCATCGACCGCGCCGCGATGAAGGTAAATGCCCGCGACGCCGATGCCTATCTGGCCGAGTGGCGCAAGGCCGTGGCCCACAATATCGAAGGCGACCCCGTCCAGATTGCCGAAGCCGAGGCCACCCGCCTCGACACCGAATACGACACCGCGCGGATTAAGGCGCTGATCGACAACGAAGGTTGGGCCTGAGCCCCGCCACCGCCTGTTCAAAGGGTTTCCCGTCATGGCACTTCTAAACTTTAAAAAATCCTCCGAGGGTCCGGTTGCGGGCCGCATCTCTGCCGAAGTCGAAAGCTTCCTGCAGGGCTATTCGATCGAAGTGATGCCGCGCACCGCCGAAAAGGTCGAGAATTTCCGCGATCTGTTGCCTGCAGGTACCCGCGTCTACATCGCCCACATCGAGGGCACCCCGATTGAGGATATGGTTGCCACGGCGAAACGTCTGAATGCGGACGGTTTTCCGGTTATGCCGCACTTTCCTGCGCGCATCATCCATAACGGTGCCATGCTGGACGACTGGATTGCCCGCTATCAGGGCGAGGCGGACGTGAAACAGGCTCTGCTGCTGGCAGGTGGCGTGACCACGCCGCACGGCGATTTTGACAGTTCGATGCAGTTGCTGGAAACCGGTGCCTTTGACAAGGCGGGGTTCGTGCGCTTGCACGTTGCCGGCCACCCCGAGGGCAACAAGGACATCGACCCCGATGGCCGTGGCATCAACGTGGCCGATGCGCTGCGCTGGAAACAGGATTTTTCGAACCGAACCGATGCGCAAATGGCACTGGCCACCCAGTTCGCCTTCGAGGCGCAGCCGATCATCGAGTGGGCCGACACCATCAAGGCCGCAGGAATCGACCTGCCCATCCACATAGGGATCGCTGGCCCTGCCAAGCTGCAAACCATGATCAAATTTGCCGTCGCTTGCGGTGTGGGCGCATCTTTGCGCGTGCTGCAACGCCGCGCCAAGGACGTGACCAAGCTGCTGCTGCCCTTTGAGCCTGCGGACGTCATTTCGGAACTGGCGGCGCACAAGGCTGCCAATCCCGACTTTAACGTGACAAACGTACACTTCTTCCCGCTGGGCGGTATCAAAACCAACGCCCATTGGGCCATTGAAAACGGCGGCGCTGCTGCCCAACCGGCCAACGCCTGAAGGACCGACACCCATGACACGCACCATCGTTGAATCCAAAACCAAGACCGCGATCATCGGCTTTGACCAACCGTTCTGCGTGATCGGTGAACGCATCAACCCCACCGGCCGCAAGATCCTGGCCGAAGAACTGGAGCGCGATGATTTCAGCCGCGTCGAGGCCGACGCGCTGGCGCAGGTGGCTGCCGGTGCCACCATTCTTGACGTAAACTCGGGCGCTGTGTTCTCGAACAAGATGGCCGAAGACCCCCGCTATGCGGACAACAACTTTGTCGAACCGATGCTGATGAAAGCATTGGTGGAACGGGTGCAGGCCATTGTCGACGTGCCCCTGTGCATCGACAGCTCGGTTCCCGGCGCGCTGGAACAGGGTCTGGCCGCCGCCGAAGGCCGCCCGCTGCTGAATTCGGTCACCGGCGAGGAAGAGCGTTTGGAATTGGTGCTGCCGCTGGTCAAGAAATACAACGTGCCTGTGGTGGCCATTTCTAATGACGACACCGGCATTTCCGAAGACCCCGATGTGCGTTTCGAAGTTGCCAAAAAGATCGTGCAACGTGCGGCCGATTTTGGCATTCCGGCCTATGATATCGTTGTCGATCCGCTGGTCATGCCCATTGGTGCGATGGCTACAGCGGGTTTGCAGGTCTTTACCCTTGTGCGTCGTCTGCGCGAAGAGCTTGGGGTGAACACTACTTGCGGGGCATCCAACATCAGCTTTGGCTTGCCCAACCGTCACGGCATCAACAATGCGTTTTTGCCGATGGCAATGGCCGCAGGTATGACAAGTGCGATCATGAACCCGATCGCCCTGCCCATCGGGCCTGTGCGCATCGCGGAAAAGCGCGCCGAGGTGGCGGCCTCGGGCATCATTCTGCCCGAAGACATGGACGACGAGACCTTTGTGCAGATGTTCGGGCTTGGGTCCACCCTGCCCCGCGCGGGCAAGGAAATGGAGGCCATCCGTGCCGCCAACTTCCTGACCAACAACGACCCGCATGGCACCGACTGGATCCGCTTTAACAAAGTGGCGCCCAAAGTCGGTCAAGAAGGCCGTGGCCGCGAAGGCCGCACAGGTGGCCGCCGCCGCCGCGGCTAAGTTTTCTTAAATAGTCCAGATATAGTCCCGGTGTGCCCTGCGCACCGGGTTTTTTTTGGTGTTGCCTGTTCAGACACGGTGCATTGCCACGGCGGATGCCCCGTCAGGCATAAATCCCCCACATTCCGTAACCGGTTCTTAACGCTGCGTCCGCTAGACAGGCCGCAACCGCTGACGAGGCTTGTCGAGACTGTGAATTTGCGACCCTCCCCCCAAGAAAGGACTGCCGCATGGCTGAACCCATCATCCTGCCGCCAAGGCTGGACCTGTCCAGCGTGCCCGCTGTTCTGGCCAATCTGAAATCGCGGCCCGACGGTGACACGCTGGTGCTTGATGCCGCGCACGTTGGCCATTTTGGCGCATTGGGCCTGCAAATGGTCCTTGCGGCGGCCAAAACTGCGGGCAACCGGCTGCAAATGGTCAATGTGTCCGACAAGGCGCTGGCCCAGCTTCACTGCATGGGCATGACACCGGAAAAAATCTGCGAGGTCGCCAGATGAGCCTGAATATTCTCGCCGTTGATGACAGCCGCACCATGCGCGACATGATCCGGCTGGCGCTGGAGCCTGCGGGTTTTACCGTGACCACCGCCGACGACGGGATTCACGGTGTCGAGGTACTGAACGGCATCGCGCCCGACGCGATCATCACCGACATCAACATGCCTCGCATGGACGGTTTCGGCTTTATCGACGCGGTACGCGGACAGGCCAAACACCGCGCCACGCCCATTCTGGTGCTTACGACCGAAGCCGCACCCGAACTGAAGGCGCGGGCGCGCAATGCAGGGGCCACAGGCTGGATCGTTAAACCCTTTGATCCGGCCAAGCTGATCAAAGCCCTGCAAATGGTCGCTGGATAGGAGAACCAAAAGATGTCCCAACCCGACCCGATGGCCGAAATCAGGGCCTCTTTCTTTATCGAATGCGAAGAGCTGCTAGAGGCATTGCAGGACGGTCTGCAAACTATGGCCGACAACGGCGACGATCTTGAAACCATCAACGTTGTTTTCCGCGCGGTCCATTCGATCAAGGGGGGTGCAGGTGCCTTTGGGCTTGAAGGGTTGGTGCGCTTTGCGCATCGCTACGAAACGGTGCTGGACGGTGTGCGCAGCAACACGCTGGTGGCCGATGGTGACGCGATTAAACTGTTCTTTCGCGCCGCCGATCACCTATCGGATCTGGTGCGGGAGTCGCGCGATGGCGGCGTGCTGCCCGAAGCTGAGGGCAATGCGATCCTGACCGAATTGGATGCGCTGCTGGGCAACAAGGGCGTGGAAGAAGAAGACGAAGCGGAGATCGACTTTCAACCGATGGGCCTCGCACTTGATCTGTGCCTGCCAGACCTGCCACCGTTGCCATCCGCCAGAGCCGGACAGTTCACAATACATTTTGTCCCGCACGCCGAGCTTTATGAAACGGGCAACGAGCCTTTTATGATCCTGCGCGCGCTGACAGATCTTGGCCCCTGCGAGATTATCTGCGTGACCGACAAGGTGCCCCGACTGACAGAGTGCGCGCCCGAAGCGGCCTATCTGGAATGGACCATCGTCCTGACAGCGGACGTGACTGAGGATGAAATTGCCTCGGTCTTCGAATTTGTCGAAGGTCTGTGCGACTTGACGGTTGAAAGCCCACAAGCTACGCAAGCGGTCCCGGCAAGCACAGCCTTGCCTGATCTGCCGCCCCTGCCCGATCTGGTCCCGTCCTTTGCCGCCAAACCCGAACCGGCCGAGTCCGCCCCGGTCAGCGCCCCGCCGTCTCCCGCCGCCAAGGCCAAGACAATACAACCGCCCGCTGCCAAAGCCGTCGTGCGCGTCGATCTGGATCGGATTGAGCGTCTGGTGAACCTTGTGGGCGAATTGGTCATCAATCAGGCGATGTTGTCACAAAGCCTCGAATCTTCCGGCCTGTCGCCCCATTCAGACGCGATGAACGGGCTTGAAGAATTCCAGCGCCTGACCCGCGACATTCAGGACAGCGTGATGATGATCCGCGCCCAGCCCGTCAAATCACTGTTTCAACGTATGTCGCGCATCGTGCGTGAATGTTCCGCAGCGGTGCACAAGGACGTGCGTCTTGTCACCGAAGGCGACACAACCGAGGTCGACAAAACTGTCATCGAACGCTTGTCCGACCCGCTGACCCATATGATCCGCAATGCCGTTGATCACGGTCTGGAAGCCACGCAGGATCGCATCGCCGCAGGCAAGCCGGAACAGGGCACCGTTAAACTGACCGCCGCCCACCGCTCGGGCCGCGTGATCATCGAGGTCTCCGACGACGGCGGCGGCATAAACCGGCACAAAGTCCAGCAGATCGCGACGATCAAGGGTCTGATCGCCCAAGATGCTGTGCTGTCCGACATGGAAATCGACAACCTTCTGTTTTTGCCGGGGTTTTCGACGGCCTCCGAGGTCTCGGACCTGTCCGGACGTGGCGTTGGAATGGATGTTGTGCGCAATGCCATCCAATCACTGGGCGGGCGGATCACCATCACGTCCACGCCGGGCAGCGGCACGACCTTCTCGATTTCGCTGCCGCTGACGCTTGCCGTGCTGGACGGGATGGTTGTGCATGTGGCGGGTGAAACGATGGTCTTGCCGCTTAATCTGGTGATCGAAACACTGACCATTGACCACGACAATCTTGAACAAACCCGCCCCGGTCTGAACGTGGTCCGGGTGCGCGGCGAATTTGTCTCATTGTTCGATCTTGGGGTCGAATTGGGATACCGCAAGGCGCAAGACAGTTATCTGGACTCTGTCGTTCTGCTGATTGCTGACGAGGCAGGCAGCCGGGCCGCCCTGATCGTCGACCAGATTCAGGACCAGCGTCAGGTTGTTATTAAGGGGCTCGACGAAAGCTTTTATCGCGCGCCCGGAATTGCCGCTGCGACAATCCTTGGTGACGGGCAGATTGCCCTGATCCTTGATCCTGCAGACATCATCGCACAGGCCCAGAGCAACACCTCGGCCCTCTCTCCCAAATTGATGGAAATGACGCCATGAATGACATCCCCCCCAGCACCCCCGTAGAGCTTCTGACCTTCCGATTGAGTGATCAGGAATATTCGCTCGATATCATGTGCGTCCGCGAAATTCGCGGCTGGACCCGCACCACGCCACTGCCCCATGCACCCAGCTATATGAAGGGTGTGATCAACCTGCGCGGCACGGTTTTGCCGGTGATGGATCTGGCTGAACGGTTGGGGCTGCCGCCCCGCGAGCATACCGATCGCAACGTGATTATCGTGGTGAAATTCGAAGAGACGATGACCGGCCTGCTGGTCGATGCTGTGTCGGACATCATTGCGCTTACTTCTAACGATCTGCAGCCACCGCCGGATTCGGCCTCGACCGGTGGCGGGGGCATTATCAAGGCGCTGACTTTGCTGGACGATCGGATGATCCGCGTGCTTGAACTGTCCGAAATTGTACCTGCACCTCAAAGTGATGCCGCATGACAGATGTCCGCCAAGACCTTGAAGCCGAGCTGTCGCTGGCGACGCTCGAGGCCTTGCATCAGGTGTCTTACCACGAGGCGGGCCTGATCCTTGCCCCCGAGAAGGTGCGCATGGTGCAATCGCGCCTGCGCCACCGGCTGCGCGAGACAAAGACCGCCACATTTGAAGGTTATCTGGCGTTGATCCGCTCGGACGCTGGCACCGATGAGCGGCGCATGATGATTTCGGCGCTGACGACAAACGTGTCGCAGTTCTTTCGCGAACCGCATCACTTCGACATTCTAGGCGACAAGATCCTGCCACGGGCGCAGGTAAAGCTGAAAGCAGGCGGACGATTCCGCATCTGGTCTGCGGGATGTTCCAACGGGCAGGAAGCGTTTTCGATCGCCATGCATCTGCTGGACCATGATCCTTCACTGCAAGATGCGGATTTCCGGATTCTGGCCACGGATGTTGACCCGAAAGTGATCGCCTTTGCCCGTGACGCCGTTTATCCCGACAGGATGCTTCAGGGCATACCCGATCATCTGCGCAAACGGTTCTTGCAGCCTGTCGACAATGCGGGACAGCCTGCCCATAAAATGACAGATGCGCTGCGCCAGTTAATACGGTTCAAGGAATTGAACCTGCTCAAGCCCTGGCCAATGAACCATGTCTTTGACGCCATATTTTGCCGCAATGTCGTGATTTACTTCGACAGTCCGACACAAGACGCCCTTTGGCCGCGGTTCCATTCGGTTCTGGCCCCCGATGGCGTTTTGTTTCTTGGGCACTCGGAACGAGTGCCCGCGCCCGAAGCCTTGGGGTTTTGTATGTCCGGGCCCACCGCTTATGACAAATCTCCAACCTTTGACACCAACCTACCAGATACGTTCAAGAGACAGGGGAAACTGAATGGCACTTCGTGATCAAATCCGGATCATGGTCGTAGATGATATGTCCACCAGTCGTGGCCTGATCACACAGGCGCTGGACGGTTTTGGCATTCAAACCGTCTATACATCCGATGATGGTGCCGCCGCGTTGGTACAGTTGCAACGCACGCCTGTGCATCTGGTGATTTCCGATTACAACATGCCCAATATGGATGGTCTGACGTTTCTACATCATTTGCGCAGCCAGCCCGAAACACAGAAGATCGGATTTATTTTGATCACCGGACGGGCTGAACAACAGATCATGGATCATGGCCGTAAACTGGGCATGAACAATTACCTGAAAAAACCGTTTGAACCGATTGATTTGCGGCGGTGCATTGAAACCGTGGTGGGGCCGCTATGAATGCGGATATGTCGAAGACCCCGCTGACCACACGCACGGGTGCGCATCTGGCCGAGCTTGCAGCCCAGGTACGGCAGGTCGAACTGTTGATCGGTGCGCATTTCAAGCATCTGGATATGACCGAAGCGGATTTTCTGACCGGCATGCAAAAGCTGGATTATTTGCACCAGTCCTTGATGGATATTTCCGAGTTGGTCAGACAGTTTCGCGAGCCGGATCAGCAGCACGACAGCTTGTGCGACTCGGTGCGGTTGGAAAGCACTCGGCAGTTGATCCACAACGACGGGAGCAATGCCGGTCAAACCGGCACTGCAGGGGCATTGGATCTGTTTTAGGAGGCCGTAAGAGCCGCAATTCAGCATTCGATTTCCGCTTTGGTACGGTCAACGCGGACATCATTGTTTGATCGTAGATGCGGGTTGATCAGACGCGCAATGCAACTGCGACGTCAGGGCGCAACTTGCACCTGCGTAGTGAAGCCTTCGCTTGCGATGATGCAGCAAGAGCACTTGCGCGCGGCGATGCGATACAAGCTGCGCGCGTGCTCTGGCACATTCAGGTCACGCGGTGACCTCAGAAGGTTGGATCGCCTAAGAACAGGACGAATAATGTGATTGAACCGGCATTTTGAAACACCTGCCGAAATGCTATGCGCGAGCAAGCTGCTGACAATCTCTGTCCGGTGGCGTTCTTCGCCGCCAAACTCGTATTTCAAACGTCAGAACTTCTCGTGGATCACCCTTGCCCCATTTGCTGGCACGGCCCCTTCGCCCAACTCCGGCTAGAACAGCTCAAGATCATTGCCCTTGGGTGGGGTCTGAACACTTGTCCGTGGCTCGTCAATAATATCGGTCGAGATGCGTTGCAGCACGCGGCCTGTTGCAGGCCAGAACCGGATGTTGCGGGCATTTGTGCCGCCAAAAGAATGACCGTCGCAGGTGATGCCCTCACGCGCCAGAAAATCTAGCGTGAACTGGGCATTCGCCTCTCCGATGTCTGAAAGACCGTTCACCATGCGGGCACCGCCAAAAGCTTTACCGCGCAGCGACTCCCGCCGGGCGCCGGCTTTGATCAACTCGTTGATCAACACTTCCATCGCGTTGATGCCAATCAAATTGTCGCTCAGGCTGGCATCGCCGCGCACGGTTAACAGCATGTGGTTCATCCCGCCCACCTTTGCGTCGGGATCCCACAGGCAGCAGGCCACGCAAGACCCGAGAAGCGTGGTGATCACCACATCGGGATCGCACGACGCCGCGTGTTGACCTTGAGTGATGTGCATGCGTGTTTCTTTCATGCCGAAGCATCCCTCAAAGGTGCGGGCCCGGAAGGTTTCTCAAGGCAGTGGCACAAGGTGTTCAGCATCCGCAACGTGCAGTCCCAGACAGATTTCAGGCACGATTGCCATTATAAACCTGTTATGACGTCAATGCGTGAACGGGCGCTTAATCTACCTGCTGAGTTTTACCGTATCGCATGGAAACCCGCCAAATCCACGCGATTAAACTTGATTGTGCACGAATGTTTGATATCCATCAATTTCGGGATCGTGGGAGGATCACAGGTCTCGTTAGGGAGGATTATCATGAAGTTTAAAAATATCGCTCGCGTTGCGGCTTTGGCCATTGTCGCGCCCGCAACACTGTTTGCACAAGATACCACATTGCGTTTGTCGCATTGGGTGCCCGAAGGCATCGCGCCCGCGTCCAAAGGTATCACGCCTTGGGCCAAAGACGTCGAAGAGGCCTCGGAAGGGCGCATTGCCATTCAGGTTTTTCCGGCACAACAACTGGGCAAGGCACCTGACCATTACGATATGGTCAAGCAGGGCATCGTCGATTTTGCATGGGTCAACCCCGGCTATACTGCGGGTCGTTTTCCGATTTATGCCCTGACCGAAGTGCCGTTTCTGGTCGACGATTCCGTGCGCGGGGCCAAGGCGATCCACGAATGGTACGCCGAATTTGGCGCCCCTGCGGAAATGCCGGATGTAAAGGTATGCTTTGTGCATCCCCATGCCCCCGGCACGCTGCACTCCAAGGACAAGATCACCGCACCCGAAGGCATCAAGGGCAAAAACATCCGACCTGCACACGCCACGATGGCACGTTTCGTCAGCCTGCTGGGCGGCGGACCGGTTCAGGTGCCAGCACCCGAAGTTCGCGAGGCCCTGTCGCGCGGCACAGCCGAGGCTGTGACATTCCCGTGGGGTGCGATGTACGACTTCAAACTGACCGACGAAGTCCAGCAGCATCTTGATATGCCGTTTTATATGTCGGCACAGATTCTGTTGATGAACCCCGACAGCTATGCGGGCCTGTCTGATGCGGACAAGGCTGTGATCGACAGCCATTGCACGCCCGAGTGGTCTTCGAATGTGGCCCAAGGCTGGTTTGACGATGACATGGCCGCCCGTGAAAAGCTGATCGCTGATTCCGAACAGACGTTGAACGTGCCGACCGAAGAAGAAGTCGCTGCATGGCGCACCGCAGCCGAACCGTTGATCGCCGAATGGCGCGACAACGTTACGGCTGCCGGTGGCGACGCTGATGCGATCTTTGACGGGTTCGTCAAATCGCTTGAAGCGAACGACGCGCGTTACTGATCACGCCTGAAAACAGGCCGCGCGGCACACCCAACAGGTGCCGCGCGGCTCTGAACCCGTGGAAAGGAAGCGGTTTATGTCCACCGAGCGGCGTGGCGACGGCAACCGGATTGTCGGCAAAATTATCCAAAATATCGAACGGGTTGCGGGCATCATGCTGGGCCTTGTCACGGTGCTGATCGTGGTGTCGGCCATCGGGCGTTATGGCTTTGCCCGTCCGGTGCCGGATGTTTTTGACGTCTCGCGGCTGGTACTGGGGATTGCGATTGCATGGGGGCTGGCCAGTCTTGGATTTCACGGCACCCATATCAAGGTTGATTTGCTGGCATTGTCCGTGCCCAAGCCGGTGCAAATTGCGATCAACGGCTTTGCCTGGCTTGTGCTGTTGGGCTTTACCGCGCTGCTGACATGGAAAATCGGTGAACGGGTGATGGATGCGATGGGCGGTGGCGACGTGACGATGGAGTTGCGTCTGGCCCACTGGCCGTTTTTCGCAGCGATCTGGCTGGGGATGGTGGCGGCGCTGTTCACCACCGCAGTGCGGCTGGTGATTATTGTGCGCGATGGCCGTGATCTGGGCGAATTCGACGCCTTTGACGAAACACTTCTGCAGGACAGTGATCAAAAATGAGCGGTGAATGGGTGGCCGGCGGCGGCTTTGTGGTTTTGTTTGCATTGATGATCCTACGTGTGCCGATCGGGGTGGCGATGGGGTTGGTGGGTATTGGCGGCTTTGGCGCGGTGGTGGGCATGAAACCTGCACTGAACCTGCTGGCACAGTCACCGATCAGCACCATCACGGATTTCAACCTGACACTGATACCGTTTTTTGTCCTGATGGGGGTTTTGGCGACCAACTCGGGCATGTCATCCGAGCTGTTTCGCACGGGACGTGCTTGGCTGGGCGGCTTTCGTGGCGGTCTGGGGCTGGCGACGGTTGGCGCTTGTGCAGGCTTTGCCGCGATTTGCGGTTCATCGGTGGCCACAGCCGCCACAATGACCAAGATTGCCTATCCCGAAATGAAGAAGGCCGGCTATCCCGATGATGCCTCGACCGGTATCATCGCGGCAGGCGGCACCTTGGGCATTCTGATCCCGCCCTCTGTGGTGCTGGCGATCTACGGGTTTATCACCGAACAGGACATCGGCACCTTGTTTATTGCAGGCATCGTGCCCGGTATTCTGGCGGTGTTCATGTATATGGCCACCGTGCGCATCTGGTACGCGCGCACCCTGCCCGCCAGCGATACATTCTCGTTCCTCGATGCATTCGCATCGCTGCGCGGAGTCTGGGCCGTGGGTCTGCTGTTCATCGCCGTGATTGTGTCGATCTACTTTGGCATCGTCACCGCAACCGAAGCAGCGGCGGCGGGCGCATTTCTGACCGCGCTGATCGGGTTCGTGCGGCGACGACTGAATTTGGCCAAGCTGCTGGATTGCCTGGTCGAAGCTCTGCGCACATCGGTTGCCATCTATGTGGTGCTGATCGGTGCGACGCTGTTCGGATATTTTCTGGCGATCACGCAGGTGCCCCAGGACCTGACACAATTCCTGTTGGATTTGGGCGCGGGCCGCTATGGCACGCTGCTTTTGATCATGTTGCTGTTTCTGGTACTGGGCTGTTTTCTGGATGCGATGGCCATGATCATTCTGATGGTGCCCATCGTCTTTCCGGTCATCACCGAGCTGGGATTTGATCCGATCTGGTTCGGCATCATCATCGTCATGACGGTCGAACTGGGCCTGATCACGCCGCCCATCGGCATGAACGTCTTTGTGATCAATTCGATCGCCACACGTGTCAGCCTGCCCACGATCTTCAAGGGGGTTCTGCCCTTTGTGTTGGTCGATGTTCTGCGGTTGCTCTTGCTGATTGCCTTTCCGGCCATCGTTCTGTTCCTGCCGGGCAGCATGAACTGATATGTTCCCACTGCCCGAAACCGACACCGCCCTGATCCCGCAAGATTTGCAGGATCGGGTGTCGTTTCGGATACGGCAGTTGCAGATTCTGGCCTATAAACGCTTCGAGAAGGTGATCACAGACTTTGGCAGCGCACCGCGATACTACGGGATGCTCAAGATCATTGCTGCAAACCCCGGCATCGCGCAAATCCGACTGGCCGAAGCGATATTCCTCGATCGGTCCAGTCTGGTTCCGATCATCGAAACACTGACACACGAGGGCTGGCTGGTCCGCAAGCCCGCAGCCGAAGACCGGCGCGTGCGGCGGGTCTATCTGACCGACGAGGGTCTGCGCAGGTTATCCTTGCTCGAGGTCGAAGTGAACCGCCACGAGGCACGAATGACCAAGGGCCTGAGCCCGCAAAGTATGGCGACCCTGCGCGAGGGGTTGGAGCAGATGGCGGTCAATCTGACAGAGCAGGACCAGACCACAAAGGATTGACCAGCCCGCCCCAAGGTCGAAATGATTTTGTGGCCGCTTCCGAAGGCTGATCCTGCTCTTGCCATTGTCCGTTGCTGCGGTTGCATCAAAATCAGGCAGGACAGAGGCCCTGTCCCAAAATCTCGACTTCGGCGCGGACTCTCGTTGCAGAAATAAATTTTGCGGTCTAACATTTGATCAAATTGGTACGGTGCAGTGCTTCAAGCTTGGTAAACCATCGCAATGCAGGTGGTTTGTTTCAGATCAAGCCGGGGGCAACAAGCAAGATCGCACTCAAGCCATAGCTTAGAAAAGGTGAAGTCAACGAACTTCTACCTCAGGGAGAAAACTCACGTGACCGCAGCAATCAGTGTGCGCAACCTTCGCAAAGTTTACCCCGGCTCGCCCGAGGTTGTCGCGTTGGCAGATGCCAGTATCGACATTCAGGACAATGAGTTCTTCACCCTTTTGGGGCCATCGGGCTGTGGCAAAACCACGCTGCTGCGGATGATCGCCGGGTTTGAACACCCCACTTCTGGCAGTCTGAAGATGCACGGCGAAGACCTGTCGAACTTGCCCCCCTACAGGCGCCCCGTGAATACGGTGTTTCAAAGCTATGCGTTGTTTCCGCACCTGACGGTGGCGCAGAATATTGGCTTTGGTCTGGAAATGCTGGGCAAGCCCAAGGACGAGATCAAACAAACTGTCGGCGAGATGATGGAGCTGGTAAAGATGAGCCAGATGGCCGACCGCCAGACCGGCCAGATTTCCGGCGGCCAGCAGCAGCGGGTGGCGTTGGCCCGCGCGCTGGCGCCGCGCCCCAAGGTTTTGCTGCTGGACGAACCGCTAAGCGCCTTGGACTTCAAGCTGCGCAAGGACATGCAGCTGGAGCTTAAACGCCTGCAAATGGAAACTGGCATCACCTTTATCTTTGTCACCCATGATCAGGAAGAAGCGCTGACCATGTCCGACCGCATCGCGGTGATGAGCGCGGGCACCATTCGCCAGATCGGCGGGCCACGTGCCATCTATGACCATCCCGCCGAACGCTTTGTGGCGGATTTCATCGGGGACACGAATTTTGTCCCCGCGCACGTCGCCACGAACAATGGTGCCGAAGCTGATGTGACCCTGTCGTCGGGCAAGACGATCACCGCGCGGATGCCAGAGGGTGAATCCATGCAGGGCAAAGTGACATTGGCCGTGCGCCCCGAACACGCCAGCATTGCAACCGAAGCCGACGGGTTGCTGCCAGGAACGCTGTCCGAGATCGTCTATTTCGGCACTGACACCCATTACCATATCGCTCTGGACGACGGCACAGGCTTTGTTGTGCGCCGCCAGAACCGCCCCGACGAGACCGCCGGCTTTGCCACAGGCGATCGTATTGGCATCCACTTTGCGCCCGGTGTCGGGCAGGTTCTGAGAGACTGATATGACAGATATCTCTCACCCCGCCACGCCGCTTGCCAACGACGTTGAAAAACGCGCCAGCCGCGTGCGCTGGCTGTTGCTGGCTCCGGTGCTTCTGGTGCTGCTCTTTGCCGCCTCTGGTCCGCTGCTGATCACGCTGGTCTATTCGATCCTGACACCGGGTGAATATGGTGGCGTCATCTGGCAGCCCTCTGCGGATGCTTGGTTCAATGTCATCTTGCAGCGCGACATCTTTGACGACACGCTTAGTTGGTCCGACGCGCATCTGTCGATTTTCTGGCGGTCGGTAAAGCTGTCGCTGATGACCACCGTGGGCTGTATCGTTTTTGGCTTTCCCACCGCCTATTTCATCGCGACACGGCCCAAGCACCAACGCGATATGTGGATGTTGCTGATTATCATCCCGTTCTGGACCAACATCCTGATCCGCACCTTTGCCGTCGTCGAACTGATCCGCAACGAAGGCACGCTGAACACGCTGCTGATGTGGACCGGCATCATCGACGAGCCAATCCAGATGCTGTTCACCGAATTTTCCATCCTTGTGGGCATGATCTATGTCTATCTGCCGCTGATGGTTCTGCCGATGTATGCGTCGATGGAACGGCTGGATTTCTCCTTGGTTGAGGCGGGCTATGATCTTTATGCCACGCGGATGCGGGTGTTGAAGCGTATCATCCTGCCGCTGGTCAAACCGGGGGTAATTGCGGGGTCAATTCTGGTCTTTGTGCCTTCGTTGGGTGCCTATGTCACGCCGCGTGTGATGGGTGGCGGCAACCAGTTGATGATCGGTAACCTGATCGAGTTGCAGTTCGGACAGGGCCGCAACTGGCCGCTGGGGGCAGCCTTGTCGATCACGCTGCTTGCAATCGTAATGGTGGCGCTGATGGCTTATGTGCGCACCGCAGGAGACGAGGCCCCCCGACATGGCTAAACGCTTTGATATTCAACATATGCCGGGGTTCAAGACGATCGCGGCGGTCACTTTCGTGCTGCTTTACATGCCGATTTTTCTGCTGGTGATCTATTCGTTCAACTCCGGCACCTCGATCGCGATCTGGGAAGGTTTCTCTTGGCGCTGGTATGTCTCTGCTTGGGACAACCAACAGGTACAAGAGGCCACCGTGCGCAGTCTGGTCATCGCCTTCTGGGCCTCAGGCATTTCAACCACGCTGGCGGTTCTGGCTGCCCTTGCCACCACCCGCACGCGGAAGTTTAAAGGTCAGTCGGTGGTCTTTGCCATGATCAACCAACCACTGATGGTGCCCGAGATTGTAACCGCCGTGGCGCTGTTGATCTTCTTTGCGATGATCAAGGTGGCCACGGGGTACACCGGCCTTTTGTACCTGATCATTGCCCACACCGCGTTCTGCATCCCCTTTGCCTATCTGCCGATCCGTGCGCGGCTGATCGGGATGGATCTGGCGCTGGAACAGGCCGCCGCCGATCTTTATGCGCCGCCTTTCCGTGTCTTTACGCGCATTACCCTGCCGCAACTGTGGCCAGGTATCCTTGCGGGGGCGATGCTGGCATTCGTGATCAGTCTGGACGACGTGGTGATCACGGAGTTTGTAAAATCTGCCGGGCAAGATACGCTTCCCACTTATATGCTGGGGCAATTGCGCCGCGTCGTAACGCCCGAGGTCAACGCGATCTCGACCGTCCTGCTGGGGATTTCGGTGACGATGGTCGTCGCCTTTACCGCGCTCAGCAAACTAAAGACCTGAACCATAAAAACACCAACTGGGAGTCTGAAAATGAAAAAGACACTGACAAGCATCGCCGCCTTGATGGCGATCAGCAGCCCGGCTTTTGCCGAGGGCACGCTGAATATCTACAACTGGGGTAACTACACCAGCCCCGAGATGATCGAGAAGTTTGAAGCCGAAACCGGCATCAAGGTGACGATCACCGATTACGACAGCAACGATACTGCATTGGCCAAGATCAAAGCTGGTGGCCACGGATTTGATATTGTCGTTCCATCAGGAACTTACGTGCCGATCTTCATCAAAGAAGGTCTGCTGATGGAATCCAAACCCAACGAAATGGAAAACTTCAAGAACATGGACCCGCAGTGGGTTGATGTGGAGTTTGACCCCGGCCGCAATTACACCGTGCCGTGGCAATGGGGCACCGTGGGTGTGACTGTGAACACCGCCGTCTATGGTGGCGACATCAACACCGCTGCCGTGATCTTTGATCCGCCCGAAGAGTTGAAAGGCAAGATCAACGTGGTTCCCGAAATGAACGACGTGATGGGCATGGCGATCCACTATGTCGGTGGCGAACAATGTACCGAAGACAAAGAAACGCTGATGAAAGTCCGCGACGTCATGCAAGCGGCCAAGCCGTTCTGGCTGTCGATGGACTATGGCAATATCGAAAAATTCGCCAAGGGCGATCTGTCCGCCGGTGTGAACTGGAACGGCGCGTCGTTCCGTGCACGGGTTGAAAATGCGGACATCGCATTTGGCTATCCGCAAGAAGGTTATCCGGTCTGGATGGACAACGCGGCCATTCTTGCCGACGCCCAGAACGTCGACAACGCCAAGACCTTCCTGAACTTCATCATGGACCCCGAAAACGCGGCCATGTTGTCGACATTTGCACGTTATGCCAACGGCATCGCGGGCTCGGAAGAATTTCTGCCGGCGGACATGAAAACAGCGCCCGAAGTTGTGGTCCCCGAGGAGTTGAAGGGTGCCGCATATATCGCCCGCACTTGCTCGCCCGCAGCGACCAAGCTGTATACAGCGATCTGGACAGAACTTCTGAAATAAGCAAACCCCGCGCGGCCCCTCATAATGGGGGCCGCGTTTTTCTTTTACGAGGCGCACATGACTGCTGACATCATCATCTACAATGGCCACCTGATCACCTTTGACCCCGATCTGCCGCAGGCACAGGCCTTGGCCATTTCCAATGGACGGATCACCGCCATTGGCGATGATGCTATGGTCAAGGGGTTGGGCAATGACGACACCCGTATGATCGACGCCAAAGGCGGCACCGTGCTGCCGGGCTTTATCGACAGTCACGTGCATCTGTTCGGCGGCTCGGTCGAACTGTCGCAACTCAGCCTTTATGGTGTAAATGGCTTGGACGAAATGAAGCAGGCGATCGTGCCCTATGCCGATGCCAATCCTGATGACGCGCTGGTGTTCTGTGTGATGGCTGACTACGGCATCCTTGGCACCGGCCACACGCTGACGCGCCATGATCTTGATACGATCCTGCCCGACCGCCCCTTGGCAATGTTTGCGCCCGATCACCACACCGTCTGGGCCAATACCGCTGCCCTCAAGGCGGCGGGGTTGCTGCAGGGTGGCACTGTCGATGCCGGATCGCAGATCGTGATGGCGGATGACGGACTGGCCAGTGGCGAGCTTCTGGAACCCGGCGCCTATGGTCCGATCCTTGCGATGACGCGCCACGCAGGCCGCGAGATGATGGGGCTGACCACCGGCAAAGATCCGGTGCCTCCCGCCACCAAAGACCAGCGCGAGATGGACAAGGATGTCATCGAGGCCGGCCTGAAACATTGCGCCGAACAGGGCATCACCAGCCTGCATTTGATGGATGGCAATACCTACCAATTGGAACTGCTGAGCGAGCTTGAGACCGAAGGCCGCCTGCTGTGCCGTTGCGAAGTGCCCTTTCACATGAAAGGCACCGACCCGCTTGACCGGATGACCCGCGACGCGCCGGAAATGCGCGCGCGTTTTCAGGGCGATAAACTGCGGTGCAACCGTGTGAAAATGTTTATCGACGGGGTGATCGAAAGCGGCACAGCGCTGATGCTGCGCCCCTATCCCGGCGATCTGGGTGCAGATGGCAACACCGGCGATGAAGTGTTCACCCAAGAGCATTTTGTCGCCTGCGCTGTCGAGGCAGACCGACTGGGTTTCCAGATCGCGGTTCATGCAATCGGTGACGCAGGCGTGCGGCGCACCATCGACGCCTATGAGGCTGCACAAAAGGCCAACGGTGCGCGCGACAGCCGCCACCGCATTGAACACCTTGAGGTCATGCACACCGATGACATCCCGCGTCTGGCCGGGTTGGGCATTGTGGCGTCGATCCAGCCCGGCCATGCGCCGCGCGGTCATATCTTTCCACCCAGCGGCGTGGGGCAATATTTGCACGACGACCAGATCGCCGGCGCCTATGCCTGGCAGGACATCCGCGACACGGGGGCGGCAGTGATCTTTTCGACCGACTGGCCGGTGATCCCGATCAGCGTCATGGACAATATCAAGGCCGCGATCGCACCTATGGATCTGGGGCCGAAGTGGCGCAACCAGACGCAAAGCCTGACCGACACGCTGGCCAGCTATACCCGCGACAACGCATGGGTCGAGTTCAACGAAGATCGCAAGGGCAAGCTCAAGGCAGGCATGATGGCCGATGTGGCAATCCTCAGCCATGATGTGACCACGCTGGACCCCGCCGACATCACACAGGCCCGTGCAGTGATGACTGTCTGCGATGGTCAGGTGACCTTCTACGCCCAGTGAACAACTGGTGGTCATGTGATCTTGCACAGGGCCACCAATCTATCCCTCTGCTGACAAAGGCATTCGCCGTTTGCCCGTGATCAACAACGTGACCGGAAGGTAATCAAAGGGCTGAAGAACGCGCTTTAACCCCGCAATGTATGCCAACCGAATTTTCGATGTGCGGCGGCTTGGCCAGCATAGGGCCGAGCGCTCAAAGCCTTACGCCGCGCGGCAAAAAGGCCGCCAAAGGCGGCCCATTCAAACCCAACAAAAAGGCATGATGGCGGAGCGACAGGGATTCGAACCCTGGAGACGGTCTCCCGCCTACACACTTTCCAGGCGTGCGCCTTCGACCACTCGGCCACCGCTCCGTTCGGGCGACATAGCGTGGGACGGACAGCGTTTGCAAGAGGCAATCGGGCCAGATTGTCAGTTGTCGAGATGAATGTAGATGCGGCGGTTCATCCGGCCCTTTTTCTCGATCTTTCCCAGACGCAATTGGCCGATTTCGCCGGTCCGCGCCACATGGGTGCCTCCACAGGGTTGCACGTCGATGGCAGAAGCTTTGTCCCCGATGCGCACCAACCGCACCCGCCCTGCCCCGCGTGGCGGTTTTACGGCCATTGTCTTGATCAATCTGGGGTTTGCGTCCAGTTCTTTGGCGCTCATCCAGTCTTCGGACACCTGCGCATCTTCCATCACATAATAGTTTAACGCATCTTCGATGGCTGCCCTGTCTTCGGGGGCATCGGCCATGTCGAAATCCAGCCGCCCGTGGTTGGCACTGATCGCCCCGCCAGTGACACCAAAGGGCACGACCACCGACAGCAGATGCAATGCCGTGTGCACGCGCATGTGGCGGTGGCGGCGGTCCCAGTCCAGCGATTGCGTGACATAGGTGCCGATACACGGCAGCGGCTGCGGCTCGGCAGGAACAAGGGCGATCTGGTCGTCTTGTGCCTTGAGCGTGGTGGCAATGGGCACCCGCTGGCCGTCCCACTCCAACACACCGCTGTCACCGGGTTGTCCACCTCCTGTGGGGTAGAAAACCGTGGTGTCCAGCACCACGCCCCCCTCTGGGGTATGGGCCACCACACGTGCGTCTGCGTCCCGCAGATAGGCGTCATCGCGAAACAGCATGTGGGTCATCAGGCACGGTCCGGTGTATCTGGGGCGCCCGCGTCGGGATCTGAATCGTTCAACGTTTCGTCCGGCTGCCCCTTGGGTGTGGCACCGGTTGCCATTTTGACAGGTTCGGATTTGACGGGCTCGGACGATTGCGCGCCACCTTGCAATGCCTCTGGATTGCGCAGCCAGATGTCGCGCTGTGCAAAGGGAATCTCGATGTTTTCCTCTTTGAAGCGTGCAGCGATCTGGTGGTTCATATCGTTGCGCACCGCCAGCACCCAGTTCACATCGCGCAAAATCGCGCGAATTTCGAAATCCAGCGCATCCGCGCCGAACCCCATAAAAAGCACGTTGGGCGCAGGGTTCGCCAAAACCATCGGATGTGCCCCCGCAATCTCGCGCAGGATGTTGTCAACGCGCATGGTGTCGGTGCCATAGGCCACGCCAACCTGCAAAATCAGACGGCCCACGGTGTTGCCGCGGGTGTAGTTTGTCACTGTTCCGCTGACCAGATCGGCGTTGGGCACGATCACATCTGTGCGGTCAAAGGTTTCGATCCGCGTCGAGCGTACGGATATATCGCGGACATAGCCCTGCTGACCGCCAACCTCGATCCAGTCGCCTTCCGAAATCGGGCGTTCGATCAACAGGATGATTCCCGAGACAAAGTTGCTGACGATGTTTTGCAGACCAAAACCGATACCCACGGACAGTGCACCGGCAACGATGGCCAGCGATGACAGATCAATCCCCGCCGAGGTGATCGCCACCAAAGCGGCCAGAAAAATACCGACATAGCCCACACCCGAGACCATTGCGATCTGGCCGCCCGGATCAATCTTGGTCTTGGGCAGAACCGATGTCTTCAACGTACCCTGCAGCGCGCGGGTCAGGAACATGCCGGCCACGAACACCACGATCAGCGTTACAAAAGACCCCGGTGACAGCGTAGTGTCGCCGATGGCGATGCCCGCCCGTGCGCGTGCCCACAGTTCGGTCAGATCGGTCACCCGCGCGCCCCAGATCAGCGCAAACAGCGGCACCGAGGCCAGCAACAGCACAAAGCCGATCAGCGTCGGCATCAGACCGATGGCACCGGTCGGGGACTTGGAGAAGAACGCATAGGCGTTGTTCACCGCTTCTTGCAGCAGGGCGATAGTGGCGAACAGCGCCAGCGACAGGATCGCGGGATAGATCAGCGCCTCGGAGGCGGTGACATAGCCTGCGGCTGCCAGCAGTGGCGCCACGACAGACACCAGCATTGCCGCCTGCCCCAGCAGCGACACCAGCCGGTTGCGATAGGCGTTTTCCTCGGTCAGCGAACTGCCGCCCAAGGCGGCGTCGTGGTGGCGCAACAATTGCCCCACACGAAAGGTCAGCACACTGGCCAGCACGATCAGCGGAAACGACAGGACATTGTCGGCAGCGGCAGTAAAGCGGTCAAAGTCTGACAGGTTCATGACCAGCAGGTTGGCCGCCAGCAGGATGCCCAGCAGCATCGAATAAAGCCGCCCCTCGGTGCGGCGCACGTCGTTCAAACCCAGTGGGCTGTTAACCTCATGGGCTGCGGGAAAGATGCGGCTGCCGATCCAGCGGGCGAAAAAGACGCAAATACCCATCGCAGGCAGCACCTGCAAAAACAACGCGCCGCGCGGGCCATAAAGCTGGGTGGCCCCAAGCGCACGGATCAGCGCATAAATGCCCAGCAGCGGGAAAATAATCTGTCCCAGCGACACGACAAATCCGGCAAATTCGCTGCGCGCCTGTGTGTCACGTCGCGCCAGACGCACGGCAACCTGTTCGCTCCATGTGCGCGAGCGCGCCAAAAGCACAGCCGCCAGCGCCACAAGCACCAACACCAGCGGCAGGTTGTTCTGCGCCTCTTCGCGGCGTGCGGGGGTTGACCACGCTTGATAGGTGCCGCCCCAGACCGCGCGCAGGGACTGGCCCAGATCGCTTAGCGCACTGCCCCACAGGGCCGGATTGACCGGCGCGGGTCCACGGTTGAGCAATTTGTCGGCCTGACGTGTACGCAGGATCGAATCGATCTCGGAAATGATGCCATTGGCACGGCTGAACGCTTCTTCGGCCGAACGGCGCGGCGTGGTCAGTCGTGTCAGCTGTTCGTTCAACTCGGCCCGGCGCTGCGCAATCTCGGGTGCCTCTTCGCCCTCGCCATCGGCGGGTGGCTCGCCCAAGGCTGCCAACTGGTCGCGCAAAGTCGCAATTCGGCTGTCGTTGCCGGACAGTTGCGTCTGAAACTCACCGCGCCAGTCAGCGATTTGCGACCGCAATGTTGTCAGCGCACTGTCCGACGCTTGCGCGGATTCAACGGCCTCTTCAGCCCGTGTGGCAACCACTTCCCATTCGGAATAATCCGGCGCGTTGGCTGCAGTCTGCTGTGCCCAAACAGGTGATACGGCAGCCACAGACCCCAGCGCCAGAAACAACGCTGTCAAGAGAATGGAAAGGGTGCGCATCATCAATCCTCGAAGACGCCGGGAATGCTGGACGGTGCTTGGGTCATCCAGTCGGCAACCGGCAGCCCCTTTTCGCGCAGGAAATCGGGGTTGAACAGTTTGGACTGATAGCGTGTGCCATAATCACACAGAATGGTCACAATGGTATGCCCCGGACCCATCTCGCGGGCCATGCGGATCGCACCGGCCACGTTGATACCGGACGACCCCCCCAGACACAGCCCTTCATGCTCAAGCAGATCAAACACGATGGGCAGTGCTTCGTCATCGTGGATGTTCCATGCAAAATTGGGCGTAAACCCTTCAAGGTTCTTGGTGATGCGCACCTGCCCGATGCCTTCGTTGATGGAAGAGCCGTCGGTCACGCTCAGATTGCCGTGATCGTAGAAATTATAAAGCGCTGCCCCGTCGGGGTCAGCCAGACCGATTTTTACGCCCTTGGGTTGGAGGGATTCGGCAACACCGGCCAAAGTCCCACCAGACCCCACGGCAGCGACAAAACCGTCCACCTTGCCGCCGGTTTGTTCCCATATCTCGGGGCCGGTGGTTTCGACGTGAGCCTGACGGTTTGCCACGTTGTCGAACTGATTGGCCCAGATTGCACCATTTGGTTCGGTTTTGGCGAGTTCGGCAGCCAAACGACCCGAATAGCGCACAAAGTTGTTCGGATTACGATAGGGCGCGGCGGGCACCTGTATCAGCTCTGCCCCAGCCAGACGCAGCATGTCTTTTTTTTCCTGACTCTGCGTTTCGGGGATCACGATGACGGTGCGAAAGCCCAAAGAAGAGCCGACCAGCGCCAGACCGATGCCGGTGTTGCCGGCTGTGCCCTCGACAATGGTGCCGCCCGGACGCAGTTCGCCGCGGGCGATGGCGTCGCGGATGATGAACAGGGCCGCACGATCCTTGACTGATTGGCCGGGGTTCATGAACTCGGCCTTGCCCAGAATGGTACAACCGGTTTCTTCACTGGCCTGACGCAGTTTGATCAGCGGGGTGTTTCCAATGGCCTCGGCCAGATCGTTTGCAATGCGCATGGCAGTTTCCTCGTGCGGTGTCTTTGATTGGATGTAACCCTGCGGGGCCGTATTCTCAAGCGGGCTTGCGCAAGCGATCACGATGGCGTGCCAGCCAGAGGGCTGCGACGACCAGTGGCGCGTTGGCGGCTTGCATAGTGTCAACCATCTGCATCAGCGCGTCAAAACTGATGATGTGGCTGCGAATGTCCTCGGATTCTTCGGCCTTGCCCGACACACCGGTGATGTTGTCAGGCAGATCGGCAAGACCGACATAGATGTAATGAAATTCGGTCGCATTGCCGGGCGAGGCGTAGGTTTCTGCCACAGGCAGCAGACGGGTCAGGGTCAGGTTCGCCTCTTCCTGTGCCTCGCGCAGTGCGGCCTGTTCGGCAGTTTCGCCCGCGTCGATGCGCCCTGCAACAGGTTCCAACTGCCACAGGCTGCGGTCGCCGCGCCCCAGCGGACCCATACGGATTTGTTCAACCAACATCACGCGGTCACGCACCGGATCATAGGGCAGCACAATTGCTGCGTCCGCGGCAATAAAGATGCCGCGTAACAGTGGATCTGTCATGCCGCCCGAGAACTGCTCGTGGCGCAACGTGACCTCGTCAAAGGCGAAGAAGTCCGCGTAAACCCTTGTCCGGTCCAAGATTTCTACTTTGCCCTGTGTGGTCATCACACCATGTTTGGACCGCGCTGCGTTCATCTGTGCCACGGCACGTGAACGGATCATCGGGAACATGCTCGCCACTTCCGACGCATCGCGTTCCCCGAAATATCCCATAACCTCGCGCGCGGCGATCACCGACAAAGCGGCCCAGTCGGCCTGCCATGTGGCCAGCGACCACGGCCCTGTTGTGGTCAACCTGTCGGTCGCAGGAAAGTAAACCCGCGCGCCCTGCCCGTCTGCCAGCGTGACCTGCCGCAGATCAAATGCAAAGCCGCCCTCGTAAAAATCCAGCCGCGCGATCTGCACATCGCTTAGCCCATGCACCAAAATGCCGCTGGCCGCAGCACCAGTCTGCGCCAAGATGGTCGGAAACGGCCCCTCGTCGACAGACATTGCCGCATGATCCGGCAACGTCGCCTGCGAGATGTCCAGATCAGCGGCGGGCATGCCCAGCACAACCTCAAGCAGCGGCAGATGCCGCAGCGAGCCGTAGAAAAACAGGTTATTCATCCGATCAACGCCACTTTCGCCATGCAACTTCTGTTGCCAGTCCTGCCAGAACTGCCCCGACAATCAACGTTGCAATAACCACGGGCACCAAGAGGATCAAACCGAATTTCGCCCCGATTTCAAAGGTGGCTACAATCGCCTCTAACGGGCCGTCAAAGCGGTTGCGCATGGCCAGACGGATCATTTCATTGACGGCCTGAATGAACAGCCCCCACAGCACAAAAACCATCACACCGGTCAGCCCGTTGTTGATCGCCGGTGTCACACCGCGCCCCGCGCGACTGCCCATGACGAACCAGCCGACCAGTGCACCAAGAATGATGTTCACATAAAGAAAGTAACCGAAATCAGTGCTTTCCGGCATCAAGGGCACAATTTGCCCCGAAACGACAAAGGCCAGAATGGCCAGACATATGGCTGCAACCAGCCGTGCTGCGTCGGGCATCAATTTCCCCCGATTTGCCCGCGTTTTGGCGGGGTAAATGCCGGCTCGTTATCAGACGGGCCGTTTGATCGTGATCTGTGTCACGTCGCAGTTGGCACTTTCAAAGGTCGCAGCACAAGAGGTCAGGTAAAAATTCCACATCCGACGAAACCGGTCGTCAAAGCCCATCGCGGCAATCTGGTCCCAGCGTTCATTGAACGTGTCATGCCAGCGGCGCAGGCTGATAGAGTAGCTGGGGCCAAATTCGATCGAGCGTTCAATGCTCAGCCCTGCTTTGACGACCTGCGCGCGCAGCGCCTTGGGGCTGGGCAGCATACCGCCCGGAAAAATGTATTTCTGAATGAAATCCACACCCCGTTTGTAGACCTCCCAGCGGCGGTCCTGCACCGTAATGATCTGCAAGGTGGCATTCTTACCCGGCTTCAGCCGGTCGCGCACGGTGGTGAAGTAGGCAGGCCAGTATTTTTCGCCCACAGCCTCGAACATCTCGATGCTGGCGATGCCGTCATAGGTGCCCTTTTCGTCGCGATAATCCTGCAGCTTGAAGTCGACCATGTCGGAAAGTCCAGCCTTTTCAATGCGGTCGCGGGCATAATTGATCTGTTCTTTGCTGATGGTCAGACCCGTTACACGCAGGCCGCGCTCCTTGGCGGCATATTCGGCAAAGCCACCCCAACCACAGCCGATTTCCAGAATATGATCGCCCGGTTGCGCGCCCATCTGGTCGATCATGCTGGCGTATTTGGCAATTTGCGCGGCCTCGTGGCTTTCCTGTCCGGTGGCGAAAAGCGCCGAGGAATAGGTCATCGTGTCATCCAACCACAGCCTGTAAAATTCGTTACCCAGATCATAGTGATAGCTGATGTTCTTGCGCGCCTGTTTCTTGTGGTTGCGCTGTAGCCAGAACCGGAACTGTTCGGCCATACGCACCAGACCCATGCCCGGAAAACCGTCATAGATGCTGTCGTTGTCGGCGTGAACCAGATCCATAAACGCCTGCAAATCGGGCGTTGACCACCATTCATCCAGATAGGCATCGCAAAAGCCCAAGTCGCCCTCGCGGATCAGGCGGGCGAACAGGTCGTTGTTGTGAATGCGCAGTTCTGCCACAGGTCCGGGGTTCTGCCCTTCGGCCCGAAAGGTTCTGCCATCGGGTAATACAAAGTCTACGCGACCGTTGTTCATGCTTTTGGTCATGGCAAAGACGCGTGCGAAGTAGCGGGGAAGATTGGTTTGGCTTTCGGTTGTGGTCAGGATCATATCGGTGTCCATGTCGTTATTCTAACCGCGCCTTTGTGGCGCGTTGTTATTTATACGTTGAGTTTAGCCGTTTAGTTTCAAAACTCCCTTTTTTCATAGGCTTCCAATGCGCGGTGGCGGCCCTGATCGACCGGCACGACCGGATCGGGATAGCCGTCGTCGGGCGATAGGCCCCAATGACGGGGCATTGCGTCAAAGAACGCCAGCGCGTCGTCATGCGGGTTTGCGCGCCCTTCGGCGATCCAACGGCTGACATATTCGCGGTTTTTGTCGAATTTGTCCAATTGTGTGACCGGATTGAACACACGGAAATAGGGCGTGGCGTCCGGCCCCGACCCTGCGGACCATTGCCAGCCCATCGCATTGCTGGCCGGATCCCAGTCGATCAAGCAGTCTTCGAACCAGTCCAACCCGATGCGCCAATGGGTCATCAGGTGTTTGGTCAGATAGCTGGCCACGATCATTCGCCCGCGGTTGTGCATTCTGCCGGTCACATACAATTCGCGCATGGCCGCATCGACAAAGGGGATACCGGTGCGGCCCATTTTCCATGCCTGAACCTCAGAAGTCCGTGCGTCGTCTTGCCAGGGGAATGCGTCCCAGTCTTCGCGCCAGTTATCGGTCAGGATGCGCGGCGTGTGATGCATCAGGTGATAGGCAAACTCGCGCCAGACCACTTCTTTCAGAAACGTCTCGGCGCCTTGTTTGCCTTCGTGTCGCGCGCGCTGGCCTGCGTGCCAACACTGGTGCGGGGTGATTTCGCCCAAGGCCAGATTTTCACTCAGGTTCGATGTGCCGTCCGCACCGGGAATATCGCGCAAGGCTTTGTAATCCTGAACGATATGGGCGATGAAATGGCCCAGCCGCGCCTGTGCTGCTGCCTCACCCAGCTGAACAAAGGGGCGCACCACGTCGGCCCCGCGGTTCATTGTGGCCCCCATTTGCCAGTCGTCCATGCTGTCGCTGTCAGGCCATACTTCGGGGGCAGGAATGGTCGCGGGTGCGGGCAAAGGCGCTTCGACCTCGCGTGATTTCACGTTGTTCCAGAACGGCGTGTAAACCTTGTAAAACCCGCCCGTGCCGGTCTCGACGGTCCAAGGCTCGAACATCAGATGCCCGCCAAAGGATTTCGCCTCGATGCCGTCGGATTTCAGTGCCTCTTTCACCGCTGTGTCGCGCGCGATGCTGTCGGGATCATAAAGCCGCGACCAATAAACCGCCCCCGCCCCCGTCTCGGCAACCAGTGCGCGCAGCACGTTCAATGCCTTGCCGCGCCGCAGGATCAGGCGGCTGCCCTTGTCCCGCAGCGTATCGGCCAGTTCGGCCACACCCAGACCCAGCCGCCATTTCGGCGCAGCTCCCAGCCCGTCGCTGAGGTCATCGTGGACAAACACCGCAATCACCGGCCCGCCATGCTTGCACGCGGCCGTCAACGCTGCATGATCGCTCAGCCGCAAGTCGCGGCGATACCACAGGATGGTTGGCAAAGTCTTGGTCACGCGCAGTTTTCCCCCGTTGAGATTTCTCAGGGCAATTTAGCCCGTTCCCGACGGCGTCAAGCGTTTACAGCACCGCATCCAGTGCCGTTAGCGCCTGATCTATCTCGGCTTGCGTGGTGTAGTGGGTGAACGACAACCGCAACACGCCTTGGGCGGGGTCAATCCCCATCGCCTCAAGCGCGCGTACGGCATAGAAATCGTCGCCTGCGGTCATGATGCCATGTTTGGCCAGCGCCTGCGCCACGGGTTTGGCTGCACGTCCCAGATCCAACGCCACAGTGGGGGCGCGGCTGGCGGCATCGGTCGGGCCCAGAATACGCAGGTCGTTCCGGCCCCGCAGAGTGTCCAGCATATATTGCAGCAGTTTCGTTTCGTGGTCGCGCATTACGTCATGCACACCGCGCACGTCTGTGTTGTGATGCGCAGCAAAGGCATCGACATAATCGGCCATGCCCGCACAGGCTGCCACCTGGGCGTGATCCGGCCCTGCGGGCGTAAAGCGTTTGTACAAACTATCGCCGTTGAAATAATGCCCCTGATTGGGCAACAACTGCCCCAAAGCGCGGCGCATCACCATCAGCCCCTGATGCGGACCATAGGTTTTATAGGCCGAAAACAGATAGATATCGGGGCCTAGATCGCCCACATCGGCAAAGCCGTGCGGCGCATAAGACACCCCGTCCACGCAGACAAAGGCACCCGCAGCATGGGCGGCGGCAGAAATCTCGACCACAGGGTTGATCTCGCCCACCACGTTCGAACAATGGGGAAAGCAGACCAGACGCACGTTGTCGTCCAGCAGCGCCTCAAGCTTTTCGATCTCCAGCTTGCCGGTCTCGGGGTTGATCTGCCATTCACGCACTTCGATACCCCGTTCGACGAGCCTGCGCCACGGGCCGCTGTTGGCCTCGTGATCCTGATTGGTCACAATGATCGCCTCGCCCGGTTTCATCATCTGGGCAAAGGCCTGCGCCAGCACATAGGTGTTCTGCGTGGTCGACGGGCCGAAACTCAGTTCGTCGGTCTCGACGCCCAGAATGGTGGCCATGCGGCGGCGGGCTTCGTCCATCTCTTCGCCACCCAGACGGCTGGCCTCGAAGGCACCATAGGGCTGGACCTTGCGTTCGGTGTAAAACCGCGTCAGCCGGTCGATCACCGGCTGGCAAGTATAACTGCCACCAGCGTTTTCAAAAAAGGCCTGCCCTTGAAGGGCGGGCTGCGAAAAGGCGGGGAATTGGGCGCGAACCCAGTCTGTATCTATTGTCATATGTGCAAGGTGGTTTCGTCGCGCGAAAAGGTCAAGACAGCAAAAAGCGGGCTCTGGGGGCTTGCTTTACCAGACCGAAAGCGCGCTTTCAGCGTGACGGATGAACGGTAAAGTGGATCAGGGCCGCCCGGATGGGACGGCCCTGTTTTGGCTTTTAGCGCATATTTGCGCGTTCGCTTTGCAATCCTCGGAAGATGCACCAGCACATAACCAACAGTACCACCGTAAACAGCAACCCCGTCGAGATCACCATTGACTGAAGCGCTGCCAGTCCTCCACCAAGCAGCAGCGCGATGGCCACAGCCCCTTCGAAGATGCACCAGAACACCCGTTGCGGCATCGGCGCGTCAACCTTGCCGCCAGCAGTGATCGTGTCGATCACAAGGCTGCCCGAGTCCGACGAGGTGACAAAGAACACCACCACCAGCACGATACCGATAAACGAAGTGATCGAGGCCAGCGGCAACTGGTCCAGCATCCGGAACAGTTGCAATGGCAGATCGGCGTCCTGAGCACCGGTATAGCCGTCGCTCAGCACCTGATGGATCGCGGTGCCACCAAAGATGGACATCCACAGTACACAAACCATTGAAGGGATCAACAGAACGCAAACCACGAATTCACGCACCGTGCGACCGCGGCTGACCCGGGCAATGAACATGCCGACAAAGGGCGACCAGCTGATCCACCATGCCCAATAAAACGCAGTCCAGCCTTGGGAATAGTTCACGTCCGCACGACCGAACGGGTTCGACAGCATCGGCAGATATTCGACATAAGCTTTCAGGCTGTCCCAAAAGAACGAGATCAGAAAGGCCGTCGGTCCGACGATCAGCGTAAAGAGCGCCAGCAAACCGGCCAGCCCCATGTTGATTTCGCTCAGCACCTTCACGCCGCCATCAAGGCCGCGCAGCACCGACACCAGCGCCACGGCGGTGATAACGGTGATCAGTATCACTTCGGTGGTGTTTCCAATCGGCACTCCAAACAGTTCGTTCAGACCGGCGTTGGCCTGCGTTGCGCCAAAGCCCAACGAAGTGGCCAGACCGAACAGCGTTGCAAACACCGCGATGATGTCGATCAGGTGGCCAGGCCAGCCCCAGACACGTTCGCCCAGAATCGGATAAAACGCCGAACGAATCGTCAGCGGCAGACCTTTGTTATAGGTGAACAGCGCCAGCGCCAAAGCAACGGTGGCATAGATCGCCCAAGGGTGCAGCGCCCAGTGATAGATCGTAGCGGCCATGCCCAAGCGGACCGAACCCGGCTCGTCCCCTGTGGCACCACCCAGCGGCGCCCAGTCGGTGCGCAGGCCGTTTTCTGTCGCAGTTTCACCGAATGCGGTCGAAAAATGCGTCAAAGGCTCGGACACGCCATAGAACATCAGGCCGATGCCCATGCCAGCAGCGAACAGCATCGCGAACCAGCCCAAATAGGAGTAATCCGGCTTTGCCTCGGCACCGCCCAACCTGACCGAACCGTAGGGTGTTATGATCAACAGCAGCGCAAAGATCACCACGATGTCGGCAGCGCCAATCAAGAACCAGTCAAAGTTGGTGGTGGTAAAGGAAAACATCGACTGGAACACCGATGCCGCCTGCTCGGGCAGCAACAGCGTATAAAGGACAAAGGCCACGATGGCCGCGCCCGAAATTGCGAATACGGGGTTGTGAATGTCCAGACCAAAGCGGCCGATCTGGGTTTCGAAATTATCTTGTCCGATCTCGTAATCGGTGTCGATGACATCGGCTGTACCATCTGGTGATGGTATGCCGTGATTGTCGGTGTCTGACATTTACTGTGCCCTCCAAATATGACGGGTCACGCAGTTTTTCAGCCACCACATGCCCATTTCTACGTTAGGTTAGTAGACACAAGCATAGGCCCCATCCCCGAAGTGGCAACCAGTCGCTTAAAAAAGTGGCAACTGATTTTCTTCTTGCTGGGATGGTTAAGGGGGCAGCCCCTGTCAAATGGCGTTGGAAATCGCCTTTGCATGGGCTTGGATGGCGTCCATATCGCCCATCTTGCCGGGGGGACGTGTGGCGACACCCTCGTGGCGTGGCAGGATGTGGAAATGCAGATGAAACACCTCTTGCCCGCCTGCGGCCTCATTGAACTGTTGAAGGGTGATGCCGTCGGCGTCAAAGGCCTTCATCGCCGCATTGGCCACTTTGTTCAGCGTCTTCATGCAGACCGCCAGCTGTTCGGGGCTGGCATCCAGCAAGTTGCGGCATGGCGTCTTGGGGATCACCAGACAGTGGCCATCCGTACGCGGCATGATGTCCATAAAGCACAACGTATCGTCGTCCTCGTAGACGGTGACATTCGGAATCTCGCCCCGCAGGATCTTGGCAAAGATGTTCTGGTCGTCATAGTTCATGCGTTCACATCCACCACAACGCGGCCCTTGACCTGACCGTTCAGAATATCGGCGCCCAGCTTGGGCAGGTCAGACAGGGTTGCGGGCTGAACCATCGCTTCAAGCTTGTCCATCGGCAGATCTTTGGCAATCCGGTCCCATGCACGCACGCGGTTGTTATAGGGCTGCATTACAGAGTCGATCCCCAGCAGGTTCACACCACGCAGCAGGAACGGAATGACCGTCGCAGGCAATGCAGCCCCGCCCGCCAGACCAACCGCTGCCACGCTGGCCCCGTATTCCATCTGCCCCAGCACACGCGCCAGCATTGCGCCGCCCACGGCATCCACGCAACCGCCCCAAGTCTCGCCTTCCAGCGGGCGTTTGACGGTTTCGTTTATCTCTTCGCGCGCAACGATCTGCGTGGCACCCAACGATTTCAGATAGTCCGCCGTTTCGGGGCGACCGGTGACACCCGCCACCTGATGACCAAGGTTGGCCAATATCGCCGTGGCAACCGATCCCACGCCACCTGCGGCGCCTGTGACCAGCACGGGGCCTTTCTTGATGCCGTGATCTTCCAGCGCCATCACCGCCAGCATCGCGGTGAACCCTGCGGTGCCTACGGCCATCGCCTGACGGGTGTCCAGGCCCGCGGGCAACGGCACCAGCCAGTCGGCCCTGACCCGCGCTTTTTGTGCATAGCCGCCCCAATGCGCCTCTCCCACGCGCCAGCCGGTCAGCACGACCTTGTCGCCGGGTTTGTAACGGGCGTCATCAGAACTTTCGACTGTGCCAGCAAAGTCGATGCCGGGAATATGCGGATAGTTCCGCACAAGGCCGCCACCCGGACCGATGCACAGACCATCTTTGTAGTTCACTGTCGAATATTCGACCGCAACCACAACGTCGCCATTGGGCAGGTCGTCCAGCCCCAGCTGCGTCACCGCCGCAGATGTCTTGCCGTCCTCGTCTTTGTTCACAACCAATGCGTCAAACATGCCGCTCTGTCCTTCCCGAAGGCTCGTTGCCTTCTCTGGTTCAAAATATCCTGTGGACCAAAAGGGGCTCCCCGCGATCCCGTATTCTCAACGCAAACGCATGTCCCGATCATGCGTTCCGTCGTCTTATGGTCACCTGCCGTTTTGCGTGTTCATTATGAACAGGTCGCTGACAGGTGCCGATTGCCCCGCTGCGGTCAGCATCGCATGTACCTGACCACGGTGATGGGTCTGGTGGTTGAACATATGCACCACGCATTCGGCAAATGGCCGCGTCACTTTGGTCTTAACGCTGCCAGAAAACCACGTCAGCCCGCCCGCAAGGTCAAGATTGTGCAACCCGTCGGCCCAGATTGTCAGTCGCCCGTCCACCTGAAACCGCTCGGCGCCCCAAGCGGCAACGGTCGGTGTCAGTGCCGCACTTTGGGCCAGCGGCAGCTCGGGCGCATCCACATCCGCACCAAAGCGGTTCAGCCATATCCGGTCCCCCCACAGCAGATGGTTCAACGTGCCAAGGATCGAGCCGAAGAACGCACCGCGATCCAGTTCCAGCGCCTCGTGGTCCATATGTGTGACGATGTCGGTCAACTGGCTGTTCTGCCATGCGTTATAGCGCGCCATTGTCGCGACATAGCTTTTGTCGATCACGTTTCGGGGCCCCTCTTGTTGATCGGGCGTGCCTGTCGGCCGCCCGGAATCAGCGTGCGTCAAACGTGCCAGACATACCAGCCCAAGACAAAGAGAATTGCCCCGCCGCGCGCCTGAATTGCCGTTGTGACCTGACGTCGAATTGTGATCGCTTGGTTGGCCCTTCTACAGCCGTACAAAATTTTCAAATTTGATTTGAAACCTTTTCATATTTTGGCGCGTTACAAATATGTTACATTTACCCAGATCCAGCGTGATCCATTTTTCGTGCGCAAGGTTTGAACATCACATGGCAGAAATACCCATAACGGCCCCTTATTCCCGTATTCGTCCCAAGTTGTTTGCAGCGGGTATCGAGTTTTTCGGGTTGTTGGCCCTACTGGTCGCCGTAGTGAGCGTCGTAAATCTGGATGCTGTGGTTTTGGGTGACGGCATTTCCGAGGAGTCTTTTGCCGAGAACCTGCAAAGCTTGCTCGCGCTTGGCACAGGGTTGATCTTTGTCCACGCGGCTGTGCGGTATCCACAGGCCCGAGCCTATCTGGTTCTGGTGGCCACCATGTGCGGGCTGATCGTCATCCGCGAGAATGACTACCTGCTGGATTTTGTCTGGCACGGTTTCTGGAAATGGCCTGCCTTGATGCTGGGACTGGTCGGGGTGATCATCGCACAGCGTCATAGCGGCACGCTGGCTGTGCCGTTTCTTCAGCATTTTCAAACCCGTTCGGGCGCTTATATGTACTGCGGTTTTCTGCTTTTGGTGGTGTTCAGCCGCCTGTTCGGCACCGGTAGTTTGTGGGAGCCGATTATGGGCGAAGCCTATGATTCCAGAATCAAGACAATCGTTCAGGAAGGCCTGGAAACGCTTGGGAGCGCGCTAATTACTTACGGTGCGGTCTTGGCTGTACTGCAACGGTTCGGTCTTGGGACGGAACTACAGCTTTACGGCGAAGTGAGAGATTAACAATCCACTACAGGTATTTGATATGATTGGTGTATTCAACGTGATGGCTGCCCTTGCCACGGTTGCTTTTGGCCTGTTCGGTTTTGTTGCACCACGCTTTACCGCCGACACGCTGGATCTGGCACCGACCACCAGTACAATGGGCCTGAGCGAAATCCGTGCCTCGGTAGGTGGGTTGTTTGTGGTGTCGGGCCTTGCCGCATTGTGGTTGGGGGAACCGCTGGCCTATGTGATGCTGGGCTTTGCCTATGCGGGGGCCGCGTCCGGGCGGGTTCTGTCATTGTTTCTGGACAAGCCGCCGTTGAAAAAACTGATGGTGTTCGGCGGAATCGAGACAGCTTTGGCCGGTTGGTTGATCGTGGCCAACATTGTTTGACTTTGGCACAGTCCAGCAATATCAAATAGATAGGGTGCGTTGTTCGTGTAAACTGTGTCCCCGCGATTCCCCGTCATCCCCCTTGCAAGACCGTGACCCAGGCCCTATATTCAAGGTGTCCTTCGGGACTATGGACATAAACGCGCTCGTAATAAGCGGATCGGACCCGGGGGCGGTACCCGGCGTCTCCACCAAACATCCTTCATTTGGGGATCATGGGGACGAAATAGGATCGACGAACGTCTAAAGGGGTTATGCTTTGTCTCGGCTGTCTGCCACCGTTATCGGCGAAAACTGTACAATTGCAAATGACAATCGTGCTCCGATGGCAGTTGCAGCGTAAGCTGTAACTATACATCGAAACTTAAGTCCTTGCGCCTAGCAGTGTAAGGCGGGGTTCGCAGGCACCTGGCAACAGAAGCCTGCACTTCCCCCCCACGACAAACAACCCTCTGCGCGGCTTGACATCGCGGCCTGATCCATGAACTTTGCCGCTTGCGGGTCTGCGATTGCCCCGACTGTCCAAGAGCCAAGTATCGCATCCTGCACCACTTCAAAGGATGCGTCTTTGTCCACCTCGCCCGAAATTACCACATCCCCAAGCACCCGCCACAAGTCCGCGCCGTCATGGCCCGAGATGTTTCGCATCTTTGGCCGCATCGGTCTGCTGAGTTTTGGCGGCCCCGCAGCACAGATTGCCCTGATGCACTCCGAACTGGTCGAGCGCCACAAATGGCTGAGCGAACAGGATTACCTGCGCGCCTTGTCGCTGTGTATGATGTTGCCCGGCCCCGAGGCGATGCAGCTTGCCACCTATGCAGGCTGGCGCCTGCGCGGCGTGGCCGGTGGGTTGCTGGGCGGGCTGTTGTTCGTGGTGCCGGGGGCTGTGGTGATCATGGCGCTGGCGTTGGGCTATGTGTATTTTGGGACGCTGCCGCTGGTGCAGGCGGCTTTTGTTGGCATCAAGGCTGCGGTGATCGTCGTGGTGGTTCAGGCATTGCTGAGGGTCAGCGCCAAGGCACTGTTAGGCCCCGCCGCGTGGGGGCTGGCGGGGCTGGCGTTTTTGGCGCTGTTTGCCTTTGGTGTGCCCTATCCTTTGGTGATCCTTGGCGCGGGTCTGTTTGGCGCAATACGCGCGCGTGACACCGCAGCACAGCCCTTTCCGCCCGTGACAACCAGCCGCCCGCTGCGTACCATCGCCCTGTGGGGTTCGCTCTGGGTCGCGCCGCTGGCACTGGTCTGGGCGCTGGGGCACAGCTTTTTGCTGCAACTGGGCCTGTTCTTTTCCAAACTCGCGGTGGTCACTTTTGGCGGTGCCTATGCGGTTCTGGCCTATATGACGCAAACAGTGGTGCAGGATTTTGGCTGGATCGACACCGGACAAATGATCGACGCGCTGGGATTGGCCGAAACCACGCCGGGGCCGCTGATTCTGGTAACTGAATTTGTTGCACTGCTGGCGGGCTTTGCCCAAGGCGGGCCGGGCATGGCGATTCTGGCGGGGCTTCTGGCACTATGGGTCACGTTTACGCCCTGTTTTTTGTGGATTTTTCTCGCTGGTCCCTTTCTGGACACGCTGTCGGGACGCCCCAGACTGGCCGCAGCCTTGCAGGCGATCACCGCCGCCGTCGTCGGAGTGATCCTGAACCTGTCAGTCTGGTTTGCCCTGCATGTGCTGTTTGAAACGGTACATGTCATGGGCGTGATGCCCCTGCCCGATCTTGCCACGTTGAACATGACCGCCCTGGCGCTGACCATGCTGGCCGCTGTTTTGCTGCTGTGGATACGGTGCAGCTTGCCCGTCACGCTGGCGCTTACGGCGACGGCGGGTCTGCTTGCAGGTATGATCGTCGGATAATTCTGGACACCCCTTTCGCTTGGTCGCAAAACTTATATGATCGACCTCAACGCAATTCAGAGGCTTAGAGACACGCGCATGGGCCGCAACATTGACTATGGCAATCTGATGCATGACGCGATGCGGGGCTTGATCCGCAAAGTCTTGCAGGACGTGGCAGACAATGGTCTGCCCGGAGCGCATCATTTCTTTATCACCTTCGACACCAGCCACCCTGATGCAGAGCTGGCCGACTGGCTGTCAGACCGCTATCCGGGCGAGATGACAGTGGTGATGCAGCACTGGTATGATAAGCTGGAAGTGACAGATGACGGGTTCTCGATCACGTTGAATTTCGGGGACGCGCCAGAGCCGCTGTATATCCCCTATGACGCGATCAAAACCTTCGTTGACCCATCGGTGGAATTCGGCCTGCGCTTTGAAGTTCAGGATCCGGCAGAAGATGATGATCTGACCGGACAGACAACCGAACAGGACAAACACGAAGTTGTGCCGTCTCCGGTCAAACACACCGATCACACGGACGCCAAGAAAGAGCCGGGCAAGAAAGACGCCGAGGTGGTGTCGCTGGACAGCTTTCGCAAACCCTAAAGCGTTTCGGGCTTAACCCGAGACAAACAGCATCGGAATTCGCGTTCGACCAAAGGGAGAGGCAGCGAATATCCGATTCAGGTTTCATCCGAAGCGCTCTAGGGCTGTGTACTGGCGGTCATCCAAAACACGTTATTGGCGCTGCAAAACCGTGGTGACCGACCGCAGCGGTACACCGTTGCGCAAACGCTGAAACTTCAGCCGCAGTCCCTCATTCACCAAGGTGCGGTCGAACTGCTGGATCTCATAGCCACCCTCATCGGTGACAAACAACGAATAGATCGACAGCGTGTCACCCGACAGCCGCGCCCAGACATAGGGTTCGCCCTGCATCGGGTCCAGTTGCACATCATGACCAAATACATTGCGCCCCATCGCGGCGGAAAACACCCCCGTGCGGTCGCTGGGCACAAAGCGAATGGCATAGGTTTTCGAGTTTTCCGTGCCGTTTTCGCGTCTGCGTGTAGATGTCCAGCGCACCGAGAAACCCTTGTCGTTCCGGGCAATTTCGACGCTCATGTCACGCGTTTGCACGGTGCCGTCAGCAGACAGCACATCGGCGGACCCTTTGTAAGACCCGACAAAGGGACTGATATCGGCACGCACTGGCACAGCCAGCGCCAATAGCACCAGTACCGTCAGCGCAGCCATAAGGTGCAGGCGCGGGGCGGTGGATGTCACAAAGGCAGCGACGGTTCGCGTCATAAGGTATCCTTTCAGAGCCTGCGCGACTTTGCGCGCCCTTTCTGACATATATAGGTGCCGCGCAGGTGGCTGCCACAGGCATTATTGCTTTCGGGTACGGATTTCAGATGCAGATTGCCAGATGTGGAAAATGCCGCTCAAGTCGGACGCTAACACAGGCATTGTCCAATTGCACCAGCGCGGTCATGGCGGTACACCCTGCGTGACATTTCACAAGCCCGGAGCCTATTCATGTCCCAAACCCGCACCGAAACCGACAGCTTCGGCCCTCTCGAAGTTCCTTCGGACAAGTATTGGGGCGCGCAAACGCAACGCTCGATCCTGAACTTTCCCATCGGCTGGGAAAAACAACCCGTTGCCATCGTCCGTGCATTGGGCGTGATCAAGAAGGCCTGCGCTGCCGTTAATCTGGAATTCGGTGATCTGGATGCAGAGCTGGCCCCTGCCATCGACCAAGCCGCGCAAGAGGTGATTGACGGAAAATTCGATGACAACTTTCCATTGGTGGTATGGCAGACCGGATCGGGCACCCAGTCCAACATGAACGCAAACGAAGTCATCTCGAACCGTGCAATCGAGATCATGGGCGGCGAAATGGGATCAAAAACCCCCGTCCACCCCAACGATCATTGTAATATGGGCCAGTCGTCAAACGATACTTTCCCCACGGCAATGCATGTGGCCATTGGCATGGTGGCCCGCGACACGCTATTGCCCGGTCTGCGCAAGCTGCATGACGCACTGGCCGCCAAATCGGACGAATTCAAAGACATCATCAAGATCGGCCGCACCCACACCCAAGACGCCACGCCGCTGACGCTGGGACAGGAATTCGGCGGCTACGCCCATCAGGTCGCCAAAGGCATCGCACGGGTCGAAGCCTGCCTGCCCGATATCTATGAACTGGCGCAGGGCGGCACAGCCGTAGGCACCGGACTGAACACCCGCAAGGGCTTTGCCGAGAAAGTCGCAGGCGAGATCGCCGCGATCACCGGCTTGCCTTTTGTGACCGCGCCCAACAAATTCGAGGCGTTGGCCGCTCATGACGCAATGGTCATGTTCTCGGGGGCGCTCAAGACCGTGGCCGCGTCACTGTTCAAAATTGCCAACGACATGCGGTTGCTGGGCTCCGGCCCGCGTTCGGGCTTGGGCGAACTGATCCTACCGGAAAACGAGCCTGGATCGTCGATTATGCCCGGCAAGGTAAACCCGACGCAGGCCGAGGCGCTGACGATGGTTTGTGCGCATGTGATGGGCAACGATGCAGCCGTGGGCTTTGCAGGGTCACAAGGCCACTTCGAGCTGAATGTCTACAATCCGATGATGAGCTATAATGTGCTTCAATCAATGCAGTTGCTGGGTGACGCGGCAGGCAGCTTTACCGACAATATGGTCGTCGGCACGCAGGCGAACGTCGCGCGGATCGACAAGCTGATGAAGGAATCGCTGATGCTGGTGACGGCACTGGCCCCCACAATCGGCTATGACAACGCCACCAAGGTAGCGAAAACCGCGCACAAGAACGGCACGACGCTGAAAGAAGAAGCGATTGCGCTGGGTTTTGTCGATGCCGAAACCTTTGACCGTGTGGTGCGCCCCGAAAACATGATCGGCCCCAAGTAAGCCGATGGTGACGCCGGTGAACCTGAACAAGGCCCGCAAAGCCAAAGCCCGTGCCGAGAAATCTGCGCAGGCCGACGTGAATGCGGTGAAGTTCGGGCGCACCAAAGCGCAAAAAGACAGCGCGCGCAAAGAGGCCGACAGAGCCCTGCGCGCGCTGCACAACCACAAACGCGATCCATGAGCGGGCGGCCCGTAAAGCGGTCGCTGACCTTGCACGGGCACCGCACATCTGTGTCATTGGAAGATGCGTTCTGGCGGGCATTTCGCGACATTGCCGCGCAACGCGGCCAGCCGATCAATGCGCTGGCTGCCGAGATTGACGATGCACGCGATCCTGATGTGGGTCTGGCCTCGTCCATCCGGCTGTTTGTATTTCAAGAATTAACGGGGCGTTAACCGCGACTTTGCGCTTCTGAAGTGCGGAAATATTCCGCGCGCAATATCCCGTGGCCGGAACACGGGGAAAACAGCGCACCGTTTTCCCCACCCATTTGTCAGATCGACGCGCGATAGATCTTGTCGATATTGCTCCCAAGCGCCGTGTTGAATTCGGCGTCGGACATCGCACGCTGCAACCCTTCGGTCAGCGCACGGCTGAAGCTGGCGATCATCTTGGTGTTCTTACCCAGCTTTTCGCAAGCCTCATCGGTGCTATAGCCACCCGACAGCGCCACGACCCGCACAACACGCGCATGATCCGCCAGATCATCATAAAGCCCTGCGTTACTCGGGATGGTCAGTTTCAGCATCACATCGTCACCTTCGGCCAAAGTGTCCAGATGCTTCAGCAGCGCCGCTTTCAGCATGTCTTCGGCCTGCGCCTTGGTCTCGGAGTGGATGTTCACCTCGGGTTCGATGATCGGCACCAGTCCGGCGGCGACCACCTGACGGGCTACTTCGAATTGCTGGGCCACGACCTTTTCGATCCCGTCCGCATTGGCGATGTTAACGACCGAACGCTCCTTGGTCCCGAAAATGCCGGCCTTGGCGGCGGCTTGCAAAGTGGTGTCCAGCGCGGGCATCGGCTTCATCAGTTGCACGCCGTCCGCCTCGTCCTCCAGACCTTTGTCGATTTTCAGGAACGGCACCACGTTGCAGTTGTCCCAAAGATAGTCGGGCACCTTTTTGCCTTCGATGCTTTCGGTCATGGTGCGTTCAAACAGGATCGCACCAATCACCTTCTTGCCGTTGAAGTCGTCAGCCAGAATGATCCGTTCCCGCATCTTCTGTATTTCGTCGAACATTTCTTCTTCGGTGGCGTAGTCGTTGGCATCCACACCATAAAGCCCCAGCGCCTTTGGCGTCGAGCCGCCCGATTGGTCCAGTGCGGCGATAAAGCCTGCGCCGGTTTGCATCTGCGCGTATTGGTCTGAGGTCTTGGACATGGATATCTCCGGAATTCATTTGATTCTTTGGCATGGTGTTACCGCATATGGACGCGGCTTAGAATGTGATAGCGCAAACAGAATGTCAGCGGCGTGACACCATCAGCGGAATGCCTCTTTCCGAGCGCACAGTCAGGTGTGCCACGGGCATAGGCGGCGGTGCGTCGGTCAGGGTGACGCGGAAGTCGCGCAATATCCGCGACAGGATCAGCGGCCCTTCGACCATCGCAAAACCCGCACCCGTACACACCCGCGCGCCTGCGGAAAACGGCATATAGGCACTGCGCGCGCAGGTCTTGCCATTCTCGGTGTGCCAGCGGTCGGGGTCAAAGTTATCCGGTCTGTCCCACAGCCGTTCGTGCCGGTGCAGGTGCCATGGGCTAAGAACCAACTGGCTGCCCTTGGGCACGTCACGGTTGCGGAAATGTTCGGGGCACGCCGCTTCACGGACCATCATCGGCACCGGTGGATACAGGCGCAGCGTCTCGCGGAACACATCGCGCGACAGGCGCAGTTTGGACATCACCGCAAAATCGGGGGCGTCCAGCGCCTGTGCCTCTGTTGCCAGCCTGTCCTGCCATTCAGGATAAAGTGCCATCAGATACAGCGCCCAAGCCAATGCCGAAGCACTGGTTTCGTGGCCAGCAAGGAAAAAGATCGCCACCTGATCCACCATTTCTTCGGTGTCGAAGGTCTGGCCGGTCTGCGGATCGGCGGTGGTCATGATTTTGGTCGCCAGATCGTCAGGGGCCGTGCCCTCTTGTATCGCCTCCATCCGGCCGCGGGTCAGTTCTGTGATTAGATGGCGGATGCGCGCGGCAAGGTTCAGGATCGGCTGGCTGCGTTGAAAGCTGCGGAATTCGTCGAAAACCTCGGTGGCGACCTCGTGTTCGATGGGAATGGAAAACAGCGTACGAAAGATCACATCGGCGGCGGCATGGCTGGTCTCGGCCTCGATCTCGAGCACCTGCCCCGCGCGCTTGTCCAGCCGCGCCGCCGCGGCGTCGGCGGCGTCCCACATTGCGGCAAAAGTGTCGCGCAACCGTCCGCCTTCAAATGCGGGGTCGATGATGCGGCGCTGGCGTTTCCATATCTCGCCATTGGTCAGGAACACCGAATTGCCCAGCAGCGGCCGCAGCCCTTCGCTGATGCGATTTGATTTGGGGAAATCGTCGGGGCGTTCTTTCAACACCAGATCGACCAGATCGGGCTGGTTCAGCAGGTAGGACCGGAAGAACGGTGTGCGAAACTCGGCCATCCATGCGCGGTACAGCCGCGCCGGTTGCGCCGACAAAAGATCGCGCCGGAACAAGCGCACATAGCGCCAAAGCGAGACTTTGTCTGGACGGTTGGGCGGTTTTGGTGGCTGTATCATGCGGCCACAGAGGTGTGTTTCGACACTGCCGTCACAATGCGTGATTTTGATGGCGCGCGATCGGCATAGCGTTCGGACAGATACCTTGGGCCAGCGGTAATCTGGAAATAGTCATAATCACCGGGCCGGTCAAAGGCGCAAAGATACTGGAAATGCAGCCGGAAAAACCGCCAGCGCAGTTCCTTCCAGCGTTGCGCGCTTAGCGTTTGGGTAAAGGCCGCCGACAGCACCAGCGGCCAGCGTTGCCCTGCAGGTGCCACGCCCGACACTGCCACCGGATCGCACAGGGCAAAGGCGCAACCGTCACCGGGGGCCGTCACGTCGACCCATGTCAGCGCTTCAGCGGTGCTAAGAAATTGTAGGTCGGCCCGCAGCCTGTGTGCGTCGGGCAGGAACGACACCATCGGCACGACCTGTCCCAGCGACAGGAATGCCAGTTGCGGGCCAGTGTCGGGCACCCTGCCTGCGCGGATCAGGTCCGACAGGATCGACACCGCCAGATGCGCCCCCGAAGAATGGCCAACCACCAGTACTTCGTCCACGTCCGACCCAAGCGATGCGGCGATGTTATCGGCAAAGACGGCCATCCGTGCCTCAAGCGCGGGTGGGTTCGCCCCGCGCAACGCGGCGGAAAACGCATAGTCGTGCATCAGGTAATATGCGAAAAACTTGCCATCCAGTTCTTTGAACCAGCGCATCAGCCAGACCGCAGCGCCCAGTGCCAAAGCACCCCACAGGATCAGACGCAGCCCGAACAGCGGCCCTAGCATATGCGGCCCCATCACCGCCTGCATCGCCCAGTCCATGGCCCGAAAACCCCATGTGAACACTGCCAGCGCCACCAGCACAGCCATTGCCAACTGCACCAGCAACATGCCCACCGGATACAGTGCCGCGATGACCGGCCCCTTGCGCAGCTTCATCAGCCGCCCCAGCGCACCGGTCGAGATGTAAACCCAAGCGGTGCGGATCAGTTGCAGATAGGTCGCGGGGATGGATGTCGCCATGCTGTCGCGCACGATGTCGGACCACACCAGCACCTCGACATCCGCATCCACTTTGGTTCCGTCGATCACCGCATCGACATGCCAGCCATAGTTGCCGTTGAATTTTCGCGGTTGCAGCCCGATCTGATAGCCGCTGATTGCGGCCTGCTCTGCGCCCTCTTTGCGGTACAGTTCGCGGTAGCGGCGCGGATGAATCGGGTCGTAACCGGGGATATAGAACACCCGACGTCTGGTGACTGGTTTTTGCTGTCCCTGCATCGGCCTGCGTCCTGCTTTGACCGACACTCTAGACAGGTTTTTCGCGCAGCGTAAGTCGTGCGATTACCCTAAAGTGCTGAGAACCGGAAAGGTTTCCAAAAGCCAGAAGCTGAACCATGTAAACGCCCCCGTGACCAGCGCCAGCCCGACAACAACCAGCAACAGACCCATGATACGTTCGATCAGTTTCATATGGCGTTTGATCCGGTTCATCAGCCCCATCGCGCGTGTGATGAACATTGCGGCCAACAAAAACGGAATACCCAGACCAGCCGCATAAACTCCCAGCAAAACCGTGCCACGCGCCACCGACGCCTCGGAGGCGGCCAGCGACAGGATCGCGCCCAGTTGCGGGCCGATGCAAGGCGTCCAGCCAAAGGCAAAGGCCAACCCCAGCACATAGGCCCCGAATGACGAGCCCCCTTTGTCACCGACATCCAGCCGCGCCTCTTGATCCAGAAACGGGATGCGAAAGACGTTCAGAAAATGCAGACCAAAGATGATCACCACGACGCCTGAAATTCTGGAAAAGACGATCTGGTTTTGTAGAAAAAATGCGCCAAAGGCGGAGGCTGTAAAGCCCAGCAGCAAAAACACCGTGCTCAGCCCCATGACGAAAAACAGCGCGGCAATCACCGCCCGCCTGCGGCCCGCCGCGACGCTGTCCATATCGTTCAGTGTCACCCCGCTCATGTAGGCCAGATAGGGTGGCACAATCGGAAGAACGCAGGGGCTGAGAAAGCTGAACACACCCGCGACAAGTGCGATCAACATAGCAGGCAGCAGGGCTGCATCGATGATGGTCAGTTCATACATGACATCGCTCTTAGGCCAATGATCTTGCGCCGTCACGGGGGCGTTTGGTCACAACCTTGTGGACAGGTTGAAACAACCCGCCTAAATCATGGGCATGACTGATAATCCCAACATGCTGGACGCCACGGGGCTGCTGTGCCCCCTGCCCGTTCTCAAGGCGCGCAAACGCTTGCACCCGCTGGCAGTGGGCGATACCCTGACTGTTCAGGCCGACGACCCCGCCGCCGTGATAGACATGCCGCATTTCTGCGCCGAAGCTGGGCATGATCTGGTATCTGCGGATGTTAGCGGCGCGGTGCAGGTCTATGTCATTCGTAAGGGGCGCTGAGGATCAGGCTGGCACAGCCTGCGGGCGTCGCGTTTTGCGCAGCAGCGTGCTGACAATGATCAGGTTCAACACTCCGGCCACGGCAGCAACCGCATAGGCGGCGGTGTAATTGCCCGTCAGGTCATAGAGCGCACCGCCCTGATAACCGCCAATTGCATGGCCGAACCAGCCGAACATCGTCACGATCCCCAGTGCCGACGCGCGGCGCGATGGCGGCGTTAACACGCGCAGGGACACCAGCACGCCCGTCATCACCCCCGCATATCCAAAGCCGTAGATGATCGCATAGACGTAAAAAGTGCTCAGCCGGTCGATATAGATAAAACCGAATACCAGCAGCGTCATCCACGCGGTTGCTGTCATATAGGCAGGCAAGGCGCCGACCACATCCGCCAGCTTGCCAAAGGCCAGACGACCAAGGATTGCCACCAGAAGCATCACAAAGATGACGCCGCCCGCGTCTTCGGCGGCAAAGCCGCGATCCTGAATCAGGGGCACCAGATGCATCAGCGGCGTCGACATGCAGGTGCAGCACAGGATGATCGCCGCACTCATGGTAACAATCACCGTTTTGGTCGGCACAACGGTGTCTTCCTCGGCGGCACTGGCTTTCAGTTGTGCGGCTCCTGCGACGGGCGGCTGGCGCAGCAACAAGCCAAGCGGCAACAGGGTCACCAGCATGAACACACCCGTGGCTCCGAAGGCGCCGCTGATGCCAAAGGATTTGATCAGAAAGGATGACACGAAAGGCACTCCGCCCTGCCCCAAGGCCTGACCCGCAGAAGCGATGCCGATGGCCATGCCTGCGCCCACAAAGAACCAGTTGCCAACAGCGGCCATGACCGGCGGAAAGATCGCTGCGGCGCCGAAAAAGCCCGCAATAAAGAACAGCAGGTAAAACTGCCAAAGCACTGACATGAACGCCGCCGCCATATAGCACAGCCCCAGTACGGTCACACCGAACATCACCACGGGTCGTGTCCCCTTGCTGTCCGACAGTGGTCCCATCACCAAACCACCCAAGGCCAGCCCCACAATGCCCGCAAAGTTGACCAGCGCAATCTGCCCGCGCGGCCAGCCGAACTGGTCCTGCATCGGAACGATAAAGGCAGACATGCCGTTCACGATCGCCCCCATCGAAACCGCAAGGATCAAGGCCGAAGCAACAACAATCACCCAGCGGTAGCCGGGCTGTGGAAGGGGGGTGGTCATCGGTGCGGTGCCTTTGTCTTGGGGAATGTTTTGAATGGGAGCTAGCATATGCGCGCGGGCCGGCCCAGTCGGTGCTAGCGTTCCGGCGGTGTCCAGTCATCCTGCGGCCCCTGCCTGCGCAGGCGCAGGGCCAGACCGACAGTAACACCGACACCAATGGCCACCGTCAAATCGGCAAAAACCGTCAGCACCAACGTCAGCAGCAACAGCAACCTGTCCGATGGCCGCGACCGCATATAGCCGCGCCACCTGTGTGGCTCGCTCATGTTCCATGCGGTCAGGATCAACAGTCCCGCCAATGCCGGCATCGCCAGATAACCCGCCAAAGGGGCCACCAACAGCATGACCAGCAGGATGGTCAGTGCATGAACGATCCCTGCCACGGGCGTCTTGCCACCGGCACGCACGTTGGTGGCGGTGCGGGCAATCGCCCCTGTTGCGGGCAGCCCCCCGAACAGTGCCGAGCCGATATTGGCAAAGCCCTGCGCCAGAATTTCCGCGTTGGGTCTATGGTGTCCGTCGATCATCCGGTCGGCCACCATCGCTGACAGCAACGATTCAATGCCTGCAAGAAACGCGATGACAAATGCCGATGGCAACAGCTCGATCATGCGCGCGACGCTGATTTCGGGCAGTGCTGGCATCGGCAAGGTGTTTGGCAAAGCGCCAAAGCGCGAAAAAATCGTGTCGACGGGCAAAGCCGTCAGCGCCACCACCGCCGACGTCACCCCCACGGCGACGATCAGCCCGGGAAACTTTGGTGCCAGTCGGCGCAGCCCGACAATCAGGATCATCGTCACGCCCCCAACCGCCAGCGCCCCGACGCTGGTGCTGTCACGCGCTGCCCACAGGGTTTCAATCTTGGCGACGAACTCGGCTGGCACTTGGTCTGTTGTCAGCCCGAACAGATCCTTCAACTGACTGGTGGCGATGATAATCCCGATGCCGATGGTAAAACCGTTGATCACAGGTTCGGGCACATAGGCCACCAAATTGCCCGCCTTGAGGTATCCGGCAATTAACATGATGAATCCGGCCATTAAGGTCGCCAGAACCAACCCGTCATAGCCATGTTCGGCAATCACTCCGAAAACGACAACAATAAACGCCCCCGTCGGCCCGCCAATCTGCACCCGACTGCCACCCAAAGCCGAAATCAGGAACCCCGCGACAATCGCCGTGATCAGCCCCTTTTCCGGGCCCGCGCCGGAAGCAATCGCAATGGCAAGACTGAGCGGCAGCGCAATCATTGCCACCGTTATCCCCGCGATCAGATCAGCGGTGAACTGCTGGCGGTCATAGCTGGCCAGCGTAGTCAGAATTTTAGGTTTCATTGAATGGCCTGACACCTGTGAAACGGCAGATACAAGTCACCATGCGCCGAAACCACTGCTAGTGCCAGTGCCTCAGGCGGCGTCAAGCCGCACGGTCAAGCCTTTGGACTGTGACACATCGTGCAACAGATACTGCGCCTCGTGCATCGTCAGATCCATGTGGCTGGTGTTCTGCGAAATATGGCGCAGGTCGGGAAAAATCTCGAGCAGTTCCGCCATTGCGTCCGCGCCCAGAATGTCCAGCGTGACATTGCCCACAAACAGGGTTTCCGTGGCGATGCCTTCAGAAAACACCAGATCATGGGCATCTAGCATCAGGTGTAAATAATCGGCACGCCGCATTGGCACGCGAACAACCGTCACGTCGTTCACCAGCGCCTTGGCAGGTACCAGAACCTCGCCTTGGCCGAAACTCAGCTCGGCCATGCTGGACCGCAAAAGGATACGGTGATTGGGTGACACATAAAGATCGCGATGATTGTCGAACGCACCCGCCTTAATACAGATGGGGGCCAGCCTGCCCAATCCGCAAACCGAGTTGCGACCGATCCAGCGGATGTCTTGTGCGTCATTTTTCAGCGTTAATACTGACATGCCAACCTTCAGATATTCGATGGCACAGGGTCCATCCGGTGTTTCGATCAAGGTGCCCGCAAGGAAACACACCGGATCGGTGGGAATGGTCAGCGTCTGGCCCGTGCCGTTATAGGTGGAAACGCCCTGAATATACTGCAACGTGGTGCCCGATGGCGGGAACGCCCCGTCAAAGGTGACCCCGACAACTTTGGTCGAATAGCCCTGTGTAATGGACACGCCGACCATGCGATATTCGTTGCCTGCGTCATCGAACAAGGTGACTTCGTATTCGTTCTCGACACTGACGGGGGCCTGCAATCCCCAGCGTACCGTTTCATCGTTGGGGGTATAGGTGGTGCCATCGATTTCGACCGGCTGGGTCAGACGTTGGTCAACGACCGAAAAGCCCGAGTACGGGTCATCACCCAACACACCGTCAGCATCGTCAAAGGTGATGCCCGTGGTGGTCGACGAAAAGGTAAAATTCAGATCATGCGGGTTTTGCCACGAGAACGCATCGCCGTATTTGGCATGGTCAATAATATCAGAGTCCACAGGTCTGTTGCCGTGATCGCGCACAACGCTCACGTTATCGGTGGAAATAATATAGATCGTCCGCTCAGCCATGATGGGCGACCTGCCAGTCCTCTGTTCGTTTTTGTTTTGAAGGATTTCACGGCGGTTCAAGAAACGGCGTAAAACCCAGCTGCTGCTCTTTTCTCGATACTACCTATAAGTGCATTGATGGGCAACAAATAAGCCCTACCCCGAAGTGATCGAGCGCCATTTTTCCTGCGGCAGAATTGACTTGGCACAGGCTGTTTCGACCACCTGAGTTGCATCGGACATAACGAAAAAGGGGCGCGGCCCTGCGGCCGCGCCCCTGTCTCTTGTCATGTGATTGGCCTTAGCCACCCAATGACCACCAACCTTTGCGCTTGGGCTTGGCGGGCGTGTCTTCGTTCGCCGGTTTGGCTTTTTCTGCAACCTTAGGAGCTTGCGTCGGGACCGCTTCGGGTGCTGGCTCCTCTGCCTTCGCCTCGGGCGCTTGCGTCTTGACCTCGGCGGCTGGCGCATCTGCCACGGCGGGCTGAGCTTCCGGTGCTTGGGTTTTTACCTCCGGCGCTACGGCTTGAACCTCTGCGGCGGGGGATTCGGTCTTCGGTGCCGCATTTGCTTCGGCCTCTGCGGCGGCTTTTGCCTCGGCTGCGGCTGCGGCTTTGGACTTGGCCGTGGTCCGCGTGCGCTTGGGCTTTGGCGCGGGCGCATCGGCATCCGAAGTTTCCGCTGCCGCAGCTTTCGCCTTGGTGGATTTAGCCGTTGTGGCCTTTGACGTCGCAGCCTTGGCCGTTGTCGACGACTTCGCGGTGGACGAGGTCGTGCGTGTCGAACGTGTGCGCGTCACCTTAGGCTTGGCTGTCGTATCCGCATCATCTGCGATCATGTCAGTTGCGGCCTCGCCAGTGGGCTCGGTTTTCTTGGTGGAAGAACGCGACCGGCTTCTGGCCGGTTTCGGCTTGTCCTCGGTGGCATCTGCCTCGGCCGGGGTCTCGGGCTTGGATGTGTCACCGGATGTGTCACTATTGGTGTCGTCCTGATCGTCATCGTCGCGACCGTTCTCGCCATTCTGATCCTCACCTGTCGAGGACTTGCTCCGCCGCCGCCGACGACGACGACGCCGTTTGGGTTTGGGTTCGCCATCTTCGCCCAGCTCTGCCGCAGGGTGCGACGGTGCGGACTGCGAAGGCGCAGACTGCAAGGATTTCGCTTCTTGCTCCGCTTCGGCCGCGATCTCGCGCGCCTCGGCGGCCTCGGCTGCTGCTGCGTCCGCTTCGTCGATCTGGTCCATGATGGATGTGTCGACCGACACCACATGCGTCGCAGCCGTCACAACACGCGTGGCGGTCTTGAACTTTTCAAGGTTGAAATCGGGGCTGACCAGCGCCGGATCACCCTCGATCCGTACAGACAGGCCATAGCGCACTTCGATCTGCGCGATATGCTCGCGTTTCTGGTTCATCAGGAAGTTCGCAATGCCAACGGGGCATTTTACCAGCACTTCGCGCGACCGGCGACGGGTGCCCTCTTCCTCGATCTGACGCAAGATCGACAGCGCAAGGTTGTCGTCCGAACGGATCAGACCGGTGCCGTGACAGGCCTGACACGGCTGGGTCGTGGCCTCGATCATGCCGGGGCGCAGACGCTGGCGCGACATTTCCATCAGGCCAAAGCCCGAGATGCGGCCAACCTGAATGCGGGCGCGGTCGGTTTTCAGCTTGTCCTTCATCATCTTTTCGACTGCGGCGTTGTTCTTGCGCTCGTCCATGTCGATAAAGTCGATGACGATCAGACCCGCAAGATCGCGCAGACGCAACTGGCGTGCCACTTCGGCGGCGGCCTCAAGGTTGGTCTTGGTCGCGGTCTGCTCGATCGAGCCTTCTTTGGTGGCACGGCCCGAGTTGACGTCGATGGCCACCAGCGCTTCGGTCACGCCGATCACGATATAGCCGCCCGACGGCAGTTGCACAGTGGGGTTGAACATGCCCGCCAGATAGCTTTCGACCTGATAGCGGGCGAACAGCGGCAAGCTGTCTTCGTAGCGTTTCACGTTTTTGGCATGGGACGGCATGATCATTTTCATGAAGTCCTTGGCGATGCGGTAGCCGCGTTCGCCTTCTACAAACACTTCGTCGATGTCGCGGTTATACAGATCGCGGATCGAGCGTTTGATCAGGTCGCCCTCTTCGTAGATTTTCGCAGGAGCAATCGACTTGAGCGTCAGTTCGCGGATTTGTTCCCACATCCGTTGCAGGTATTCGTAATCGCGTTTGATCTCGGCCTTGGTGCGTTTGGCACCGGCGGTGCGCACGATCAGGCCAGCGCCACGGGGCACTTCGATCTCGTTGGCGATCTCTTTCAGTTTCTTGCGGTCCAGGGCATTGGTGATCTTGCGGCTGATGCCGCCACCGCGGGCCGTGTTCGGCATCAGGACGCAATAGCGACCGGCCAGCGACAAATATGTGGTCAAAGCCGCGCCCTTGTTGCCGCGCTCTTCTTTCACGACCTGCACCAGCAGGATCTGGCGAACCTTGATGACTTCCTGGATCTTATAGCGTTTGGCGCGGGGTTTGCGGACGGGGCGGATGTCTTCGCTGTCGTCTTCGTCGGCCACGGATTCGATGGTGTCATCTTTGTCGGCAGCGTCGGACGATGTGTCTTCATCGTCATGATCGCTATCGTCGTCCGCCGCTGGGGTTTCAACCGGCGTTTCGCGCACGGTTTCCATTGGCGAAGACCCTTCGTCAACGCCATCGGCATCATCGCTGAGGTCGATGGTTTCCATGCCGCCCACGTCATCCGAAGACGTCACGGCGTCATCGCTCGAGGTGTCCTCGGCCTTGGTTGTGGACCGGCTGCGCGAGCGCGACCGCGAAGACCGTTTGGGCTTCTCGTCGTCTTCGTCCTTGGCGCGCTGTGCTTCTGCAAAAGCGCGCTCTTCTTCCATCAGCGCCTCGCGGTCAGCGACAGGAATCTGGTAGTAATCGGGATGGATCTCCGAAAACGCAAGAAAGCCGTGACGGTTGCCGCCGTAATCTACGAACGCCGCCTGAAGCGACGGTTCGACCCGCGTTACCTTGGCGAGATAGATGTTGCCAGCAAGCTGGCGTTTGTTTTCGGATTCAAAATCAAATTCCTCGACCTTGTTTCCGTCGACCACCACAACGCGCGTTTCTTCGGCGTGGGTGGCATCGATAAGCATTTTCTTAGGCATATTGTCCGTTTGCACGTGCGCAGCGACGTCTCACCCGGGGGTGCGGCGGTTCTGGAGACGTGTCTATTTAAGGCGAATAAAGACACGCGGCAGCACCGGGCCCTCGGGCCTGCTGCAAGACTGCTCTTGGCATGTGCGCGCGTCATCGCGGTTCTTCTCCGACACGCAGTAACCTTGAGCCCTGCGCATCCATTCAAAAGCTGCGCATATGATCACCATACCGCCAGCATCTCACAGCCGTTTCCGGCCCAATCGGTCTGTTTCAGGTCGGGGACTTGTGTCCACCAAACGCTGTTACAGCGAAACTCTCATCAGGCTTTGCGTGTGGATAACGTCAAAAGCCTTGCCTTTAGATAATGCGTTTCACAGCACTATTACAATCGCTAACTGCTGTAGGGGCATTGCAATCGTTGTTTCGGGACCAAACGCAATGATGCAGCAGCCATCAAAGCCACTGCACCATATGGTAGAATCCGGTTTGCGCGAAAATGCCGCGTTGCCGATCACGGCGGATCAATTCTGCAAATAATCCGACCGTTGCAATCCGTACTTGGCCATTTTCTCGTTCAGGGTCCGGCGTGGCAGGCACAACTCGTCCATGACCGAGGCAATCGACCCCTTGTGGCGGCGCATGGTGTTGTCGATCAGCATCCGTTCGAACGCCTCGACGTATTCTTTCAGCGGCTTGCCTTCGGTGGTCATCACCGGTTGCATTTCCTCGTGATCGGACATCAGCAGCGAGGCGATGGTGCCGGTGCCGCGCCGTGATTGCAGCACCGCGCGTTCCGCGATGTTGATCAGTTGACGCACGTTGCCGGGCCAAGGGGCTTGCAACAGTTGCGCGGCCTCTTGGGCGCTGACGTTGGGCGCTTCACAGCCGTATTCATCGGCAAATTGCTCGCTCAGGCGGGTGAACAGCGTCAGAATGTCTTCGCCGCGCTGGCGCAGCGGTGGCACGGTGATACGCAGGGCTGCCAGACGATAGAACAGATCGGGACGCAGTGCGTCTTCGCAGGTGCGGCCTGCCTCTTGCATGTTGCAGATCCCGACAATGCGGGTTTCGGCGGGCGTGCCCTGATCGTTGATTGCACTCAGCAAGCGCGCTTGCAGCGGTTCGCTCAGTGCTTCGATGTCTTCCAGAACCAATGTGCCACCGCGTGCCTCTTCGATGGCAGGCAGGTGCGCGTCTTCGGGTTGCATGGGGCCGAACAGGCGCTTGGCCAGCGCGTCTTCTTCCAGTGCCGAGCAGCTGACCAGCACAAATTTCTTGCCCGCACGGCTGCCAACAGCGTGCAGCGCGTGGGCCACCAGCGTTTTGCCGGTGCCGGTTTCACCGTCGATCAACACGTGACCGTCGGCCTGCCCCAGATCAAGTATGTCTTCGCGCAGGCGGTCCATCACCGCGCTTTGGCCGATCAGCTTTTTCATCAGCTGGCTGCCATCCGACAATTCACGGCGCAGGGCGCGGTTGTCCATCACCAGACGGCGCGCGCCGGTGGCCTTTTTGGCAAGCTCGCTCATGCGGTCGGGGTTGAACGGCTTTTCCAGAAAATCGAACGCACCGACGCGCATCGCCTCGACGGCCATTGGCACGTCGCCATGGCCGGTGATCATGATGACCGGCAGCGCGCTGTCGTTGCCCATCAGTTTCTTCAGGAACTGCATCCCACCCATACCGGGCATCTTGATATCCGAGATGACAATGCCGGGATAATCCGGTCCCAGCACCTTCAGCGCGTCTTCGGCGCAGGCAAAGGTTTCGGTGTCATAGCCCGACAGGGCCAGCCACTGGCTGATGGACTGCCGCATGTCCTGTTCGTCATCGACAATCGCGATCTTCATGGCTTGGGTCATTTCTTACTCCGCCGCGTGGCTGTTATTGCTTTCGTCCTCAACGCGCGAGAGGATCGGAAGTTGCATCTCGAATACAGCGCCGCCGCCTTGGCCGTTGCGTGCTGTCAGTCTTCCACCAAGGTCGTTTACGATCCCCGACGAAATAGCAAGGCCAAGCCCTACCCCGTCGCCGGGTTGTTTGGTGGTGTAAAACGGCTCGAACAAGGCGTCCAGATCTTCGATTCCGGGGCCGTTGTCGCGCACCGTCAAAGTGGCCGTCTGACCCGCGGACAGAATGATATCCACCTGCGGGTTCCGTTCTGATCTGGTGGCGTCGATGGCATTGCGCAATAGGTTGACCATAACCTGTTCAATCCGCATCCGGTCTCCCATCACACGCACAGGCTCGTCCGGCAGAATACGGGTGATCTGAACCTGTCGCTGGCGCAACTGCGGTTCCATCATTGACAGGCTAGAAGCCAGCGCATTGCCCATATCCACAGGGGAAAGGGCGTCAGCCCCCTTGCGGGCATAGGATTTCAGTTGCCGCGTAATTGCGCCCATCCGCTCGATCAGATCGTCGATGCGGCCAAAGGACGACAGGGCCTCGTCCTTGCGGTTGCGGGTCAGCAGCAAACGTGCCCCCGCCAGATAGGTTTTCATCGCCGCCAGCGGTTGGTTCAGCTCGTGACTGACGGCTGCCGACATCTCGCCCAAAGCGGCCAGTTTGCTGGATTGTTCCAGCGTCTGTTCGGCCACCGCAAGGGTTTCCTGCACACGCTCGCGTTCGGCAATTTCCCGCTGCAAACGGGCGTTCAATGCGCGAAGCTCTGCCGATTCGCGTTGGAACAGCGCCATCCGAAAGGCCGTGCGGCGCGACAAAAAGTAAAATGCCACGGCCAGCAGAATCGCAAAGCCCATGATTTCCAGCGCAAGAACCCCGTTCACCCGTTCGCGCACCGAGGCATATGTGGTGAACGACGCCATGCGCCAGCCGCGAAACGGAATACGGGTTTCCAGCCGCATCACGCCTTCGCCCTGAATGTAGGCATCGGGTGGCAGGGCTGTCCAATCGGCGGTGGCCTGAATGGCCCGCTGTATGGCGCTTTGCGGGGTTTGGCGCGTCAGCGCTTCGGCTTCGGTTCTGCCCCGCCAGCGCGGTTCGGTGGCCAGAATGATTGCACCGGTGCTGTCGGTCACCAGCACCGCATCGGAAATACCTGCCCATGCGCGTTCGAACTTTTGCAGATCAACCTCGACGGCGATCACGCCCAGCACATCGCCACCCGATTGCACCCGCCGCGAATAGGTAAACGAATAGCCCCCCGCCTCACGCGGGATCACCGCAAAGATCGTACCCGCCGCCCGCATTGCATCGACGAAATACAGCGCATCACCATGTGACGATCCCAGCCGGTTGCGGTCGGTCGCAGCTACGGTGCGCCCGTCCTTGTCCAGCAACATCAAAGAGGCCGCCCCGATCTCTTCCACGAAAGAGATCAGCCGTTGCGTCGATTGCGAATAATCCGATGAATTCAGCGCTCCGATCAGCGTGGGGTCGCGCGCCAGCAATTGCGGCACGATGGCGTTCTGGCGCAATTCCGACAACAGGTTGCCCGAATACAATGCCAGACGCAGTTCGGCGCGGTTGCGGGTGGTCTGGGTAAAACGGTCCGTCAGCAGGCTGTTGGTGAACCACACGGTACACAACGCCAACACAAACAACAGCCCCAAGGCTACGCGAACGCGCCAGCTGATGGCCTTGTTGTTGCTGAAAACGCCCTGAGCCTGCATATCGGCCACCTTAAGCGTATCCGTGCTGCGCGCTCAAGTCATGCAGGTGTCAGCACGCCAGTCAACGCGCGGAAAAGCGCCGTTCCGTCGGTGCCGCCGTGGCCAGCGTCGCAAGCCCGCTCGGGGTGGGGCATCATGCCCAGCACGCGGCGGTTTTCCGACAGGATGCCAGCAATGCCCGCTTTGGCCCCGTTGGGGTTGTCGGTATAGGTAAACGCGATGCGGGCCTGATCGTGCAATACGGCGATGGTGGCGTCGTCGGCATAATAGTTGCCATCATGGTGCGCGATCGGAATGTCGATCACGTCGCCCGCGTTGTAGCCTTGGGTAAAGGCGCTGTTGCTGGTCGCCACTTTCAGACCCACGGTCTTGCAGATGTATTTCAGCCCCGCATTGCGCAGCAACGCACCGGGCAGGATGCCGGTCTCGGCCAGCACCTGAAAGCCGTTACAAATGCCGATGGCATAGCCGCCGCGATCCGTATGCGCCTTGAGAGAGTTGCAGATGGGCGAATTGGCGGCAATTGCCCCGCAACGCAGATAGTCACCGAACGAAAACCCGCCCGGCACGCCAACGATGTCCACGTCGCGGGGCAGTTCGGTATCTTTGTGCCAGACCATTTGCACATCTGCACCTGCAGCCTCGAAGGCGACAGCCAGATCGCGGTCGCAGTTCGATCCGGGGAAAACGATGACAGCAGCTTTCATGGGGACGTTCCTTGTCGCAGCGCGCGCTTATCAGCCAATTTCGACCGAATAGGATTCGATCACTGTGTTTGCCAGCAGTTTTTCACACATGGCAGTCACGTCGGCTTCGGTCGCGCCGTCGGCCAGATCCAGCTCGATCACCTTGCCCTGACGCACGCCGTTCACGCCGTCAAAGCCAAGCGCACCCAATGCGTGACGCACGGCCTCGCCTTGCGGGTCCAGAACCCCGTTTTTCAACATCACATGTACCCGAGCTTTCATCGCGCCGTGGTCCTTTTCGTTTTCGTATCGTTCGCAGGTTCTATTAGTGTCGGAGCCGTCGCCGGCCTCAGTTGATCAGCGTCGGCTTGGTGATGGGCGATGCGTTTTTGGGCAGAACACCCAGACGCCGCGCCACTTCGGTGTAAGCATCTGTCAGGTTGCCCAGATCGCGGCGGAACACATCTTTGTCCAGCTTCTGACCGGTTTCCATATCCCACAGACGGCACGAATCCGGGCTGATTTCGTCGGCAACGATCAGACGTTGGAAATCACCGTCATAGACGCGACCGATCTCGATTTTGAAATCGATCAGCTTGATGCCCACCGCCATCATGACGCCTGACATGAAATCATTGACCCGCAAGGCAAGGCTAAGGATGTCGTCCATGTCCTGCTGGCTGGCCCACCCGAAGGCGGCGATATGTTCCTCTGTTACCAGCGGATCACCCAGCGCGTCGTCTTTATAGCAATATTCGACGATGGGACGCGGCAGTTGAGTGCCCTCTTCGATGCCCAGACGGGTGCTCATCGTCCCTGCGGCATAATTGCGCACAATCACTTCCAGCGGAATAATCTCGCAAGAGCGACACAGCTGCTCGCGCATGTTGATGCGTTTGATGAAATGCGTGGGCACGCCGATCTGCGCAAGACCAGTCATGAAATATTCGCTCAGGCGGTTGTTCAACACGCCCTTGCCTTCGATCACGTCCTTTTTCTGCGCGTTGAACGCGGTGGCATCATCCTTGAAATACTGCACGATTGTGCCCGGCTCGGGGCCTTCATACAGAATTTTGGCTTTGCCTTCGTAGATTTTTTTGCGCCGCGCCATTGACGTTCCCCTTGTGTTGACGGGGCCGAGTCCCCGTCACATTGACGCCCTCTTAGTGCAAGGTGCGCACTGCCGCAAGGAACACGCGCCAATCTGCCGCCAACTGGGGTCTTGTATGGCCAACACACACACAGCATATTCGATGATGACAGTAGCCAATTCCAAAGGACAGGCCATGAGCACATTTGACGACCGCGAGAGAGCTTTTGAAGCGAAATACGCGCATGACGCGGAAATGCAGTTCAAGGCAGAAGCCCGCCGCAACAAGTTGCTGGGTCTTTGGGCGGCTGAGCTGCTGGGCAAAACCGGCGACGAGGCCAATGCCTATGCGGTCGAAGTTGTGAAATCCGACTTTGAAGAGGCGGGCGACGAAGATGTTTACCGCAAGGTGTCGGGCGATCTGGGCGACAAGGCCGACGAGGTCACCGTACGCACCAAGATGATCCAGCTGATGGCCGAGGCCAAGGCGCAGATCATGATCGAAGTGAAGAAATAATTGCTAAGTATAATGGGGTTTTAATCAAACCCGTGCGACATACCCGGCGCGCAGCCCCCGCTGCGCGCCGTTTTCTTGTCTGCCGTTCAGGTCTTGCGCACTCCTGTTGGCATATCCTTTCCGTCAGGGGGCCATCGCCTTCCGCGCGCCTCGCGGCGCGGGTTCATGGTGTTGATGAATATTTTGAGGTAGCCTCGCGCCATACTTCGTGACAAATAGAGCGATCACGCGCGCGCGAGGAAGGCCCGAAAGATGACAAATTTGCTAAGCAAGCTGCTGGAAACACACGATACCCTGCTGGCCGATGGCGCCACGGGCACCAACCTGTTCAACATGGGGCTGATGTCCGGTGACGCGCCCGAAATGTGGAACGAGGAACACCCCGACCGCATTACCAAGCTGTATCGCGGCGCGGTTGATGCCGGTTCTGACATTTTTCTGACCAACTCGTTTGGTGCCAACGCTTCGCGGTTGAAGCTGCACGGTGCCGCCAAACGCGCCCACGCCCTGTCGCGTATCTCAGCCGAGATCGCCCGCGAAGTGGCTGACACTGCAGGCCGCCCCGTTGTCGTGGCAGGCTCGGTCGGCCCGACAGGCGAAATCATGGAACCCGTGGGCACCCTTAGCCATGCTGCCGCCGTCGAGATGTTCCACGAAACTGCGGATGGTCTTAAGGCGGGCGGCGCCGACGTAGGCTGGCTGGAAACCATTTCAGCCCCCGAAGAATATCGCGCCGCCGCCGAAGGTTTTGCACTGGCCGGTCTCGACTGGTGTGGCACTATGAGCTTTGACACCGCAGGGCGCACGATGATGGGCCTGACCAGCGAAGGCATGGTTGAACTGGTGCAGGATCTGGAAAACGCGCCGATGGCTTTTGGCGCGAATTGCGGCACCGGATCGTCCGATTTGCTGCGCACCATTCTGGGCTTTGTCGCCGCAGGGCCAACCCGCCCGATTATCGCCAAAGGCAACGCAGGAATCCCCAAATACCACGAAGGCCACATCCACTATGACGGCACGCCCGAACTGATGGCCGATTATGCTGTGATGGCCCGCAACTGCGGCGCACGGATCATCGGTGGCTGTTGTGGCACTATGCCCGAGCACCTCCGCGCAATGCGTGATGCGCTGGACACGCGGCCCAAGGGCGATGCCCCCCTGCTGGAAGAGATTGTGGCCAAACTGGGTGCGTTTTCGTCCGAAAACGACGGCACCGGCGACCAGTCCGACGCGCCCCAGCGCCGCAGCCGCAACCGCCGCAACCGGACATAAGCCACTAGAACAACGACATCTGCGCCCCCGGCAACACCGGGGGCCGAAACAGATCGCAGCGCATCGGCGACCCTGCTGTCTTCAGCCCCAACCGCTTTACCGCCACATTGAATCGCTGCGCCACCATTTCGGCATATGGGCCGCTGCCCCGCATCCGCTGGCCCCAGCGTGCGTCGTAGTCGGCCCCGCCGTGCATTTCGCGCAGCCGCGCCATAATCCGCCCCGCGCGGTCGGGATAATGTTGCGCCAGCCACTCCTGTACCAGCGGCGACACCTCACGCGGCAGCCGCAACATGATCCAGCTGGCCGTGCGCGCACCTGCGTCCCTGCCAGCGGTCAGTATCGCCTCAAGTTCGGGATCGGTCAGCGCAGGGATCATCGGCGAGGCCATGACCCGCACCGGAATCCCCGCCTGCGCCAGCCGCCGGATAATCTCGATCCGCCGCTTTGGCGCGGGCACCCGCGGCTCCATCAGGCGCGACAGCTTAGCGTCCAGCGTGGTTACCGAAATGCCCACACGCGCCAGCCCGCGTTGCGCCATATCCGACAGAATGTCGATATCGCGTTCGATCAATGTACCTTTGGTCACGATGGCCACAGGATGGCCCGTATCCGACAGCACCTGCAAACAGGCCCGCGTGATGCCGTGATCTTTTTCGATCGGCTGGTAAGGATCGGTGTTCGTCCCCATTGCAATCGGCGCAACCCTGTACCGTTTTGCTGCCAGTTCGCGCTGCAACACCTGCGACGCATCGGGCCGCGCCACCAGCCGCGTTTCAAAGTCCAGCCCCGGTGACAACCCCAGATAAGCATGGCTGGGGCGTGCAAAACAATAGACACAGCCATGTTCGCAGCCGCGATAGGCGTTAATCGACCGGTCAAAGGGCAGATCGGGAGATTTGTTGTACGTGATGATGCGTCGCGGCACCTCAAGGCTGACTTCGGTGCGCAGGGGCGCAAGCGGTTCGCCCGCGTCCCAACCATCGTCTTCTTCGGTCCGGCTGAGACGGTCAAAGCGGCTGACATCGTTGCTGGACGACCCGCGCCCGATGGCCCGCATGGCATAGGTGTGATGTGACATGGCTTCATTATAGAACATTTGAAGAACATTGTGCCAGTGCAAAAGCTCCGATCCGCCGCCCTGCCCGCCACTTTCGGTGATTTCACAACCGCTAAGTCGCACATCGCGCCGCGCATGTCGTAATTTTGCCAGTCCCCCATTGGCTTTCTGTCAAAAGAAGTAAAATTGCGGCGGGCCGCGGACTGGAAATAAAGGATCCCCCATGTCAGACGAAGACGAAATCATCCTGTCGGAACTGGACGACGAAGAACTGGTTCAACAGATGTTCGACGACCTTTATGACGGTCTCAAAGAAGAGATCGAAGAGGCTGTTCAAATCCTGCTGGAACGCGGTTGGGAACCTTACGACATCCTGACCAAAGCGCTGGTGGGCGGCATGACCATCGTCGGTGCCGACTTCCGTGATGGCATCCTGTTCGTACCCGAAGTGCTGCTGGCAGCCAATGCCATGAAGGGTGGTATGTTTATCCTCAAACCGCTGCTCGCAGAAACCGGCGCACCGCGCGTCGGCAAGATGGTGATCGGCACGGTCAAGGGCGACATCCATGACATCGGCAAGAACCTCGTCGGCATGATGATGGAAGGTGCAGGCTTCGAAGTGGTCGATCTGGGCATCAACAATCCGGTCGAAGCCTATCTCGAAGCGTTGGAAAACGAAGGTCCGGACATTTTGGGCATGTCGGCCCTGCTGACCACAACAATGCCTTATATGAAGGTGGTGATCGATACGCTGGTCGAACAGGGCAAACGCGAGGATTACATTGTTCTGGTGGGCGGCGCGCCACTGAACGAAGAGTTCAGCAAAGCTATCGGCGCCGACGCTTATTGCCGCGACGCCGCCGTTGCGGTGGAAACAGCCAAGGATTTCATGGGCCGCAAACACAATCAGGCCTGAGGTCGGTATCTTGACCTGCATCCCAGCCCCGCCCTTACCGGCGGGGCTTTTATTTTGCGTGCCGACACCCCAGATTAGGATCAAAGAGGAGTGACCATGCCACTTGACCGTATTGTCCTGATCATCGTTTGCGTGATCGCCGCCGCCGCTGCGACCATCTGGCTGTCCGTTCTGCTGCTGGCGACGGTCACCGTGCCCTCTGTGGCGCTTGCGCTGATTCCCGTTGCCCTGCTGGCCTATGTGCTGGTCCGCCTTATCCGCGAACGCGTCGGCAACAAGACCGAAGACCATTATGACGGAATGGACCACTGATATGTTGATCTCGACCTCGGAAAACATCGCCCAGCACCAGATCGCCGAGACATTGGGCATCGTACGCGGTGCCACGGTGCGGGCCAAACATGTGGGCACCGATATTGTTGCCGCGCTCAAACAATTGGTGGGGGGCGAGTTGACAGGGTATTCGTCGCTGCTGGCCGGGGCACGTGAACAAGCACTGGACCGGATGATCGAAGACGCCCGCGCCCAAGGGGCGGACGCCGTTGTGGCGGTGCGAATCCAGACGTCGACCATCACGCGCGGCGCATCCGAAATCCTCGCCTATGGCACGGCGGTGCGGCTTAAACCTTTGAGCGACTGAGCCAGACCATCACGGCCACCATGACGATGCCATACAGAACATGCCCCACCAGCGCGACCCATGTGATGCCCGTGAAGTTCAGGAAAAACGGCAACCCCGCAATCGCGGTGATTCCACCAATGGCAAAGACCCACAGACCAAAGCCATAGAGCGTTGCAGGTACAAGCCAATGCACATCGGTACCAATCACACGGTCCCACAGGGGTTTGAACACAAACAACCACCCCACCGGATAGCCAATCAATCCGACCAGATAGAAATGCATGAAATAACCCGCAAAATCGCCATTGGGCAGTCCCAGTGCACCAAACAGGCTTTTGGCCAGTCCGTGCGGCGACAGGTTGGCAAAGCCCAATCCGGGGCTGACCACCTGCCCCCACAGGTCAAAGGCCATCGTGGCGAAACATCCCGAAATGAACATCAGCCCCAGCGTTGCCGTGTTCACTCCCGCTTTTTGTGTGTAAATAGTCATTTCGTCCCATCCTTGTGTGAAATGTCGTATCTGTCCCATGCAGATAAGAGGCATCTGTGCCACAGTGCAATGACACCGACATGGCCCACACGCATTGGTTAGAATTGTGACAGAACGCGCCCGACCCCTGCCGGACCTCGACCAGTTGACCGAATCCGGTCTGCGGGCCAAAGGCGCGGGATCCATCCTGTTGATCGCCTGCGGTGCGCTGGCGCGCGAAATTCTGGACCTGAAAGACGCCAACGGCTGGACCCATCTGGACCTGACGTGCCTACCCGCCAAATACCATCTTTACCCTGACAAGATCACCGCAGCCGTGCGCGAAAGCGTCGCCAAGCATCGCCAGAATTACGACAGCATCTTTGTGGTCTACGCCGACTGCGGCACCGGCGGCCAGCTTCAGGCCGCCTGCGCCGAGATGGGCGTCGAGATGGTCAAAGGTCCACACTGCTACAGTTTTTTCGAAGGAAACGAACGCTTTGCGCGACACAGTGAAAGTGAAATCACAACCTTCTATCTGACCGACTTTCTGGTTCGCCAGTTCGAGGCCTTCATAATCAAACCGATGGGGCTCGACCGCCATCCACAACTGCGCGATATGTATTTCGCCAATTATGAAAAACTGGTCTATCAGGCACAAACCGACGATCCGGCCCTGACCGAAAAAGCGCGCGCCGCCGCCGATCGCCTTGGTCTTGCATTCGAGCGTCGTTTTACAGGCTACGGAGACCTCGCCACACATTTGGCAAAACTCTGAATTTCTTTTGGCCCGAAATATCCCGGGGGTCCGGGGGCTGGCCCCCGCCTAAGCCGCAGCGGCGACCGCGCGAATCCGTTCGATCATCGCACGCAACCCGTTCGAGCGCTGCGCGGACAAATGATCGTTCAGCCCCAAACGCTCCAATTCGGCGCGCGCGTCAACGCCCAGAACCGCGCTGACGGGCATGTCATTGTACAGCTTGCGCAGCACCGCGATCAGACCGCGCACGATCATCGCGTCGCTTTCACCGTCAAAACGGAACACACCGTCGTCGATCTGCGGGTGCAGCCAGACCTGACTGGCACAGCCGTCCACCTTGGTGGCTGGCACCTTCAGCGCGTCGTCCAGCGGGTCCATCGCCTTGCCTTGTTCGATGACATAGCGATAGCGATCTTCCCAATCCTCGAGAAACTCGAAATCTTCTACAATTTCTTCAAAGGCGGCTTGAGCCATGAAAAACACCTCTCTGGTTGCCTCAGGGAGGTAAGACGCCTCTGGCCAAAGGTCCACCCCCCGCGCATGATGCTTTTCAACGCAGCCCCGATGGGCTAACACAAGCCAAACAACAGGCAAACTGATATGCGTCTTACACTTTCCGCCCTTCTGATCTCATCCATGGCCCTTGGAGGCTGTGCCATTGTGCGCGACAGCCGCGTCAATCCGTTCAACTGGTTTGGCAACTCGCGATCCGAGGCGGTCGCGCCCGAGGCCAGCACCAACCCGCTGATTCCAACCGGTGGCGTGGGGCTGTTCCAGCGCAACCGTGCCGAACGTGTGGTTTATAAGGGCGAACCCATCGACACCGTGTCCGATCTGGTGATTGAACGGGTACCTGGGGGGGCAATCATTCGTGCCTCTGGTGTGGCACCGGTTCAGGGCCTGTACGAGGTAAAGCTGACGCCCGAAAACGAAGACGACGAAGCCGTGGATGGCGTGTTGTCCTACCGGCTGGAAGGGCGTCTGCCCGAAAAAGCCCGCGCTGGCGGGTCCGAGTTAACGCGCACCGTGACGGCAGCCCATGCGGTGACCGACCAACAGTTGCGCGGAGTCAAAACCATTCGCGTAGTGGGTGCGCGCAACGCGCGGACGTCACAACGCTAGGTGTCGGTGTAACGGGGGCTCTGCCCCCGCCCTTCGGGCTCCCCCGGGATATTTTCAAGCCAAAGAAACAGAGTTGACCAGCCTGCGCCCGCGCGGCATCAGTCCAGTTCGACAACGCGTACCGTCTGACCTTTGGCCGCAAGGGCAATTTTGCCGTCGCACAGACGCAGGGCGTCCTTGCCAAAGACCTCTTTGCGCCAACCGGACAGTGCCTGCACGTCGCGCAGACCTGCGGCAATGGCATCCAGATCGGCGGCCGGTGCGATCAGCTTGGCCGCGACACCCGCGCTTTCGGTTTTCGCCTTCAGCAAGACACGCAGAAGATCAGCCAACGCCGGGTTCACTTGTAGCTTTTCGCGGCTGTTATCCGGTTTCGGCAGTTTGGACGCATCGGTGTCCACGCCGCGTTTGACAGCCTCAAGGATACCATCTGCAATCTCGCCCCGCCGCGCTTCGCGCAGCAGCAGGCGGGCGCGGTTCAGTTCCTCGAGATTTTGCGGTTTGTTGCTGGCCAGTTCAACCAGCGCGTCGTCTTTATAGACGCGGTTGCGCGGGATGTTGCGCTCTTGGGCATAGATTTCGCGGAAGGCGGCCAGTTCACGCACGATGCCAAGGAACCGCGCACTGTTGGTGCGGGTTTTTACCCGCTTCCACGCCTGATCGGGTGCGACCGTATAGGTTTCGGGTGACAGCAGAATTTTCAGCTCTTCCTCGACCCATGCGCTGCGTCCGGTTTCTTCCAGACGCGCAGCGAGGAATTCGTAGATCTGGCGCAGGTGCGTCACGTCGGCCAGCGCATAGGTTTTCTGTGCGTCAGTCAGCGGGCGGCGCGACCAGTCGGTGAACCGTGAGGTTTTGTCCAGCGGTGCTTTTGCAATCTTGCGTACGAGGGTTTCATAGCCCACCTGTTCGCCAAAACCACAGACCATTGCGGCGACTTGTGTGTCGAACAGCGGCGTCGGAAACACGCCTGCATCGACAAAGAAAATCTCGAGATCCTGACGGGCGGCGTGAAAAACCTTGACGACCGAGGTGTCACGAAACAGCGCGTAGAGCGGTTCAAGCGACAGGCCTTCGACCAGCGGGTCCAGCAGGACCGCGCCCTCGTCATCGGTACCGGGCATCGCCAGTTGAACCAGACACAGTTTCGAATAATAGGTGCGTTCTCGCAGGAATTCGGTATCGACAGTCACATAAGGATGTTTTGCGGCCTCTTCACAATAGGCAGCAAGCTCTTCGGTCGTCGTCAGTGTTCTCATCGTTGGGTCTTAACCTTATGTCCGGACTGCGCGGGTTTTGATTGACTACACCAAAGGCCAGGGCAAGACCAGAGAAGTCAAAGATCGAGCCGCGCGGTGTCACCGGATGCAAACCGGCGCAACACCGCGGGATAGAGACGGTGTTCCTGTTCCAGCACCCGCGCTGCCAGCGCATCGGGCGTGTCACCGGTCAGGATCGGCACGGTCGCCTGACCCAGAACGGGGCCGTCGTCCAGTTCCGGCGTGACCAGATGCACCGTGCAGCCATGCGTGGTATCACCTGCCTCGATCGCGCGGCGGTGGGTGCGCAGACCGCGATACTTGGGCAGCAACGAGGGGTGGATGTTCAGCATCCTGCCCTGCCACGGGCTGACGAAACCGGCTGTCAGAACACGCATAAAACCTGCCAGACAGATGATGTCGGGTGTGTGTTTGGCCAGTGCGGCATCCAATGCGCCCTCAAAGGCTGCACGGTCTTCGCCGTAGGGGCGGTGATCCACAACTTCGGTGGCGATCCCCTGTGCGCTGGCCCAAGCGATGCCGCCGGCATTTTCATTGTTCGACACCACAACCACGGGGCGTGCGGGGTGGTCGCCGGTCATGTCCTCGACCAGTGCGCGCATGTTCGATCCGCCACCCGAGACAAAAATCGCGACGCGCTGCGTCACACCAGCGATCCAGAGTATGTCACTTCGCCTTTACCTGCCACCACATGGCCCAGCGTAAAGACGGTTTCGCCAGCAGCCTCAAGCAGCGGCACCAGCGTTTCGACCGCATCTGCATCTACCACAACGACCATGCCGATGCCCGCGTTAAAGGTTTTCAGCAGTTCGGCCTGCTCCATGCCGCCATTGTCGACAAGCCAGCGAAACACTGGAGGCAGTGCCCATGCGTCAAGGTTCACTTCGCAACCCAGCCCCTCGGGCAGAACGCGCGGCAGGTTTTCGGTCAGACCACCGCCGGTGATATGCGCCAGACCGCGCACACCGCCCGCGCGGATCGCCTCAAGCACCGATGTAACATATAGCCGCGTGGGCATCAGCAGCGCAGCGCCCAGCGTGCCCTCGTCCCACGGGCAGGCATCGTCCCAGCCGAGACCGGACAGTTCGACAATCTTGCGCACCAGCGAAAAGCCGTTGGAATGTACACCCGCCGACGTAAGGCCCAGCAGCACCTGCCCCTCGGCGATGCCTGCGGGCAGTTCGTGGCCCCGTTCCATCGCCCCTACCGAGAAACCGGCAAGGTCGAAATCACCCGCCGGATACATGCCCGGCATTTCTGCGGTCTCGCCGCCGATCAGCGCACAGCCCGAATCCTTGCAACCAGCGGCGATGCCTTCGATGATGCGCGCAGCCTGATCCAGCTCCAGCTTGCCCGTGGCAAAATAATCAAGGAAAAACAGAGGCTCGGCCCCTTGGCAGACCAGATCGTTGACACACATGGCGACCAGATCAATACCCACACCGTCCACGTTGCCGGTGTCGATGGCAATGCGCAACTTGGTGCCCACACCGTCGGTTGCCGCGACCAGAACCGGATCGGTGAAGCCCGCCGCCTTGAGGTCGAACAGGCCGCCAAAGCCGCCCAGTCCCGACATCACGCCGGAACGTTGCGTGCTTTTGGCGGCGGGTTTGATCCGTTCGACAAGCGCATTGCCTGCGTCGATGTCCACGCCGGCTTCGGCATAGGTGATCCCGTTCTTCGGCTCGGTCATGGCAGTGGTCCTTGGCAAATGCGACACTTTGGACGTGGGGTTAGAACATCCCGCGCGCGCGTGCAACGCTCTCTCTTGACGAAGCGCGCGCGGCGACATACCCAAACGCGCAGGCGGGCCTGTAGCTCAATTGGTTAGAGCAGAGCGCTCATAACGCTTTGGTTGCGGGTTCAAGTCCTGCCGGGCCTACCAAAATCAAGATATTTCAATACGTTATGAGTGATTGGCCGCGGTGGTTGGCGTGAAACGCAACCCTGTGCGGAGGTATGCCTGCGGCCTGCCGACTCGTTTTGTCAGTCAGAACCGCACCAAAACCCGACGCGCCTCAGCGCGGGTGGGACAGTACGTTAACCAGTTTCCCCGCCGGATCGCGCAGATAAAACCGGCGCACACCCCACGGTTCGTCAATCAGGTCGTATTCGATGGGGTGCCCAAGACGTTTGGCGCGCGCATAAACAGAATCGACGTCATCCACCTCGACCGAGATATCGGGAACCGCAGTGCCCGACCCGCCTTCGCTGGCGATGCCGATCTGGGTCTGTGCAAATTCGTCAGAGGCCAGAGTGACAATCCAGCCGTGATCCATCACCACTGTCAGGTCGAACAGTTCGGCATAGAACGCGCGGATTTCGTCCACCGACTGCGCAGCGATGTTTGTTACGATACGTTTGACTGTCATGGCTTGCCGCCTCCTAGCGTGCGATTACAATATCCGCCTGCAACCCGCCCAGACGTTCGCTGTTGCCCAGGCGCAGCACGCCGCCGTGGGCGCGGGCGATGTCGGTGGCGATGGCAAGGCCAAGGCCCACGCCGCCGCCCTTATCCTGATTGCGCGCAGGGTCCAGCCGCGTGAACGGGCGCTGCGCATCGGCGCGGCGGTCTTCGGGGATACCAGGGCCGTCGTCCTCGACACGAAAGCGCAGGGATTTTTCGGTCAGAACCACGCTGACCTCGACCTTGGCCCCATAGCGCACTGCGTTGTTGATCAGGTTTTCGACGGCGCGGCGCATGGCGACAGGGCGCAGGTTGATGGTGCCCTCGCCCGTGGCCGTCACCAGTGTGACGGGCCGCCCTGCCCTTTGTTGGTCGTCCACAATGTCGCGTATCAGCGCCAGCGGGTCGATCTTTTCGGGCTCACCTTCCTGTGCGCCTTTGGCAAAGTTCAGGAATTCGTCGATCATACTTTGCATCTGGTCCACGTCCTGTTCCAGTGCCTCGCGGTCCTCGTCATCCAGCATCGACAGCGACAACCGCATCCGCGTCAGGGGCGTGCGCAAGTCATGGCTGACACCCGACAGCATCAAAGTGCGCGTTTCGATCTGCCGTTCGATCCGGTTGCGCATGTCGACAAATGCCGCGCCTGCTGCGCGCACCTCGGTGGCACCGGCGGGTGTATAGGGCACATGTCGCCCACGGCCAAAGGCCTCGGAGGCGCTGGCCAGACGTTTGATCGGGCGCAATTGGTTGCGCAGATAGATCAACGCGATGATGGTTATCAGGACGCTGAAAAATATCATGTTTACAAATAGCTGGTGCGGATTTGCCGCAGAAACGCGACGCCGGTCGAAATCCAGACGTACCAGACCGGTGTCCATCTGCACATAAACATGAACCCGCTTGTCGTTGGTCAGATCAACCGCCACCGCACCCGGCACACGTTCGCGCAACCGCGCAACGACAAAACCACCCGACAGGTCCTGCCAGTCCCAGCTGTCCTGCGCGGGTGCCGTGTCGACGGCTATTGCGTAAATCTCAAGCTGGGGCACATGCGCCTGCACCGTCTGGCTGATCAACGCACGAGATGGCGCGTCGGCCACGGTGTCCAGCACCAGTTCAATCTCGCGTCCGGCGGCATTGGTCATCTGCGCGGTGACCCCTTCGAAATGGCGCTGGGTGAACAGAACCGACACGACAATTTGCACGAAAACCACCGGCAAAAGCAGGATCAGCGCGGCACGGCCATAAAGGCTGCGGGGCATATAGTGTTTGAGCCATTCAAAGGACATGTCTAAACCCTAGCGGTGAACCGAAGCGGATAGAAGAGCCCAGCCATGATGCCACCCGATGATTTTGATCCTGTAATCGGCGTAGCCGAGACGCTGGAACCCGGATTGCGCCGGATCGTGGCGCCCAATCCCTCACCGATGACCTATCGCGGCACCAATACCTATCTTGTGGGCACGCGCAGTTTGGCGGTGATTGACCCCGGCCCCGAGGACGAGGCGCATTTGCAGGCGATTCTGGATGCTGTTGGCCCCGATCAAAGCATCACGCACATCATCGTCACCCACACCCATCTGGACCACTCGCCCCTTGCCCGCCCGCTGGCGCAGCGCACCGGCGCGCCGGTGCTGGCTTTTGGTGATCCCGATGCAGGGCGCAGTGCTGTGATGGCCGAACTGGCCAAGGATGATCTGGTGGGCGGCGGCGAAGGCATCGACACGACGTTCACAGCGGATGTGGTGGTGCCTGACGGCACAGTGATCGACGGCGACGGCTGGGAGCTGGAAGCGATCCACACGCCCGGTCACATCGGCAACCACCTGTGTCTGGCATGGGGTGACCTTTGTCTGACAGCCGATCACGTGATGGGCTGGGCCTCGTCGCTGGTCTCGCCCCCTGATGGTGATCTGACCGACTTCATGGCGTCCTGCGCGCGGCTGCAAGCGCGCGCCTGGCGTGTGTTCTATCCCGGCCACGGCGCGCCTGTGACCGACCCCGCTGCGCGTCTGGACTGGCTGGTTACCCATCGGCTGAGCCGCGAGGCGTCGATCCTGTCCCATCTGGCCCAAGGCCCTGCCACCGCCGCAGATCTGGCCGCCGCAATCTATACCGAAACCCCGCCCGCCCTGCTGGGGGCCGCCACCCGCAACGTGTTGGCACATCTTGTGGATCTGACCGGAAAAGATCGCGCAGCACCACTGGGCCGGCTGTCCGCCAACGCCGCATTCAAAGCGCTTTGATAGCGCAGTCCGGAAAAGTTGATTTTTTCAGTAAAACCCTCTGGACGGCTGAAATCACTGTTGCTATACGGCGCGAACCGTTCCGACGTAGCTCAGCGGTAGAGCAGTTGACTGTTAATCAATTGGTCGTAGGTTCGATCCCTACCGTCGGAGCCAATTAATTCAAGGGCTTAGCGCAGAGCAGCGCTAGGCCCTTTTTCTTTTGGGGAACGAGGTTGTTTTACGATGACCGACGAAAGCCCCGACATCAGCATCCATGAAATTCATCCAGCACCTGATGGCTTTGGTTTTTCGTCGGGTTAGACAATAGCGACGAAGAACCCAGCAGTACTGGGCGGGCGAAGCCGCGTTCCACCTGGGGCCTGTGGTGGACCGGTTAGCCGACTATCTGAAGCAATCTGGAAATCTGTTCATGGATGAAACATCTGCTCCGGTGTTGGAAACGGTCCGCGACAAGGCCAAAACGGGCTACCTGTGGGTGCCGACCCGCAGCGCACCGCTGGTGGCGGCCTTCGGCGATTGGTTGCAGGTCGAAAGACGCAATATCTCCAATAAATCCCGGCTGAGAGAAAAGCTGACCTGCATCCATAGTCACTGGAATGGGCTGCAGACCCTTCCGACTGACGGCCGTGTCGAGACTGACAGCGACCAGGATCGAAAACCTGATCCCACCAATCGCAAGAACACTCTTTTTGCAGGCCATGACGAAGGCGGTATCGTTTGGGGTCGCATCGCCTCGCTGATCGAAACCTGCAAGATCAACGGCGTCAAACCCTTCGCCTACCCAAAGACCAAACGGCAAGCCATTGCCGCCTACCACCCGAAAGCTGCATCGACGATCTGCAGCCGTGAAACTTCGGCCCGTCAAGCTGAACACTCGGTGCCACCCAGCTAATGTTTATCTTGTTTTGGATCATCCATCACAATCTTGCGCTGCATCAGGCGTTGATAGAGCCTCGGCGAGGCGCGCATAATCAACGAAGCAAGCCGCGAAACGCGGCCAACCGGTATAAACTCCCGCCCCGTTTCAGCGCCTTTCAGGATCACTTTGGCGGCTGTTTCCGGTGACATATAATCGATCCCGTCCGCCGCCGAACCGGGACGCACAATCTTGCCATCTGTGCTGTTGGCATTGCCGATATTCGTTGCCACAAAACTGGGCGCCGCGATGAGGCAGCGCACGCCATACGCACGCTCCTCCGAGCGGAGTGATGAGAAAAAGCCCTGCATAGCGTGTTTTGACGCCGCATAGGCAGTGCGACCATGCAAGGGTGCAAAACCGGCGACAGAAGAGATGGCAAGGTGTGTTCCCCTGCTATCACGGATTGGCTTCAAAAATGCGCCCGCCATAGAAACTGCGGCGAAATAGTTGATTTCAAAAATCCGGCGATGGCTTGTGATGTCAGCGTTCGCAAAAGTGCTAATCTGGGACACGCCAGCGTTATAGATCACCATGTCGATCGAAGGCCGCGCAGCAATAATCTGCGACGCTGCCTGATCCAAAGCCTGAATGTCAGTCAGGTCAACGGCGATTGGCGTACAGCTTTCCGATGCATCCAGCCCGCTAATGTCGATGTCCATCAAAACACAGTGCCAGCCCCGATCTTCCAACCCGGCGGCCAGCGCCCGCCCTAACCCGCCGTTTCCGCCAGATATGACAGCGGTCTTCATAGTCCCGCCCCGTCTTTCCACAGATCGAATACCTCGGCGGAGGTCAGTTCGGGGCTATATCCGAACACATGCTTCAGGCGATCATTATCGAGAACGGGCCGATACTGCAGAAACCGGACCTGTTCCGGTCCATACCGTGACAACCCAAGCGGATGCGCGACCGCCAGCGCCGCTTTCAGTGCCCAAGCCGGAAGGCGCAGAACCGGCTTGCCAAGTGCCTTTGCAAGGTCATCGACCGACAACCAGCCATCGCCTGCCACGTTGTAGATACCGGCAGGGCCCGTGGTCGCGGCACGTTCCACGATACGGGCAAGGTCTTGGGTCCAGATGAAAACGAATGGGCTGTCGCTGTTCCTGATCGCCAGCAACCTTTTGCGACGGAAAAGAGCGGTGATCTGGTTGTCGGTACCCGGCCCAAGTACGGTCCCGACACGAAGGATGACTTGGGCAAGATCCGGATGGTCCCGCCGGGCATCCGCCAGCATCTCTTCGACCTGACGCTTGTGATCGGCATAGGCAAATTCCGGGTTGCCACGGCAGGGAGTGTCTTCTGTTATCGGAACAGGGTTGTCGGGGTGATAGCCATAGGCGGCGCCGGAACTGGTGACGACCAAACGCTTGACCCCATGCGCCAGACAGGCCGCCAGAACGTTGCGCGTGCCGGTAACATCGACGGCAAAAGCCTGTTCGCGTGTCATCCCGGACGGCGGGGTCACGATGGAGGCAAGATGGACAACCACGTCGGGCTGTTCCTCTCCGATTACGGTGTCGGGGTCGCTGCCTGTCACATCCATGCGCCGGAATTTCATGCCCTTGGGCACATTCGTACTGGCAAGGTCGGTAACAACGACATCCTCGCAGGCCAAGGCCTTGACCAAAGCGTGCCCAACCATGCCTGCCCCACCAGTGATCAGGATACGGGTCATCGCCGCGCCTCGGTGCGGGACATGATCCAGGCAAGCACCAGTCCTGAAATTGCATGCCAGATGCCCCAGAATGCCGCGACGATCGCCATTCCGCCCAGCCCCCCGAAAAAGCCAAAGATCAAAACCAGTCCAAGTCCGGAATTTTGAATACCGGTTTCGATGGTAACAGCCCTGCGATTGAAGGGGGTCAACCGCGCAAGGGTTGCAAATGCATAGCCACCGCCAAGCCCGATCGCATTATGGGCTATCACCAATCCGGCGATGCCTCCGGCGAAAGCCACGAAGGTGGGCCAGTTCGCAGCAAGAGCCAGCACAACAAAGCCTACGAATATTACCATCGAAATCCACTGTAACGGCCTACGCAACCGTGCGGTCAGGTTGGGATGTCTGGTGTTCAACGTCACCCCAAGGACCAAAGGCAGGATAAGCATAAGGCCAACCGTGATCGCGATGCTCACCGGATCTATTGCCGTGGTGCGCAACAGACCGGCAGACGGTGCATAAAGGCTCCCCCAGAATGCGATGTTCGCAGGGGTCAGCAAGATGGCTCCGACGGTGGAAAAAGCCGTCATCGACACCGACAACGCCGCGTTCCCTCCCGCCCGGTAAGTGATGAAATTTGATATATTCCCGCCCGGACAGGCCGCCACCAGAATAAGCCCCAGCGCGACGGATGCCTGCGGTTGCACCACGATCACCAACAGATACGTCAGGAAAGGCAATAGCAGGAATTGTGAAAGCAACCCGACCACCAATGGCTTGGGCGCCTTGGCAAAAGCCCGAAAGTCGCTCGGTCTAAGATCAATGGCGATCGAGAACATCACCACCGCCAGAATACCGTTAAGCAACATCAACGATCCGGCAGAGAACTCGACAACGGCTTCGTCAATCATGACCGGCCACCGGTCAGCTTTCTGGTCCACTGGGTCACCGCTTTGCGGTATGTGGCTTTGTCAACGTAATAGGCCATGCGCGGCAGCTTGATATAGTTCATGCCACCGGTTGCACGCTCAAAGCCACTCGCCTTGGTTTTTTGCAGCGCTTTCGCAGCGTTGGACCCTTGCCGCAGCCCCTTGATATAGCGCACAACCATCTCGGCCTGTTCGTGTCGCCCCTGCCAACCAAGCCCCGAAGCCTCGACCATCCCCAGCACGAAGATATCATCGCGCTCCGGATGCATGCAGTTAAGGTAGAGATGTGGCGCGTCGCCTTGCCAGTTAAGAAGCGCATTTTCGATAAAAGGATAGTCGAGTTTATACCCCGTTGCAGCAAGTATGATATCGTAGTCCGCGCTGCTGCCATCCTTGAAATGCACAGTGTTGCCGTCAAATTGGTCGATATCGGGTCGGACCGTCAAATCTCCGTGCCCCGCATGGTACAGCACCAGAGAATTCACCACCGGGTGGCTTTCGTAAAGCTTATAATCCGGCTTGGGAAAGCCGTACTTTTGTGGATCTCCGACGAACCATTTCAGAATTGCTCCATCCACCTTCCGCTTGATTGTCATGGGCAGTTTTATAACCCCGCCCATCGTGTCGGCGGGTTTGCCAAAGACGTATTTTGGCACAAAATAATATCCCCGCCGCATCGACAAATCGCATGACACTCCGTGATGGATCGCGTCCACCGCAATGTCACAGCCAGAGTTCCCTGCGCCAATCACCAGCACGCGCTTTCCATCGAACTGGCTGGCGGACCTGTATTGAGATGAATGGATCAGTTCCCCGCTGAACGCACCCTTGAATACGGGCATGTTTGGTGTGCTAAGCGTGCCATTTGCAATCAGCACGCCGGAAAACTCCTCTGCGTGCTCGCCTTGTTCGTCGCGCCATGTCACACACCACCCCTCACCCGGTCCGCCAAGTGGCTCGCAGGACAGAACTTTGGCTTCAAACCGGAAATGTCGGTTCAGGTCAAATTTCTCGGCGAACGCTTCAAAGTAGCGCTTCATTTCCCGGTGCGAAGGGTATTCGGCGGCTTCTTCCCGCATCGGGAAGTCCGCGAATTCGGTCATTTTCTTGGATGAGATCAGATGAGCAGACTCGTACATCGTCGACAGAGGACCGTCGATGTCCCACAGCCCGCCTACCCCGGAATGCAGCTCGAAGCCCTGAAATTCTATGCCATTCTGAGACAGTAGCTTTGCAGCCGCCAAGCCCATTGGTCCCGCCCCGATCAGGGCGAACCGTTCATGTGCGCCTGTCATAAATTCCTCCCATATTACTTTTTAAATTGAACAAATGTTCTAAATAAGGCAACATCAAATAATGAAAGGAAACCAAGGTACTGACACCAAAAGAAAAAGAGCGCCTTCCAAGCGGTCTCTTGCGACACGCGAGCGTGTTCTTGACGCGGCGGAGTCGGTATTTGCCAACCGCGGATTCGATGGGGCAACGATCCGCGATATCGCGACCGAGGCTGGCGAGCCGATCGGCACGATCCACCATCACGGTGGCGGAAAAGAGGCCCTATTTCACCAGACCGTGGCACGCCGCGCAGAAGCCTTGTCGCGCGCGCGTCTGGAGGCGCTCGAACAGGCAAAGCGCACAGGTGTCCCGACCCTGGAACGCGTTCTGGATGCCTTCATGCGGCCCTTTTTCGCGCTGTCTGCAGAAGAAGGACGTTGGCGCAATTATGCACGCCTGATTGCGTTCGTGTCGGTGGATGACCGCTGGCGGGAAATTTCAGCGCAATATTTTGACCCGACCGCAACCGTTTTCATCGGGGAAATCCACGCAAGGCTGCCGCATATGTCCAAACAACAGGTGGCCGAAGGGTTTGTTTTTTCCGTCTCAGCCATGCTTGCACTGCTGACTTCCAGAGATCGTATCTGCGCCTTGGGCGCGAGAAGATCGACAGAGGATGTTCAGTTCGACCACCTTGTTCGCTTTTGCGCTGCTGGATTTGAGAGCTGAAGCTGGCACAATCAAGATCTCTGCGTCGTCTTTCAACATGGCGGAACAAGATTTTTATTGATCCCCATGCCGCTGCGAAAGACAGCTTTCACATTGCGGTTGTGCATCGTGTGGTATTTCTGTTTGAAGAGTGGCAGGGCGGGACGGAACTGGCATTCACGATATAAACACCAAGGCGGCTGCACTTAGAGAGCAGACAGAAATCACGGGCTCTGATCACGCTTGGCGTCATCATACGGCGTTAGAAAAACTCAATATCACATTCTGAAAGTAGGTAACTCCGAAACCCATCGACGATAAACTTCGCCGTTTAACTTTGCCGGGAGAAATGTACTTCTGACTTGCACCGAACTCTATGTCTTTTTTCCAGCCAGCAACGTCCAGATGCGTTTGTAGAGAGTGATAGACCACACCATCAGGCGTTGTTATCGAACAACCATATTCGGACGCCCCGCCTTTGCGTGCATTTGGTGGATCGCTTGCTGTTGTTAGTCCGTTGAACTCTTTTCTTGGCGATATTCCGACTGGAACTTCAAAAAATGAGATGGCTATTCTTTGTGTCTTTCAACACATCAACGCCAATTTCAGCCCCAGACCGGACCTTAGTGGCCAGAACTTTTTCCACGATGCTCTTCATAGCTTGTTCCGTAACTATCCGGCTGACGCTCTCGCTCGGATATTAAGAACAGACTTTCGTACGCCGCGCAGCATCTGTCACCCTAGCCTTCAATTCTGCCATTCACCGCGTGGCGAACCAACGCCCGCCCCGTATCCCTCCGAGGGCAGGTCCATCCCGCCCCCGCCTCATATATCCTGGCTTCAATTCACCGGCGTCAGCAGGTCATTCCCCGCCAGATGCGCCGCCACATTGTCGCGCTGCAGCTTGGCCATTGCCGCGCGGGTTTCATGCGTGGCCGACCCCTGATGCGGTTGCAGCACCACGTTGTCCAGCTTCAGAAAACGCGGGTTCACCTTCGGCTCTCCCACGAACACATCCAGACCGGCACCGGCGATTGCACCGCTTTCCAGCGCGTCCAGCATCGCCTCTTCGTCGATGGTGGTGCCGCGTGAAATGTTGATGATAACACCGCGTTCACCCAGCGCCGCGATCACCTCTTTCGACACATATTTCTCGGTCTCGGGGCCGCCGACCAAGGCAATGAACAGATAATCCACGGCCTGCGCCAGTGCCACCGGATCGGCATGATAGGTCCAGCCCGGCGTGTCTTTTTCCGACCGCGCGTGATAGTGGACTTCGGTCTTGAACGCCGCCAGACGGTCAGCGATGTCGCGGCCGATACGGCCCATGCCCATGATGCCCACAGTGCCGCCGCTGACCTTGCGGTTCAGGGGCGCCGATCCCTTTTCGGCCCACGATCCGTCGCGCACCCATGCCTCGGCCTGTCGCATTTCGCGGGCCTGCATCAGCCACATGGCAATCGCCAGATCGGCCACATCGTCGTTCAGCACGTCGGGCGTGTTGGTCACCTTGATCCCGCGCTCGGACGCGGCACCGACGTCGATCGCGTCGTATCCCACACCAAAATTCGCAACCACGCCAAGGTTCGCGAACCGGTCCATTTCCTCGGCACCAAAGGGCCGGTGCCCCTTATAGGCAATCGCCCTGACCGCAGCACAGGCGGTATCGTCCAGCGCGTCCAGTTCGGCGCGGGTGCCGATAAATGTCGGTTGCAGTTCCGCTTTGAACGCTTCGCGCTCGGCTTCGGTATAGGGCCCGACGGCAAGGATGGCAGACATGGTGGCAACTCCTGAGGTGTAATTTGGTATACCAACGTGTCGCGACAATTCCCGCCCATGTCAACCGCGTGTCACGGCACCCTCAAAGGTATCCAGCGCCGCGGCCAGTTCGGGATGATCCGCCGCATAGGTCCGCACATTGACCCCCTGCGCCTGTGCTGCCGCAGCCTGTCGAAACGCGGCAATTCCCGCCGCAGGGCCATCGGGATGGCTCATGATACCGCCGCCCGCGCACATCAGGAAATCATCATTGCCCAAAGCCTGCGCACTTGGCGCCACCTGCCACGGCGTCTGCCCCGATGAAAACACCGGCAAGGCGCCATGCGCATGGTCCACCGATACCGGAGCCTGAACGCTGCGCGCTGCCTCGATCACCACGGCGTCGGGTTCGGTAAACTTGCTGGCCAATCCGTTCACATGCAAATGATCCGCCCCCGCCAGCCGCCACAGTTTTTGCATCGCAGGAAACGCGATGCCAATATGCGGCGAGCGGGACATCAACCCCCACCCGTTGCGATGCGCGTGGATCGGCAGCGGCGAACGATCCCGCACCGCCCGCAATCCGGCCAGCCCGATCGAATTCAGCGACACCATCGCACAACTCGCGCCCAACCGCTCCAGCATCTCCAGATGCCGCCACATATCGGTGATCTCGTCGGTGATGTTGAACGCATACATCGCCTTGCGCCCCGTCACCTGTGCGGCATCGTCCAGCACCTGCATCACCAGCCGTGCGCGATCCGACAGCGGACAGGCGGGGCCATTGCCCTGCAATTCGTCATCCTTGATGAAATCAATCCCCGCCCGCGCCAGATCACCGGCCAGCGTGGCGGTTTCTTGCGCGCTCAACCCCACGCTCGGCTTGACGATGGTGCCGATCATCGGCCCCGATGCCACCCCCATCAGCGCCCGCGTGCCCGCAACGCCGAACTGCGGGCCCGGACAGGCGGCGGCAATGCTGTCGGGAATGTCCAGCGACAGCAGCCGGATCGCTGAAACCTCGGCCAGTTCGAACAGGTTTCCCGCCACCGTGGCCAGAATATTAGGCAGCGACGGGCCGAAGGTCTCGACCGGCCAGCTGAGCGTGATACGCCCCTGTTCATAGCGGTCCGCCGCAAGCCGACAGGGCAACGCCGGATGGTCGGCAGCGCCGGTGACCTCGACCGCTTCGACCCGCGCGGCAGAGCGTGTGCGCAAATCATCGGTTTCGGACGCCAGCCGGATAAAGGTTCCAGTCGACTGTTCGCCCGCTATCACGCCCGCAGCACGGGCCACGCCCACGGGGCTTTCAATTTCATATGTCGCTTGCAACCGTGTCATCGCGCGCCGCCTCCGTCCCGAACCCATCCAAAATAATCGCGGCTGCCCATCTGCCCGCCCTTCAGCGCCAGATGCAGCCCGTCCATCGCACCCGTCGCATGGGCCCGACAAATCGCGGCCCCCGCAATCGTCGGTGCCACCGCCGTCAGCGCGTCGATGCCTAAAGCGGTGCACACATGCCCCGAGGTGTCACCCCCCGACACCACTGCTCGGCCCAGCCCACCGCGTTCGATCAGCGCGCGCAGAACCCGTCCCAGTGCTGCGCCAATACGGTCGTTGACCGCAGGCAAATCCGGCCCCGCCGCCATGCGCAGGGCCGCAACAGCCGGATCATCCGGCCCCTTGGCCGTATAGATCAACGGCACTTGTCCAGCATCCAAAGCGGCCAGACCCGCATCCACGGCTTCCTGTTCGGCGCGGTCCAACCCGCCGCCACAGGCCGCCAGCACATCAAACGCAATTCCCGCAAAGCCGTTGTCGCAAGCCCATGCAATCTGGTCCGCCGTCGTGGGCGACACCGAACCCGAAACTACAGCCATCCGCGCAACCCGCCCCAGCCCCGCAACCGGCGTGGCCGCAGGCAACCACCCCTGAGCCCGAAAATACGCAACCAGCGCATAGGCCGTGCCCTGCGATCCCACGACAAACCGGTGCGCGCTGCGGTTTTCCCACAACAACCGCCCCACGGCGATCTCATCCGCCGGGCCGATCATATCCACCGTCACACCTTGCCCCGCGACCAAGGCCGCATCGGCCCGCGCCGCATCATACAGCACCTCAAGGTCCAGACAGCCCAGCGGCATATCCGTCTGCGCCGCCAGATGCCGCGCCACGTCGGCCTCGTGCATCGGGGTGACCGGATGGCGCGACATCACCGGATGACGGTCCAGCCGGAATACCCCCGCCTCTGTCCCCGCAAACAACTGGCCAAAGGCCTGATACCGCCGCATCTGCGGTGCCGCGACCACCACCGGAACCGCTCCGCCAAACTGTGCCTGCCCGATCTTCATTGCCCGCCCGATGCTGCCCACATGCGGGGCGGAATCCAGCGTCGAACACACCTTGTACTGTACCAGCGCCGCCCCCGTTGCATCCAGAGCGTCATACAAGGCGGGCAAATGCGCCTCCATCCAGTCAGGCGATTGCGTCCGCGCCATGCTGGCGATCCCGATGCCCTTCAGGTTCGGAAACTGCGCCAGACGCGCCGCATCAGGGGGCGTCAGGAACAGCGTCACCGGCAGCCCCGCAAAAGCCAGAACCTCCATCACTGCCGCGGCACCGGTGAAATCATCCCCCAGCCACGCCAATACCGGACCATCCAGGACTTGACCATTCATCGCTTATCTCATCATACCAGTTGCAGCACCCAGAACACCAAGGCCGCCATGTCCACACCTACACCCACAGACCCGATCCCGCGCCGTAAACTCTCGGATGAAGTGTTCGACCGTCTGCACACGATGATCGTCGAAGGGGCCGTGGCACCGGGCGATCCGATGCCGTCGGAACGTGCGCTGATGGACCGTTTCGGCGTCGGCCGCCCAGTTGTGCGCGAGGCCTTGCAAACGCTCAACACGATGGGGCTGATCACGGTCAGCCACGGCGAACGCAGCCGCGTCAACGCGATCACCCCGCAAAGCGCGCTGGCGCAACTGGACGGTATGGCGCAAACGCTGCTGTCGGTCGCGCCGGAAAACCTGGGCCACCTCAAAGACGCGCGGCGCATGTTCGAACTGGGGCTTGTCCGCGTCGCAGCCCTGCAACGCAGCAGCGAAGACCTGACCGCCCTGCACCATCTGATCGCCATGCAGGCCGCCGCCCGTGACCAACCGGACGACTTTGTCGCCGCCGACATCGCCTTTCACGCGCGCATCATCGCAATTGCGGGCAATCCGGTCATCACGGCGCTGGCCGACGCGATGCTGAAATGGATTTTCCACAACCACGGTGCCTTGTTGCACTGGTCGGGGCATGAGGACACCACGCTGTCCGAACACCGCCAGATTGTCGCCGCCATCGACGCGCAGGACGCGCAGGCGGCGGTGGCCCATATGGCCACACACCTTGACCGCTCTGCCGGATTGAAACAGCGCGACTGACATTCAGGTGATGCGCTGGATGCTGGCGGCAATCTCGTCCGGTTCGAACACCCGCTTCCAGTCGTCACGCATCAGCATCGGCTTGCCGAATGTGATCGCCTTGTTGCAGGCATCCGAAAACACGCCGTCGACCTCGTCAAAGATCACGGCCCCCAGAATGTTCATGTGACCCAACAGAAAATCGCGCGCGGCCTCTTTTGGCACGCCGCGCCGCACGACCTCGTCCATCGCTTCGCGCATCACGTCCAGCAGCGACGCGCAAACGGTTTCCGACAATCCCGGTTCAAGCAGCGCCAACTGGTCCACGGTGACGCGGTGACTGCGGGCCACCGGCGCATAGATCGCGCGCCCGACTTTTTCACCCAGCGCATAGTGCTCTTCCGGCCCCTGCATCAGCGCATTCACAATGCCCTGTTGCGCGGCAATGCCGCCAAAGTAATCCTTGCGGCCGGCGTCGGTCTGTTCGTCATTGTAGATCGGTGGATGGCACGGGTGCGTGACAAAGTAAGTGACATCATCACGCTTGGGCAGATGCCCCGCAAATGGCCCCGCCGCGTCCAGACAGATCACGATCGCACCTGCGGGCACCATGTCGATGATCGACGCGGCCACCGCGCGGATCGCCGTATCGGGCACCGCCAGCAGCACCACATCGGCCCCCTTCAGCGCCTCTTCGACAGGGACACAATCGACGCCGATGGCCTCTTTCAGCCGCGCGCGACCACTTTCGGAAATCTCGACGTGGGCCACGTCAAAATCTGTTTGTAAAAGGTTCGTCGCACTGCGCACGCCCATCTTGCCGCCTGCGCCCATCAACGCGATTTTTTGTGCCATGTGTTCGATCCTCTTGTGCAAAATCCCAACTGGTATGATGAGATGATATATTAACAAGTTGGAGTCAAGCCTGCCCTGCCTGCGGGATGTCTGTAGCCGTCAAAGCCACGCCAGCGTTAGCGCCGCCAGCACCAGATACCGGACACCCTTGGCAAGGGTAACCAGCGCCAGAAACGACCCGAACGGTTCGCGCATCACCCCCGCAACCACCGTCAGCGGATCGCCCACCACCGGCAGCCAACTTCCCAGCAGCGACCAGCGGCCATAGCGGTGATACCAGCCTTGGGCGCGCGCAAGCTGTCTGTCGGATGTGGGAAACCACCGCCTGTCTTTGAACCGCAGCAGATAGCGGCCCAGAACCCAGTTAATGACAGAGCCCGCCACATTGCCGACCGTCGCCATCAGAAGCAGCGCCGCGACGGGATGGTTGCCCGCAACCAACAGCCCCACCAAAACCGCTTCGGATTGCATCGGCAGAATGGTCGCAGCCACCAGTGCGGATGCGAAAAGAACAAGATACGCGGTCATGATCGGGTCATTGCTGTCTGCCTGCCATCGGGTGCCTTTGCCCCTGCTACCCCGACACGGCCCCCACGCGCCAGCGGCCTTTAACACCCCGTCACAGAGGCTTTTCCACCCTGAACCCTTGAAAACTCCGGCTTCTTGGATCACTGAAACACCAAGCAAACCGATCATACACTTCAGGGAGGATACGATGATCAACTTCAACCGCCGCCAGACAATAGGTCTGATCGGGGCAGCCGCCGCCACCGGCCTTGCCGCACCTGCCCTTGCGCAGAACAAAAAAATCGTCGTGGGCGCGCTGCGCTTCACCTCGCATGCCGCCAGCTTTATCGCGGTCGAGCGTGGCTATTTCCAGGAGGCGGGCCTTGATGTGGAACTGCGCTTCTTTCAGGCCGCTCAGCCGATGGCCGTGGCCATTGCCTCGGGCGATGTCGATTATGCCGTGACAGCCGTGTCGGGCGGTCTGATCTCGCTTGCCGACAAGGGCGCGGTCAAGGTGATCGGCGGCGGTCTGACCGAAGAACCGGGCATTGACGGGCAGAAAATTCTGGCCTCGGACGCGGCGTTTCAGGCGGGTCTGACCTCACCTGCGGGTCTCGCGGGCAAGAAGTTCGGCATTTCCACCGCCGGTTCGTCGTTCCACTATATGGGCTCGAAAGTTGCCGCCGCCGAGGGCATCGAGATGTCGTTCACGCCGCTGCAAAAGGTCGGCGCGATCATTGGCGCGCTGAAATCCGGCCAGATCGACGCATGGTCCATCGTGCCCCATATCGCCAAGCCTCTGGCAGGTTCGGGCGCGGTTCACATCATTGGCAATATCTCGGACTATCTGCCGAATTATCAGGTCACCACGGTCTTCACCTCGACCGACAACGCCGACAACCAGCGCGACCAGACCCAAGCGTTCCTGACCGGATTTTCCAAGGGCGTGGCCGACTACAACGCCGCGATGATCGCCAAGGACGGCGGTGAGGACGGGGTGAACCAGATGGTCGATCTGATCCATAAATACGTCTACACCGACCAGCCCCGCGAAAAGGCGGCACCGTCGATCATCAACGGCACAATGCGTCTGAACGAAGGGGCCAAGATGAACGTGGCCTCGCTGACGGACCAGTTGGAATGGTTCCAGTCCGAAGGTCTGGTCGATGCCGCGATCACGCTCGACACCTTTGTCGACACATCCTACGTCGACACCTACGAGGCCTAAGCGCCCCTTGGCGGCGGGCGCGATTGCCCGCCGCCTGCCATTACCCCCAAAGGACAGCCCGCATGGACATCCGCCTTGATGCGATCAGCCACAGCTATGGCGACACCGAAGTGTTGCGCGACATCAGTCTGGACATTCCGGCAGGGCGCATCGTGTGTCTGGTCGGCCCCTCGGGCTGTGGCAAGTCCACGCTGCTGCGCCTGACCGGCGGGCTGGAACGCGCCGATGCGGGCCGCGTGCTGCAACTGGGCACGCCGCCCGCCGACAGCCTGAACCCGCTGACATTTGTGTTTCAGGACTTTGCCCTGCTGCCGTGGCGCACGGTGCACGGGAATATTTCGCTGGTACTTGAGGATCACGGCATTCGCGGCAAGGCCGCAGAGGTGATCATCACCGACGTGCTGGCCCGCACCAAGCTGACCGATTTTGAGCAGGCCTTGCCGCGCCAACTGTCGGGCGGGATGAAACAGCGTGTCGCCATCGCCCGCGCGCTGGCCGTGAACCCCGCCGTGATGTTGATGGACGAACCGCTGTCGGCGCTGGACAGCCAGACCCGCGAATTGCTGATGGATGATCTGGTGGCGCTGTGGGTGCGCCAGCCGTTCACGTCCGTCTATGTCACGCACAATCTGGCTGAAGCCGTGCGGCTGGGCCACAAGATCGTCGTGCTGTCGCGCCGTCCGGGACAGATCTGCGAAGTGGTCGAGATCGACAAACCGCTGGACCAACGCGGCTATGCCGATCCCGAGCTGGAAACCGTGCAAAAGCACCTGTGGACCCTGATGCGCGACGAAGCACGCGCTGCCGATGCGGAGCTGTTGCATGTCTGACACCACCACGACACCCGAACAGGCCACCGAAGTCCGCTTTCGCGGCGGCGGCTTTGCCCCCTCGGCGCGGCGTGGCGTCGGCGTGGCTGTGTTTGTCGTTCTGATCCTGTTGATGGAGTGGGGCACGCGAACCGGCTGGATTTCGGCCCTGACCCTGCCCAAACCGTCGGACGTGGCCGCAACCTTTGTCGAGCTGTGGCAAAGCGGGCTGCTGTTCAAACACCTTGTGCCCTCGCTCAGCCGTCTGGCGGTGGGGGCGACGCTGGGGGCCAGTCTGGGCATAGGCGTCGGTATCCTGATCGGGTTGTTTTCCTATGTCCGCGCGGGGCTGGTGCCGCTGGTGGCGGCGCTGTTCCCGATCCCCAAGATCGCGCTGCTGCCGCTGTTCGTGATCTGGTTCGGCATCGACGAGACATCAAAATACGCACTGATCGCATTCGGAACCTTCACGCCCACGGTTGTTGCGACCTATGGCGCTGTGGACAACGTCGACCGGTCGCTGATCCGGATGGGGCAAAGTTTCGGGCTGTCGTGGCTGTCGATCGTTCGCAAGATCGTATTGCCCGGCGCCATGCCCGGCATCCTGTCGGGGCTGCGGATTTCGCTGGCCATTGCGATCATCCTGCTGGTCGCTGCCGAAATGCTGGGCGCAGAATACGGCATCGGCGCCTATATCCTCGAAGCCGGATCGCTTTACGATCTGGAGCGGTTGTTTGCAGGCGTTCTGATCCTGTCGGTGCTGGGTGTGACACTCAGCACGGTGATCGGGCTGATCGAGAAACGCTTGCTGGCGTGGCGCAGCTAGGCTGACACCGCCACTGCGGGCAGCGACATATCTGAGGCGTAACAAGCGGGCATACGCCAATGCGTGCCTTGATTCCGGGCTGTTTACAAAAGCGTTTCAACCACCGGTTAAACTATTTTCGCCGCAGCGCCGAAACTTTCCCACCTGTCATATAAGTTTCGCAAAACTGAAACAAAACTGAATCCTGCAGCCCGTAGGTCGGCCCCAACATGCCTTGGGGACAAATATGCTGGAAATCACCAACCTGACCAAAACTTTTGGCGCGAACACCGCCGTGGACAATGCCACGCTGTCGTTCCAGCGCTCTGCCATGATCGGAATCATCGGACGGTCGGGAGCCGGTAAATCAACCCTGCTGCGGATGCTGAACCGCCTGACCGACAGTTCTTCGGGCAGCTTCACCGTCGAAGGCCATGACATGACGCATCTGCGCGGTGCCGCCCGTCGCCGCTGGCAATCGCAATGTGCGATGATCTTTCAACAGTTCAATCTGGTCCCTCGCATGGACGTGGTGTCGAACGTGCTGCACGGCACGCTGAACCGCCGCTCGACGATGGCCACTATGTTCAACCTGTACCCCACATCGGACGTACACCGCGCCATCGAAATCCTTGACCGGTTGGGCATTGTCGAACACGCCCCCAAACGCGCCGAGGCGCTGTCAGGTGGTCAGCAACAGCGCGTGGCCATCGCCCGCGCCTTGATGCAAGACCCCAAGATCATTCTCGCGGACGAACCTATCGCCTCGCTCGACCCGATGAACGCACAGGTCGTGATGCAGGCCCTGCGCCGCATCCACGAAGAGGATGGCCGGATGGTCATCGCCAACCTGCACACGCTGGACACCGCGCGCCGCTATTGCGACCGCGTGATCGGCATGCGCGACGGCCGCGTCGTCTTTGACGGCACACCCGAACAACTGACCACCGGCGTCGCACGCGACATCTACGGGGCCGGATCGGACTTTTCCGAAGCCGCAACCTCTACCGCCATCGAAACACTGGACAGCACCGACACGCACGCCGTTCCGGCCTGAGCCAGTTCCCATCCCGCTGCGGCGGGCACCTGCCAAACCAACAAGACCCAATGGAGATACATATGAAAACGACCATCGCACTTGCGCTTGCCGCAACCACCGCCCTCAGCACCGCTGCCTTTGCACAAGACGACGCCATCACCGAATTCCGCATCGGCATCCTGGGCGGTGAAAACGCACAGGACCGCATGACATCGAACGAATGCTACCGTGCCAAGGTCGAAGAACTGCTGGGCGTGCCCACCAAACTGTTCACGCCCGCAGATTATGACGGCGTGATCCAGGGCCTGCTGGGCGGTTCCATCGACATGGCATGGCTGGGCGCATCGGCCTATGCCAAGGCCTATCTGACCGACCCCGAAGCGATCGAACCCATCATGGTCAAAACCAATGTCGATGGCTCCTACGGCTATCACTCCATCGGTTTTGCCCGCAAGGATTCCGGCATCACATCGCTGAAGGACATGGAAGGCAAAGTGTTCGCATTCGGCGATCCGAACTCGACCTCGGGCTACCTTATCCCGTCGATCGAAATCCCCGCCGAGCTTTCGGTGACCATGCAATCCGGTGACTACTTTGGCGAAGTCAAATTTGTCGGTGGCCACGAACAGACGATCGTTGCTGTGGCCAACGGCGACGTGGATGCGGGTGTCACATGGGCCGACGGCATGGGCGACTGGACCGACGGTTACAACTCCGGCGCGCTGCGCAAGGCGTCGGATGCGGGCCTCGTCGACATGAACGAACTGGTCGAAATCTGGAAATCCAAGCCGATCCCCGAAGGCCCCGTCGTGCTGCGCAAGGATTTGCCCGAGCGCGTCAAGATCGACATCACCACGCTGACCGCGTCGCTGCCCTATATGGACCCCGATTGCGCCTATAACTTTATGGCCGGTGACGCGCTGGGTTTCCAGCCGATCAGCCACGAAGGCTATACGTCGATCATCGAGGCACGCAAATCCAAGATGTAAACGGGCTTTGCCCCTTTGGCCGGTCCCCGCGCGGGGCCGGCCATTTTTTTACGATGGCCCTACAGGATACACCGCGATGACCGATACCACCCTCAGCCAGAGTGTCGGGGTGCAACGCACCTCGGAAATACAAGACGCCTATATGGCCATGACGCGCACCAAGCGTATGTACGGCGGCATCATGCTGGTTGTGTTCATCGCCCTGATGGCTTCGGGCTTTATGCTGGCCGACAGCCGCAACGCGGGCGGTTTCTGGGACGGTATCCTGCACATCTTTGCCTTCCCGCGCGAGGTGCTGACCGAAGCGGGCGAAAAGGCCGCACTGATCCCCGCCCTGATGCTGCAATTCCTGCCCTCGATGATCGAGACGATCAACATCGCCGCCGCATCGACGCTTGTGGGCGGGCTGATGGCCATCGTGCTGTCGCTGCTGTCCACCCGCGGTCTGGCGCGTTTTCCAAGGCTGATCGGACTGTTCCGCCGGATGATGGACATCATGCGCGCCATTCCCGAAATCGTCATCGCGCTGGTGCTGATCTTTGTGCTGGGTGGTGGCCCTGTGCCTGCGATGATCGCCATTGCCTTTCACACCGCAGGCGCCCTTGGCAAACTGTTCTCCGAAGTGAACGAAAACGCCAGCCTCAAGCCGCTGGAAGGGCTGCAATCCACCGGCGCAAGCTGGACCCAAGGCATGATGCTGGGCATCATTCCGCAGGTCGCGCCCAACTGGCTCAGCTACGCGCTGCTGCGCTTTGAAATCAACATCCGCGCCTCCGCCATCCTCGGCTTTGTCGGGTCGGGCGGCATCGGCTACGACCTGAAGAACGCTTTCAGCTGGGGTCAGGGCCGCTATGACGAGGTCGCAGCCATCTTCCTGCTGCTGTTCCTGACAATCGTCTTCTTCGACCAACTCTCAAGCCACTATCGCAACAAACTCGCCGGAAAGGTTTGAGCCATGACCGCCACCGCAGACATACTGCCCGCCCAAGGCCACAAACAGGCCGCAACCGCGCTGATCGCCCGCAAACGGTTGTTCGCCTTCGCCGCGCCCGCCGTGATCCTTGCCTATTTCGTCTACCTGTTCTTTGCCTTCGACATTCCCGGCCTGATGGACCGCGCCCGCATGGACAATGCCGCCATTCTGGTCGCCGACAGCTACAGCTATAAAACCCACGTCACCCACGACAACCGCAACGGCGGCATGTCCTATGCCATCGAGGGCGAGAACAAAGGCACCTATCCCGACGGGATGCTGCCCGATTTCGTCACACCCCTGAATGACGACGCCGTCCGCGTCACGCTGGATGCAGGCGAAACCGCCGAAATCGACGGGCCGACCCTGCGCTATACAAGGCCCGACTATGGCACAATCACTGTCACCGTCGATGGCCGTACCATCCGGCTGGACACACCCGACGGACAAGTCCCCGACTGGATCAGCGCCAGCAACGCGCGGGTCAACATCACCGGCGCAGGCGGCCGTGCCACCGTCACCCGCGCCCGCACTGAAGTGTACAACTATGCCCTGGGCTGGGAGCTGTTCTGGTTCACCCTCGACAGCCCGTTCTATGGTAAAACCATCGGTGAACTGGCGTCGCTTGCCCTGTCGTCCGACCGCGTGGTGGCGGGCCAAAGCAACTTGTCCGCGATGGTCTCCGACGTCTGGAACAACAAGATGTGGCGCCACAAGGACGTGATCTGGGCGATCTTTGAAACCGTGCTCATGGCCTTTCTGGGCACGATGGGTGCGGCGCTGGTGGCGCTACCGTTGGCCTTTCTGGCGGCGCGCAACTTTACCCGCCTGATGAGCGTCCGCTTTGGCGTGCGCCGGTTCTTCGACTTTGTGCGCGGCGTCGACGGGCTGATCTGGACGATCATCCTCAGCCGTGCCTTTGGTCCCGGACCGCTGACCGGCGCGCTGGCGATCCTGATCACCGACACCGGCAGCTTTGGCAAAATGTTCTCCGAGGCGCTGGAAAACGTCGACGACAAGCAGATCGAAGGCATCGCCTCGACCGGGGCCAAACCGATGCAACGCTACCGCTTCGGCGTCATCCCACAGGTCACACCGGTGTTGCTGAGCCAGGTGCTATACTATCTGGAATCCAACACCCGCAGCGCCACCGTCATCGGCGCGATCACTGGCGGCGGCATCGGCCTGCTGCTGACACAGGCGATCATCACCCAGAAGGACTGGGAAGAGGTGTCTTACTACATCGTGCTGATCGTGCTGATGGTCATGGCCATGGACACTTTCTCGGGCTGGTTGCGCCGCCGTCTGATCCAAGGCAACGGCGAGGGTGGCCACTGATATGGCCCGCCTGACCGCCGGTGCGCCTTTCGTGCATCCCGATTGCGAGATCACCGACGCCACGTTCGGCGCCTACGTCGAGATCGGACGGGCCAGCCGCGTGGCGCACAGCACCATCGGTGATTATTCCTACTGCGACCGCATGGCGGACATCGCCAATGCCGAAGTCGGCAAGTTTTCCAACATCGCCAGCTGCGTGCGCATCGGGGCGACCGATCATCCGATGGACAAGGCCAGCCTGCACCACTTCCACTACCGCTCCGCCGATTATTTCGACGACGCGGAACACGACACCGCCTGGTTCGACCACCGCCGCACCCGCCGTGCAATCATCGGCCATGACACATGGCTGGGCCACGGCGCACAGGTCCGTCCGCAGGTCAGCATCGGCCACGGTGCCGTCGTCGCAGGCGGCGCCATCGTCACCCGCGACGTGCCGCCCTATATGATCGTGGCGGGCATTCCGGCGCTGCCGCTGCGGGCGCGCTATACCCGCCCCGTGGCCGAGCGGATGATGGTGCTGGCATGGTGGGACTGGCCGCACGACCGCCTGCGTGAAACGCTGGAGGATTTCCGCGCGCTGTCGGCAGAGGCGTTTCTGGAGAAGTACGAATAAGAGCGCCCTTCACAAAGGGCAGCGCCCGCCCGTCGCACCACAGGTTCACCGGTTTTTCACGCACACCTCCGGCGTGACGTGTTGTTGGCAGGTGTTCGCTTTGCGAACACCGAGAGGCTGGCGGCATTACGTGCTTTGATTCCGGGCTTGGTGGGGGTGCAGGTATCAGGGAAAATTGCTGCGTCTATCTGCTGATGATCACATTCCCGAAAAGCTGCGCTCTCGCATATTCCTGCTTTGCGCAGTAGTGAACTTTGCAAAGTCTGTGCCATTTCCCGACAGCGGCCATTCGTGTTGAGTGCGGCGAAGGTCGGCTGTGAGTCCAAGTTGATCAATGCCGCAAAACGCCTCAATGTCGGCTTAGGCTTTGGAGCGAGTGCTAGGTGTCTAGTTGCGGACGAATTCCTTCAAATGCGCAGCGAATGCGAAAGAAGCTCTGTACCAACTCATGATCACTGGAGAGATTCAGGGACTTCAGCCGTCTTTTTCCAAGTCGCTTGTCGAACATACCCAAAGCTCTCAAGACCATTTGATCTGATCCCAAAATTTCTTCGATAGATAAATTCAGATACTCGAAAAGCGTACTATTGAATTCTTCTAGCGGAATGGTGCCATCGTTCCGGAGCCTTTGCTGAACTTCTTCTTGCGCGGCAAGATACCCCTTTATCTGCTGGTCATCACCATAGTCTTGGCAGGCTCGTTCCTGCTGAATCTGGGTGCTTTGTTCATAGTATTTCACCAAGTAAGTCAGAGAACCCATGCTATGGACCTGTATTTTATCAATTGTGATCCAAGCCTCACCTTCTTGATCGTGAGAATTACGATAGCGCGTATTCCAGACCTCTACGCGACCCTTTGCAGACTCGGCGAAGCAATCTTCAATGCGTTGTTTGAGTTTGGTCCATCTCATCCCAGCAACATGCGCACTTCCACGAAAATGGTCAATTACTCTGACGAAGATAGCCGACATTAAACTAAGCGACGCAAACGACAGAAATGTCCGCAGTTTGCCAGTTCGCTGCCTGCGCGGCGAAGGTCAGCTATCGCAGGTTCGAGCCAAGGACTGTGCGGCCGCTAATGGGATGTGCCGGCTGCTTCCCCCAACGTTGGGTTATCTTTAACTGGGATCAACCGCGCAACAAGGAGAAGTAGCCATGTGTGCAAAGAAGACAGGAAGTTTGGAAGACCTTGCCGTCGTCGGGATCGACATCGGGAAGGATACGTTTCACCTGGTCGGATTCGACCGGTCCGGCCAACTGGTCATCCGAAAGCAGATCAAGCGCTTGGCTCTGAATGCCACTTTCGAGCAACTCCCACGCTGCATCGTGGGAATGGAGGCTTGCCTCAGCGCCCATTTTGTCAGCCGAACGCTGCGGAGCATGGGGTTCGAGCCGCGGATCATACCGGCAATTTACGTGAAGCCGTTCAACAAGGGCCAGAAGAACGATTACAACGACGCGGAGGCGATCGCAGAAGCTGCGTTGCGACCCAACCTTCGGACCGTTTCAGAAAAGGACCAAGATCAGCTCGACCTTCAGGCCCTGCACCGGGTCCGGGCACGGCTGGTTTCGCGGCGCACGGCCACCATCAACCAGATCCGGGCCTTCCTGATCGAGCAGGGGATCACCGTCAGGTCGGGGCTGCGGGCGCTGAAGAATTCCTTCGAAACGATCCTCGAACAGCGTCGGGATGAGATCTCACCTCGAATGCGTGGCATCCTGATCGGGCTTTACGGCGACTGGCTCTGGCTGGACAAACGGATCGGGGACGTCTCCGGCGAGATCGAAGAGATCAGCCGCACGGAAGAGAACTGCGCCAACATCATGACGATACCCGGCATCGGGCCAATGATCTCGACGGCGATGGTCGCGGCAGTCGGCAAAGGTGAGGCGTTCGACAGGGGGCGCGATTTTGCAGCCTGGGTTGGTCTGGTGCCCCGACAATTCAGCACCGGCGGGCGAACGATCCTCGGACGGATCACCAAGCGCGGCAGTCGCTACCTGAGGATGCTGTTCGTGCAGGCGGCTAAAGTGATCATGATGCGCCCGCACCGCTGGTCCGACTTCAGCTTTGGCCCGTGGCTGACCGAGGCGGTGGCGCGTATGCCCAGAAACAAGGCGGCCATCGCGCTTGCCAACAAACTCGCACGAACCGCCTGGAGCCTTCTGCGCCACGGCACCCAGTTCGACGCACCAAGAGACGCGGCCATGGAAGCGATCTGACGTCTTCCACGGTCACCAAGGAGTTCGCGAAAGAGAGGACAGCATGGAACGGAGAAAATACGCACCCAGAGTCTGACAGCCCGAATGGTCAAAATCGACCTATCCGCTAATGAGACCACGGCGCGTGCGTAACCCCATCAAGGCCACGGCCCACGAGCCGATCAACAGGCCGTGTGTGGACGCCCCGGTGAATGCAAGAAGTTTTGGCAGGTATGAACATGTGGTCAGGTGCTGTCGTGTGTTCGGCCTCTGAATGTGGCTTTGACACGCCACGGGCCCGTATGGAGATGCGCGGATCAGGTCCAACTCGGATACGCGCGCTCTAAGGCGCACGGCCTAGTGCCTGGTTTTCCTGATCCCGTCTCATTGACCGTTTGTCCTTACTTCACCTCCGACCTTCTCACATGACCGGCAAAAGCCACCCTACTGGGTTAGGCCAAAGCCGGGTTCTTGTAGTTCTCATTCTTCGTCATCAGAGCCCATGCAGTGCGCGCCATCTTGTTGGCCAGTGCGACGGTCACGAGCATCCTTGGTTTACGTGCCAGCATCTGCCCGAGCCAACCACCCTGATCCGCACCCCGTCGAATGGCCCATCGCACGACAGACGCCGCACCGATGATAAGAAGGCGGCGCAGGTCGCGCTGGCCCATTTTCGACGTGGGCCCGATACGTTCTTTGCCGCCCGATGAGAATTGCTTGGGCGTGAGCCCGGTCCAGGCGGCGAAGTCCCGCCCTTTGCGGAAAGTGCTTGGGTCTGGAGAGAGAGCGGTAAGGGCCATGGCCGTGATCGGCCCGATACCTGGGATCGTCATCAAGCGCTTTGCCGCTGGATCCTGCCGGGCACCAGCACGTAGCTCAGCACCCAATTTGTCGATCTTGCATGCAAGCATCTCGATATGATCCAAAAGCAGTTGAGCATGGTCAATGACTGCGGCTGGCAGTTCTGTTTCCGGATCACTGATCGCGGCCTGTAACCGATTGAGATGAACTGTGCCAGAAGGTGCTACCAGCCCGTATTCTGCCAGATGCCCACGCAGCGCGTTAATCGTTTGGGTCTTCTGCCTTACGAGCAGGTCACGGGTTCGCAACGCCATGCCTGATGCCTGTTTCTCCGCACTCTTCACGGTGACAAAACGCATTGTGGGACGAGATGCCGCCTCAGCGATCGCTTCCGCATCATTGGCATCGTTCTTCTGTCGCTTGACGTAAGGCTTCACGTAGATCGGAGGGATCATCTTAACGGTATGCCCAAGCTTTCCGATCTCGCGCCCCCAATGATGAGAACTGGCACACGCCTCCATGGCCACGGTGCAGGTCGGAATGCCAGCCAGTAGAGACAGCAGCTTTGACCGCCGTACCTTCTTGCTGAATACCGGTCTGCCATCGGCTGTCGCTCCGTGAACCTGGAATATGTTTTTGGCCAAATCTACGCCGACTATGCTAATCTTTTCCATGGACGTCTCCTCTTCAACATGGTGATCACACCACCAGTTTGGCACATCGATGCCGTCGGAGGGGCGTCCACCCCATCGGATACATATGAGCGACTTCCGAAATCGTGCCAATTTCTCGATTGCGAATAGCAGCCGGTACATACATTCGGGCTGGCTACAGCCAGTTGCAGCGGTCCTGGGTTCAGGTGCGGCAAATGACCTGGTGCTGCGCTGCCGCAAGACGGCCTAAAGCCCTTCTCCGGCATGGCCATAGAGCTCATTCAGCCTCGGATCGCTCTGATGCAAGTCGCCGCTTCATCTGCTCGATTGCCTCAGGCCCGCCAGCTGCAAGCTTTTCCGCGACGGCTCCCAGTTCAGGATCGGCAGCACGATAGCGGTTCCCCCAGACACCCAAATCCACCAGCATCGGCAGGAGATCGATCCCGGCTTTCGTTAGGCGGTAAACCGCCTTGAGTTTGTGATTGGGGTCGCCGTGGCGCGTCACGATCCCCTCTGCCTGAAGGGTCTGCAACCTGTCAGCGAGAGTGCGCGACGAGACGCCCTCATCCGACTGCAAGAACTCTCGGAAATGTTTTTTTCCAGCGAACATCATGTCGCGAATGATCAACAGTGTCCATCGGTCACCGATCACTTCGAGTGACAGGTTGATGGGGCAGTTCGATTTTTCCTTGCCTGACATTTTTTAGTTCCATTTTTAAATCACTTTACTATTGACATCATTACGACCCAACGTCAATGGTTCCGATTGTAAAGCACTTTCAGCCAATCTGGCTGGTATTGTTTTGAGAAAGGAGAATTTTATGAACCGGTTGAATCCTTTGAGGGGGGAGAAACACGCTCTCGTGAAGGTCGGCGCTACCCCTGAATTTGATGCTGCGGCCTTGATAAATCTAGCCACTTATAGAACTGGAGGATTCCCAGAATGAGAAAACTCGTTCTTCAGATGCAGATGTCGGTCGACGGCTTTGTCGGTGCCGACGGCGACCACGACTGGCAGGTTTGGGGCTGGGGTGACGACAACCGCTGGGACAAGGCGCTCAAGCAGGATTTTAATGCTCATTTCCAGTCCATCGACACCATATTGTTGAGCCGCAAGATGGTGGAGGAAGGTTATCTGTCCCATTGGGGCAATGCGGCGCAGAGATATCCGCAGGACCCGTTCTTTGCCTTCGCGCAGCGTATCATCGATGTGCAAAAGGTGGTGCCGAGCGACAGGCTGGAAAAATCCCGGTGGGAGCGCACGGCGGTCAGAAGCGGAGACCTTTCGCGTGAAGTCGGTGCGTTAAAGGTCGAGGAAGGTGGCAATATCGCTGTTTTCGGTGGTGCGGGTTTTGCCTCGGCATTGATTGCCGCCGGACTGGTGGACGAATTCCAGTTCTACATTAATCCGGCTGCCCTTGGCGGAGGAAGCCGAATCTTTGACCACGCTGACTTCCGCAAGTTTCGCTTGCTTGGCTCGAAGGCCTATGAATGCGGCGTCGTGGTGAATCGCTACGGACCTGCCGGCTAGGACCGGTTCAAATTCGGCTGGAGTGACGGGCCAACTCCTTGGCCGTCTCGGCCTTGGCGACGTCCGCAAAGGCGAACACGTCCGTACAGATACCCAACCCGAATGTCGCAAAAATTCCGCATTGTCGAAATCCAAGTGCCGAAAATGCTGCTAGATGCACGCACGGCAGGAAAGCGAAAGCTGCGATGCAGCGTCACGATGTCTGATAGGCGGCGGGTATGAGCTGCCTGCGGTCCTTAGCTATGTTTCACTCGAACAACGGCTCTGCGCTATTCGCCCTGGTTCCGCTTGGAAGCGATGCCCTGCTTCGGCCCCCACCCCTTACATCCACCCCAACGTCGCCTCCGTATCCCCGTTCGGCTTGTACTCCGCCCCCACGGGCGCGTCCCATCCCAGCCGCTCCAGCACTTCCCAAACATACGGATAGTTCAGCTCGCCATGATCCGGCGCCCCGCGGTCAGGGACCGAGGCCACCTGCACATGGCCAATCACCGGCATCAGGCGTTCCAGCCGGCGCGTCATGTCGCCTTCCATCAGTTGCACATGATAGCAGTCGAACATCAGCTTCAGGTTCGGCGCACCCACTTCGGCGATAATCGCTTCGGCCTGCGCCGTGGTCTTCAGGAAATAGCCCGGTGCGTCGTAGTGGTTCAGCGGCTCGATCAATATCGTGCGATCCGGCGCCGCCGCACAGGCATAGCGCAACGTCTCGACAAAGGCCGCGTGGGCGGCGTCACCACTCGCGAAACCGGCCATCACATGCACCGCGCCTGTATCTGTCGCCTGAGCATAGGCCAACGCCTGATCGACCGCCGCCCGCGCGTCGTCGCCGCGACCGGGCAGTGCCGACAGACCGTTTTCGCCCGTCCGGCCCCGCGCGGTGTTCAGCCCCAGCATCGGCAGGCCGGTCTGATGCAACGCCGCCGCCACGTCCTTCGCAGGCACACCGTAAGGCCAGTGACATTCCACCGCATCGAACCCCGCAGCCGCCGCCGCTCGGATCGCATCGGGCAGCGCCAGTTCGCTCCACAAAAATCCCAGGTTTGCAGAGAACCGCATCACATCACCGCACCGATCTGCCAAGGTACGAATTCGTAGTCGCCCAGGCCCTGCGCCTCGGATTTGCTGGCCTCGCCCGAGGCCATGCGCAACCACATCTCGTAAATCTCGCGCCCCACCTGTTCGACGCTGCTGCCTTCGGACAGGATGGTGCCCGCGTTCACGTCCATATCTTCGTGCAGACGGGCGTACATTTCCGAATTGGTCGCCACCTTCATCGACGGCGACGGCTTTGCCCCGAAGGCCGATCCGCGCCCCGTGGTAAAGCACACCAGAGTACAGCCGCTGGCGATCTGGCCGGTGACCGACGCAGGGTCGTATCCGGGGCTGTCCATAAAGGTAAAGCCGCGCGCGGTCACGGGTTCTGCGTATTTATAGACCCCCATCAAAGGGGTCGTGCCGCCCTTGGCCACAGCGCCCAGCGATTTTTCCAGAATGGTGGTCAGCCCGCCCTGCTTGTTGCCCGGACTGGGGTTATTGTCCATCGAGCCACGGTTGCGGGCGGTGTAATCCTCCCACCAATGGATCAGATCAATCAGCTTGTCGCCCGTGGCGCGGTCATGGGCGCGGGCGGTCAGCAGGTGTTCTGCGCCGTAGACCTCGGGCGTTTCGGCCAGCACGCCGGTGCCCCCCTGCGCCACCAGCAGATCGCAGGCATGGCCCACCGCAGGGTTCGCCGTCACCCCCGACCACGCGTCTGAACCGCCGCATTGCAGCGCCACCATCAACTCGGACGCAGGTGCCGTCTCACGCCGTGCCTTGTTCACCTCGGGCAGCATCGCGGTGATCTTTTGCACGCCCAGTTCGACACAGCGGCGCAGGCCCCCCACGTCCTGAATGTTCATCGTCTGGAACAGAGGCCCTGGCGTCAGGCCATAAGCCTCGATCAGCCAGTCGATCTGCATCATCTCGCACCCCAGACCCGCCAGCAGCACACCGCCAAAATTGGGATTGCGCGCATAGCCCCACAGCGTGCGCTGCAACACCTCGAACCCCGTGCCATCGCCGCCCATCGCACAGCCCGTGCCATGGACAAAGGCCACGACGCCATCGACATTGGGATAATCCGCCAGCTTGTCCGGCGTGAAATGCGCCGCGATCTGGCGCGCAGCGGTGGCCGAACAGTTCACCGAGGTCAGCACCGCGATGTAGTTGCGCGTGCCCACGCGGCCACTGGCGCGATGGTATCCCTGGAACGTGTCCTGCGTCACAGCCGCCGCTACAGGCCGCAGGTTGGTGCCGAATTCGTATTCCATGTCGACCGCGCGAAATTCCAGATTGTGCGTATGCACATGGGCACCCTGCGCGATGTCTTCGGCGGCATAGCCGATCAGGTTGGCGTATTTGCGCACCGCCTCCCCCTTGGCGATGGGCTGCGCCGCCATCTTGTGACCGCGCGGGATCAGCATCGTCGCCCCTTCGTCGCCCACTTGCAGCGGCTGGGTGGCGGTGACGACATTGTCGTCGGCAGACAATCGGACGGTCTTCATGGTCTCACTCCCAATCCACGTCAAAGCGTGTGACGATATCCTGAATTTGCGCCGCACTCAGCGGGCGGCGCGGCATTCCGTGCGTCAGCAACGCCAGCCGCGCGGTGTCTTCCAGTTCTTCGATCGCATGGCAGGCGGCCTCGACATCGCGGCCCGCCACCACCGGCCCGTGGTTGGCCAGCATCACCGCCGAGCGTTTCCCCGCCAGCCCGCGCACCGCCTCGCCCATCGCCGGATCACCGGGCAGGAACACCGGCAGCAGCTTGACCTTGCCCAGTTTCATGATCGCATAAGGCGTCAGCGGCGGCAGGAAATTGTCGGGGTCCACATCTTCCAGCATCGACAGCGCAACGGCGTGACACGAATGCAGATGCACCACCGCACCCGCAGTGCTGCGGGTTTCATAGAACGCGGAATGCAGCGGCATTTCCTTGGTCGGCTGGTCGCCCCCCACATGGGTGCCTCGCGCGTCGAACAGCGACAGCCGCGCAGGGTCCAGACGGCCAAAGCTCGACCCTGTCGGCGTCACCAACAGTCCGCCGCCTTCGGTCCGTGCCGAAATATTGCCAGACGATCCGCCCGTCAGGCCGCGATCATAAAGCGATTTGGCCAGTGTGCAGATCAGCTCGCGCAGGTGGGTATCGGCACTCATTTGTCCAACATCTCCAAAGCTATGGCAAAGAAATCTTCCGTGCCGAAGTTCCCCGACTTCAGCGCCAATGCCACCGTCTGACCGTCGCTGGTTGCCGCACACCACGGCACGCCGGGGGCGATCTCGGGCCCGATGTCCAGCCGCGTCACGCCCAGTGCCTGTGTCACCGCACCCGCGCTTTCGCCGCCCGCCACCACGATCCGCCGCGTCCCGCTGTCACGCGCGGCACAGGCGATCCGACCAAGCGCATCCTCGACAACCGCTCCGGCCTTGTCACGTCCCAATGCGTCCTGCGCGGCGCGCACCACATCCGGCGCGGCAGTCGCGTAAATCAACGGCGCACCGGATTGCCCTGCCAGCCAGTCCAGCACCGGCTGCACCCCGTCACGCGCCAGCGCCAGCGGGTCCAACCGGTAACTCGGGTTGCTGGCCGCATAGCGTGCCACCTGCGCCTGCGTCATCGCGGAACACGAGCCCGACAGGACCAGCGCGGGGCCATCGGGCGCGCGCCAGACCGCCGCCGCACCTGCGTCCTGCAACAGCCCCGACGCGCGGTAGAGATCGGGCAGAGGCATCGCCACCGCACTGCCACCCGTCATCAGCACCGCATCGCGGCAGGCCTCTGCGATCACATTCAGGTCACTGTCGGCCACCGCGTCCACCACCACATGCGGAGCAGCCTGCGCCAGCGCCGCGCGCACTGCATCGACTCCACGGGCTACGGTCAAACGATCCACCAGTCCCGCATCCCGCGTTACCTGTGGCAGCAGCAGCCGCACCAGATTGCTGTCGCGCATCGGTGTCAGCGGATGGTCCTTCATCGGGCTTTCGGCCAGAGGCACCTGCCCGACGAACAGATTGCCCATGAAAACCGTGCGCCCGTTCTCGGGGAACGCGGGGCAATAAATCGTCTGCTGCGCGCCCGTGGCCTGCATCAAAGCCTCGGCCACCGGGCCGATATTGCCCTCTGCGGTGGAATCAAATGTCGAGCAATACTTCCAGAAAAACCGCCTTGCCCCCGCCTGCGCCAACCAGGCCTGCGCCGCGCGCGCCTGCGCCACGGCCTCGGCCACCGGTGCCGTGCGGATTTTCAGCGCGATCACCTCGAACGGGGCGGCATCCTCGACCGGCCCCTCCGGCACGCCAATGCGCAACGATACCCGCGCGCCGCTGCGCGCCAGCAATCCGGCCAGATCCGTGGCACCTGTGAAATCGTCTGCAATCGCGCCAAGGACTGTGCTCATGCGTCCCCCGGCAATGTCAGACCTGCGTTGCGGGCGTAAACCTTGGCCACCGCCGCGTCGTCCTCGCGGCCCAGCCCCGAACCTGAGGCCGCCATCCATTGTTGCAACGCCGCAGCCGTGATCGGCGCACCGAACTTGGCCGATCTGGCGATGTCCATGACGATGCCCAGATCCTTGGGCCAGATGTCCACAGCGCTCAGCGGCGTATAATCCCCGTCGCGCACATGCGGCCCACGGCTTTCCAACGCCCATGACGTGCCCGCGCACTGCGAAATTACATCCATGAACTGATCGGGCGCGACACCTTGGGTCATGCCAAAGGTCATCGCCTCGGCCATCGCTGCGATGTGAATGCCCACCAGCATCTGGTTCACGGCCTTCATGGACGACCCTGCACCGACCTGATCGCCCAGCTCGAACACCTTTTCAGACATGGCGGCCAGCGCCGGCCGCGCACGGGCAAAGGCCGCCTCGGAACCCGACGCAAGGATCGACAAAGTGCCCTGCGCCGCGCGGATCGTGCCGCCCGACACTGGCGCATCAAGGTATTCCAGCCCCAGCGCCGCACAGCGTGCCGCCATGTCCCGGGCAAATTCGGGCGCTACCGTGGCACAGGCCACCACAGCGGTGCCTGCCGCCAGCTTGTCCGCAATGCCGTTCGAGCCGAACAACACGTCCTCGGTCTGCGCCGCGTTGACCACAACAACCACAACCGCATCCAGCGACTTTGCGACCTCTTCCAGCGTGCCATCCGCCCCGCCTGCCGCACGAAACCGCGCCACCGCGTCGGCGTTCACGTCGAACCCGTGCGTCACCAGACCGGCGCGCAACAGCGCCCCCGCCATGCCGCCGCCCATCGCACCAAGGCCGAATATGGCCACTGTCCCTTGTGTCATCCGACCTCTCCCAACGTCATCTTTTTGCAAACCGGCGCCATCAATATGTGGCGCGTCCCCCCGACAGATCGAACACTGCACCCGTAGTAAAGCTGTTCTCAGGCGACACCGCCCAGACAATCATCGCGGCGGCCTCGGACAGTTCCAGAAACCGCCCGCGCGGGATCTTCGACAGCATGTAGTCGATGTGCTCCTGACTCATCTGGTCGAATATCCGCGTGCGCGCAGCGGCGGGCGTGACGCAGTTCACCGCGATATCCATGCCCGCCAGTTCCTTGCCCAATGATTTGGTCAATCCGATCACACCGGCCTTGGACGCGGAATAGGCGGACGCGTTCGGGTTGCCCTCTTTGCCCGCAATCGACGCGATGTTCAGGATGCGGCCATAGCCGCGCTCTTTCATACCCGGAACGCAGACCTTGTTGGTGTAAAAGGTGCCGTTCAGGTTCAAATCAATCACGCGGCACCACGCCTCGGGGTCATAATCCTCAAGCGTGGCGTTCGGGCCAGTGATGCCCGCGCTGTTGATCAAAATGGTGGGCACACCGGTGCCCGCACACGTCTGTTCATAGGCCGCCGTGACCGAGGCCATATCGGCCACATTGCACATCACCGCCACCCCGGGCACAGGCAATGACGCCATCGCCTCGGCGTTGCCTGCGTCGATGTCCCAGCTGACCACGGTCACGCCCTTTTCGGCCAATCCCTGCGCCACAGCAAAACCAATGCCCTGCGCGCCGCCGGTGATGACGGCAATCTGTCCCTGCATCTGCATCAACCGCGTCCAATATAGGGCATGTTCGTCGCCATCACGGTCATGAACTGCACATTCGCATCCAGCGGCAGGCTGGCCATATGCAGCACCGAAGACGCCACATTGGCCACATCCATCACCGGCTCGATCGCGTTCGATCCGTCGGCCTGCGGCACACCTTTGGTCATCTTCGCCGCCATATCCGTCAACGCGTTGCCGATGTCGATCTGCCCGCAAGCAATGTTGAACGGACGCCCGTCCAGCGAGACGGTGCGCGTCAACCCCGTCACCGCATGTTTCGATGCTGTATAAGGCGCAGAGCCCCAACGCGGCACATAGGCGCTGACCGAACCGTTGTTGATGATGCGCCCACCCTGCGGGTTCTGCTTGCGCATCTGGCCAAAGGCCGCGCGCGCCGCGATGAATGCGCCCATGATGTTCACATCCAGCAGGTCGCGAATGTCCGACACCGCCAGCTCGTCCAGTGGCGCACCGCCCAGCGACTTGCCCGCATTATTGAACAACGCGTCAATCCGCCCCCACGTCTGCGCCGCCTTGGCAAAGGCTGCTTCAACCGCATCCTCGTCCGTCACATCACAAGGCAACACCAGTGCACCGCTGTCGCCCGCAGTTTCCTCCAGCGGCTGTGCACGCCGCCCCACCAGCCCCACGTCCCAGCCCGCGCCGATAAAGACCTTCGCCGTGGCGCGTCCTACGCCGCTTCCGGCACCTGTGATGATAATGGATGGCATGTTCTCTCTCTCCCGATCTGCGCACTACTTGCCGCAAGTTGTCAACTTGGTATACCATTTGCAAGCGGAATGCACAGCAAAGGCCATACCAATGAAAACTCTGATCTGCGCGGTAACATTTGCCGCGCTCTGCAGCCCCCTTTGGGGACAAGTCCAAGGGGCCGAGGCCTGCCTTGCCAAAGCCATGCAAAATGGCACCGACCCCACGCTGTGTCTGGATGCCCCGGATGCGGCCTGCATGGACAATGCACAGGAAACGCCCGTCGTCAGCACCTCCTGTTTCGCCGAAAACCGCGCGCAATGGGGGGCGGCCATTGGCAAACGGATGGACATGCTGCCCGACACCACGGACACCACCGTGGCGCGCATCGAAGCCAGATACGATGTTATCGGTGCGATGGTGCAATGCGACCGGATCGAAGCACTGGCCAAGGCTGCATCGGACCTGAGCGGCCCGCAAATTGCCCTGCAAAAAGAACGCTGTCTGGCGCGCGCCAACGCCCTGACCTATGTGCGCCTGTTTGCGCGCACCCACCCTGCCGTTGAGGATTCCCAATGATCCACGAACCACCCCGCCTGACCATCCGCACCGGCTTTGCCCGCCCCACATCCGCGCAGATCCGCGCCTTTCGCGACGTGCCCACGGGGTTCATCTGTGACGCGATGCAAGGACGCAGCGCGCTGGCCACCGAAATCGCACCGCTCAGCCCCAATTTACCCGCTCATGCTGTCGGCACAGCACTGGTGGCCGACAACGGTCCCGAAGAGATTCTGGCCACGATGGGTGCGCTGCATGTCATGCAGGCAGGCGATTTCATCGTCTCGGCGGTGCGCGGATGCACCCAATGCTCGGCGGCGGGGGACCAGTTCATGGGGATGCTGAACAACAAGGGGGCCGCCGGTTTCGTCACCGACGGCGCGATGCGCGACCTTGAAGGGATCGAAGAGGTCGGCCTGCCCGCGTGGTGCGCAGGGCTGAACCCGAATTCGCCCTTCTCGAACGGTCCGGGCTATGTGGGTTTTGGCGCGGTCGTGGGCGGCCAGATGGTCAACAGTGGCGACATTCTGGTGGGCGACAGCAACGGCGTGGTGGTCGTGCCCCATGCGCAAATCGACGCGGTGATCGCCGCACTCGAAGCCGTGAAAGAGGCGGAAATAACGCTTGAAGCCAAGGTTAAGGCAGGCGGCGCAGACATGCCCGCCATCGCACAGATGCTGGCCGACGGCACAGCGGTGATGGTGGACTGACCCCTGACGGGTGCCGTCCTTTTTGCCGATGCACGTTCCGCGCAGCTTGGGCGGATGTCAGGGATGCGGTGCGTAGCGGCCGTATAAAGATTGGCGATTTTGATGTACGCTTACTTCATGCCCAGCTTTGAACCCGCAGAGTCAACGAACGTCAATCAAACCAGTCTCGCTGTCCACGAGGCCGGCGAAGGGGCGCCTGTTGTGTTTGTACATGGTGGAGTCTCGGACCTGCGCACATGGGCCAATCAGGTGGGGCCGTTTGCGGAAACTTTTCGCGCAATCACTTACAGTCGGCGATACCACTGTCCCAACGCCACGATCCCATCTGATGCACCGGACCCGATCCAAACCCATGTCGATGACCTCGCAGCATTGATCAAGGCGCGCGACGCCGACCCGGCGCATATCGTGGGGCATTCTTGGGGCGCACTGATTGCACTTCTTCTAGCGGTCGACCGGCCGACCCTGGTGCGTAGCCTTGTGCTGATAGAGCCGCCGACGGTTTCGATGCATGTCAACGTTCCACCAAAGTTCAGTCAGATGATCGGCCTGCTTTTCCGCTCTCCAAAACTGGCCGTAGCGATAGCCAAGCTTGGCATAGGAGCGCTGGCACCCGCAGAAAAAGCCTTTCGCAATGGGAATGACAAAAAAGCAGTTGAACTCTTCGGTCGGGGAGTTTTGGGCAATCGCAGGTTCGTCTCCCTTTCCGCCGAGCGTTACAAACAGGTCTGGGACAACCGCGGTCCAGATCGTGCAATAGCAATCTACGATGGCTTTCCCGATCTCAGGGCGATCGAATTGGCACAGGTCTCCATGCCCGTTCTCCTCGTGTCTGGTTCCGAGAGCCCCAGAGTTTTTCCCCTATTGATTGATGATCTGTCACAACGCCTTTCCAACGCGCGCAGGCTGGTCGTCCAAGGAGCATCCCACATTATTCATGAGGACGCACCCACAGCCCTGAACGACGCGGTGCTGCACTTTCTGAAGGAGATAGATTAGACCTCCAAGCCGTCATCTGACACTTTTTGTCAGGTTTAACAGGCACCATCCGACCCAAGCGGTGGTTTGCGTTCCCAAAGCCCCTGGAAACAAATCCACCACCAGCCCGACAAAAGCACCTGCAAGTGTTCAGCCTGTGCCCTCAGCCCCGCCCTTTCCGCGCCTCTTGCTCCATGTCCATCCCGTTCAGCGCCGCAACATGGTCGGTGATCTTGGGTACATAATCCTGCCCGTTCCCGCTGGCCTCGACGTGGGCGAAATACTGTTTCGCCGCCGCCGCCATCACCGTCATGATCCCCGCACCGTCCGCCATCGCATGGACATAGCGCAGGTCTTTGGCGGCGTTCGAGATTGTGAATTTGTGCAATTCCTCGCGGTCCACCGCATAGGTCATGAACGTGTCGAAAAACCCGTTCGCCAGACGTGACGACCCGATCACGTCGCGCAGCTTGGCGGGTGGAATGCCAACGCTGGCCCCCAGCACCGTGGCCTCGGCATAAAGCGAAGCATAGCCCATCGAGATGAAATTCATCAGCAGCTTCATCTTGTGGCCTGCCCCCGTGCCGCCGACGTGGGTGATATTGCCCGCCCAGCAGTCCAGCACCGGCTTGATCTTGTCAAACGTGGCCTCGTCACAGCCCACCATCGCGTCCAGCGTGCCGGCTTCGGCCTCTTTGGGCGTGCGGCCCAGCGGCGCATCGACCAGCGTGCCACCGGTCTGGGCCAGTTCTTCGGCCAATACCGCCGTCGATGTCGGATCGGCCGTGGTGGTGTCGATCACGATCAACCCTGCGCGCGCACCTGCCAGAATACCGTCGGGGCCGCGAAACGCCGCCTCGACCTGTTCGGAATTCGACAGGCACAGATGAATCATGTCACAGGTCTGCGCCATCTCGCGCGGGCTTGCGGCCTCGTGCGCGCCCATGCCCACCAGATCCTCCACCGGCGTGCGGTTGCGGTTGCCCTTGACCCACAGCGGATAGCCCTTTTGCAGCAGGTTCTTCGCCATGCCGTGGCCCATAAAGCCGACGCCGATGAAACCGATATTGCTCTTGCTCATGTTTTGGTCCTTTTGTGAAATTACAGACTGGCGGTAATGCCGCCATCTACGAAAATGGTCTGCCCGTTGACGAAGCTCGATGCTTTCGACGACAGGAATATCGCCGCCCCCACCAGTTCTTCAACCCGCCCCCAGCGGCCTGCGGGGGTGCGTTTTTCCAGCCATTCGGTAAAGGCAGGGTCTGCCACCAGCGCCGCGTTCAGCGGTGTTTCGAAATAGCCCGGCGCGATGGCGTTGCAGTTCAGCCCGTGACGCGCCCAGTCGGTCGCCATGCCCTTGGTCAGATTGGCAATCGCGCCCTTGGACGCGGTATAGGGCGCGATGCCCGGCCGCGCCAAAGCGGTCTGCACCGAAGCGATGTTGATGATCCGCCCGTGGCCTTGGGCGATCATGTGCCGCGCCGTGGCTTGCCCCACATAAAACGCCGAATTCACATTGGTGCGCATCAACCGGTCAAAGGCTTCGATCTCGAAGTCCTCCAGCGGGCCACGGTGCTGCATCCCCGCATTGTTCACCAGAATGTCGATCGGTCGCGTCTGCACATAGCCGTCGATCGCCGCGCGCACCGCATCCGCGTCTGTCACGTCAAAGGCCAGCGTGTCCACCGCGTGCCCCGCATCACGCAGCCCTTGCGCCGCCTCCTCCAGCCGTTCGGCGTTGCGTGCGTTCAGCACCACGCGCGCGCCCGCTTCGGCCAGACCGCGCGCCAGCGCCGCCCCGATGCCCATCGAGGCCCCTGTGACCAGCGCCGTACGCCCGCCTAGATCGAACAGTTCCATAATTCCTCCCGTTGATGGCGGTCTGGTGCCATTGACACCCCGCCGGAATCCGCATTTGATGAAATGGTATACCATTCCTGTCCGGTTACAAGAACCCACCGAAAGGCCCGCCATGCCCCAACCCATCTTTGCACAGGCCGCCCGTGATCTGCGGCTGGCCGGAACGCACGCCAAACGGTTGGCGGTGTACGTGCATCCGGTGGCTGACGCATGATCGTCTTTGCACTGGCCGTGTTCTTTTTGCTGATCACCCCCGGCCCCGGTGTGCTGTCCACCGCAGGCATCGGTGCGGGCCACGGCTTTCGCGCGGGGCTCCGCTATCTTTCGGGTCTGTTCATCGGCACCAACATCGTGGCCTTCGGCGTGATCTCGGGGCTGGCGGCGGTGATTTTGGCCGTGCCTGTGGTCCGCTGGGTGCTGATGGGCGCGTCGATCCTGTATCTGCTGTATCTGGCCGCCCGCATCGCCTTTGCGGGCAGCAAGGTCGCCTTTATCGCCGCCGCCACCGCACCGGGCATCGGCGCGGGTATCCTGTTGCAGGCGATCAACCCCAAGGCCTATGCCGTGAACACCACGCTTTTCGCGGGCTTCCCCTATGCGCCCGACAGCCTGCTGTTTGAAACACTGACCAAACTGCTGATCGTCAATGCATTCTGGATACCGATCCATCTGGGATGGCTCTGGGCAGGGGCCAGCCTGCACCGTTTGAACCTGTCCGACACCGCCCAACGTCGCATCAACTATGCGATGGCGGCTGCCATGCTGGGTGTTGTTGCCCTTGCCCTGTTTGCCGGAGAATCCCGATGACCGAAACCCTGACCGCCCCTGCCCTAGCTGCCCTAAGCGCGCTGCTGGGTGACCGTCTGGTCACCTCTCAAGCCGACCGCACCCAGCATGGCCGGAACGAAACCTACTATCCCGACGCGCCCCCCGATGCGGTGGCCTATCCCGAAACCACCGAAGATGTGGCGCAGATCATCCGCATCTGCGCCCAGCATGATTGCCCCGTGGTGGCCGTCGGTGCCGCCACCTCGCTCGAAGGACAGCACCTGCCGGTCCACGGCGGCATCAGCCTTGATATGAACCGGATGAACCGCGTGCTTGACCTGCGCCCCCAAGACCTGAACGTGACCGTCCAGCCGGGCCTGACCCGCATGGGCCTGAACGCGCATCTGCGCGACACCGGCCTGTTTTTTCCCATCGACCCCGGCGCAGATGCGTCGCTGGGCGGCATGACCGCCACCCGCGCCAGCGGCACCACCGCCGTGCGCTATGGTACCATGCGCGACAACGTGCTGGCGCTTGAGGCGGTGATGGCCGATGGTACGATCATCCGCACCGGCACGCAGGCGCGCAAATCCTCGACGGGCTATGACCTGACGCACCTTCTGGTTGGCTCTGAAGGCACGCTGGGCATCATCACCGAATTGACCCTGCGCCTGCACGGCCTGCCCGAAAGCACGCTGGCCGCGATCTGCCGCTTTGACAGTGTGGCCGATGCGGTCAACTGCGTGATCCTGACGATCCAGTCGGGCCTGCCGATGGCGCGGATCGAACTGTTGGACCATATGATGGTGCGCGGTTTCAACCAATATGCCGCCGCAGGCCTACCCGAAAAACCGCACCTGTTTCTGGAATTCCACGGCACCGCCGCAGGCACCGCCGAACAGGCCCAAGGCTTTCGCGACATCGCTGATGAATTCGGCGCTCAGGGCTGGCAACAAGCGACCAGCACCGAAGAACGCACAGCCCTCTGGGCGATGCGTCACAAGGCGCATTACGCCTCGGCGGCATTGGGCAAGGGCAAACACATCTGGCCCACGGACGTCTGCGTGCCGATCTCGCAACTGGCCGAGGCTGTGGTACAGGCGCAGAACGATGCGGTCGCCCTTGGCTTAACCAGCACCATCGTCGGCCATGTCGGCGACGGAAATTTCCACGCGGGCATCAGCGTTGATCCTGACGACGCGGACGAAATGGCGCGCGCGGAAAAATTTACCCGCGCGCTGGCCGAAACCGCCCTGCGACTGGGTGGCACCGTCAGCGGCGAACATGGCGTGGGGCTGGGCAAACAGAAATACATGGCCGCCGAACACGGGCCCGCGCTGGACTGGATGCGCCGGATCAAGATGGCCTTTGACCCCAAGAACATACTGAATCCCGGCAAAATGCTGCCGCAGGACCACTGAGACGAACAGAAAAGAGGCAGAGAGATGAACATTCTTATCATAGGCGGCGGCGGTGTCGTGGGCCAGAAACTGGCGGCACAACTGGCCGCCAAAGGCAGCCTGCGCGGCGCGCCGATCAGCCGCATGGTGCTGGCCGATGTGGTCGACCCGGCCCCCGTCAACGCACCCTTCACAGTGCAAACCACCCGCTGCGACATCGCGGATGCGGCATCGGTGGCGCAGGTCGTGACCAAAGACACCGACGTGATCTATCTGCTGGCGGCCATCGTATCGGCCCACGCCGAAGAGGACTTTGACGCGGGGATGCAGATCAACCTGTTCGGCACCTACAACGTGCTGGAACGCTGCCGCAGCTTGGGCACCAAGCCGGTCGTGGTCTTCACCTCTTCCATCGCGGTCTACGGAGGCGAGGCGCAGAACCCGCTGGGCGATCACACCTATCCCAATCCGCAAACCTCCTACGGCGGACAAAAGGCCATCGGGGAAATCCTGATAAACGACTACTCCCGCAAAGGCTTTGTTGACGGACGCGCCTTCCGTCTGCCGACCATCTCGGTGCGTCCGGGCAAACCGAACCGCGCCGCGTCGTCGTTCATGTCGTCGATCCTGCGTGAACCCCTGAACGGCCAAGAGGCCGTGTGCCCCGTCGACGGTGATTTCCTGCACTACTACCTCAGCCCGCGCAAATGCGCCGAAAATCTGGTAAAGGGCGCAGAACTGGACGCCATCGCCATCGGTGAAAACCGCGCGATGCAAATGCCGGGCAAGGTCTGGTCGATAGATCAGGTGATCGCGGCCATGACCGCCGTCGTCGGCCCCGAACCCGCCAAACTGATCCGCTGGGAGGCGCAACCCGAAGTGCAGGCTATCGTGTCAGGCTGGCGCTGGGACATTCACGCGGACAAGGCCGAAGCCTTGGGGCTGGAGGCCGATGCGTCCTTCGAGGACAACATCCGCTATTATCTGGAAGACGATAAGCCAGCCGCGTAGCCGCAGACAAACCCGCCGCCCGATGGTGACAAACCCCGTCCGGCCTGAAAGGTCGGGCGGGACAAAGCCGGCCTGCCCAGTGCACATCGGGCCGGAAACGGACTTTTGGTGCGATCTATACCAAAATCCGGTTGGCGGGTATGTTTTCAACGGGTCGCTGCAACACTTTAGTCTTTTTGGAAAGATGGAGTGTTAGGCATGAAGTATCGTCAGCGGACATTTTATACGGCTCAACAGAAGTCAGAGGATTCAGTAGCCAAGGGAGCGGCCCCCTTGTCGGCACTTTGACAACGCGTCTCACTCGTACTGCCCGCCATGTTGAGGCAACGCCAAAAAGGAAAAATAGATAGTTCACAAAGACGGCTACAACCAAAGTAGCCATGATAACGAATCCCAAGGATGATACGAGCCTGAGTCCGTCCTCCATGGGCACTTTTTCGTAGAACGGAGGAAAGCTATAACTGACTTGTGGTACTAGTGTAAAATAGACAAAACCACCTTCACCGATCAAGGCAGACACTCCGAGAATGATTGTGGCTACATCGTTCAATTTGGCATTTCAATTTACTGCGAACAGAACCTAGCTGACGTCGGAGCAACGGCCAACATTGGCTCGAACCGGACCGTTGCCGCACCCGCGCCATTCTGGACCGCTTGCTGAACGGCCCTCCAGAGCTTTGTGCAGGTGGTGAAACCAGGTTCTTACCACAACTCAAAATGTTGAAACCTGATTGCTTGGAGCAACGGGGGCAGTCTAACGCCCGATCGCCTCCACTCCACACCATTCGGCAATGAAGAGCGCCATCGCAATTGTCGTGCGCCGTATGGATTCCACACTCACTCTTTCATCGACGCCGTGAATGTTTTCAGAGACCGGTCCATAACAGAGCGACGGTATCTGATTGTAGAGCTGGTAGACCCTGCAATCGAGATACCCCGGTGTCACGAAGCTTTGCAGGTTCTCACCCGTTGCGGCGCGGTGGGCGCGGCCCAAAATCGTCTCGGCATCAGAACCGGGTTCAAGAATGTAGCCTTCGGAGAAGAACCCGTTGAAAGTAACAATTGGCGAGGATTCCGACAGATACGCGTCCTTTGCGGCAAAGGCGCTGATCGTGTCTTTGATCTGGCGCGCGGCATCCACGGCCTTCATGCCCGGATAGATGGCGACACGGCAATCGACACGGCACCATGACGGCACCGAAGACGCCCAGTCCCCGCCTTCGATCTTGCCGATATTGAGGTTGATCGGGTGCTCAACATCCTCGAAAAACCGGTGATCCGCCTTTTCCGCATTCCAGGCGTCTTCAAGGCCCCGCAAGGCGCCAATCACTCGGTAGGCGGCATCAATTGCATTGGCTCCGCTGCCCATCTCACGTACATGGACCGGCATTCCCCGCACCTCGACCTGGAACCAGAGCGTGCCCACATTGGCGCGCACCAACATTTCTTCCTCAGGCTCGGGGATTAGTACCGCATCGGCATCATACCCCCTCAGATAAGTCATAAGCGCGCCATTGCCGGTCGATTCCTCTTCAACGACGGTTTGCAGATGCACCCGGGCAGCGGGGACAAACCCCGCCCGCGAAAGAGCGTCCATCGCGAAGAAAATCTGGGCTTGTCCCGCTTTCATGTCCGCACCGCCACGCCCATAGAGCCAGCCGTCCTTCACATGCGGTTCGAAGGGCGGATGGCTCCACATATCTTCCGGTCCGGAAGGTACCACGTCCACGTGGGATTGCAGGATCAGAGTGCGCCCCACCTCGTGCCGAGGTTGGTGCGTGCCCACCACGATCGGTGCGGTTGAATGTTCAGAGCTGAATTTGCCGCCGCCCTCATGTCCTTCGATCGCTGTACGATCAATGTCGAACTGATCTATTTCATAGCCGCGCTGCACGAGCTCTTCGGTAATGAATTTAACGATCTCGTGCTCGTTCCCGCGGGTCGACGGAAAGCGCACCAGCGTCTTGGTAAATTCAATTTGGTCCGCAAATCCCTTTTCAACTGCATCAATGATGGCATTCTTTACGTTCTCAGAAATGGGCATTTAGGGTTCCTCAACTTGGCTGCGCGACATCGGGTTTTTGAGTGTTCTTGAACAATGTCACGTCTTCAGTGAACCCGGAAGCCGCCATTTGCCGGTTCATCGTACGCGGCTTGGGCCAGCAGAAATCGCAAAATCGGCGCTACGCTGCGGCAAGTCGGTTTCGAGACCGATCCGGTCATTGCCACCTATTTCTCGGGCTCTTCCCTGCTCTGATCGCGGCGGTCATCTGGACGTTCCTGCCGGTTCCACGGGCGCGTTGGCCGCGTGTCGGACTGGCGGCCCTTGTCGCAGCGAGTGCGGGGATCGCCGGTAGTGCGCTGGCAATCGCAGTTCTCGATCTGCAGGTGCCGTCCCTTGACGTTTTCGCACTTCTGGGTGCCAGCGGTACAGTGGCAATGCTCGCTACAGCTATTCCCGGTAACGAAAGAAACTCGCAACCAAGATCCCGCCAATCATCATAATCCTGCGGGGCACCACAAATATTGAGCATCAAGTTCATCGACGAAGACCCGCCCAACATCTTGCCGTGATTAACTGGAATGCACCGGCCGTTCATCTCCGGTTGGAGCGCGCCAACATAACCGTAATCAAAGCGCGGTCGACCATACATTGCCAGAATACCGGCAGGAATCTTGACGCGACGGCCACTTTGCCCGCCATCTGCCTCAACAACGAATACGCGGTTCTCGGGCCTGGCTTGCAGAGTCCGGCAATTCTTCGAGGTCGCCATCGATCAATACAAAGCCCGCCACCAATCGGGCATTGTTGCCGTCGGGGGGGCGGTCACATCATCAACGCCGATCAAATGTATAAAATACACGGCGGGCAACCAGCCCGCCGGATCAAAGGAGATGTGTCATGATCTATGGTTTTATCGAGATCGGCTGCCCAATGCTTTTGCGAGTTTGCCAGAATGATCCACAGTCCGTCATCAAAGACGATAGACAGCATCAGGCGAAAGACCCGGTCGAAGAAGGCAAATCTAACTTCCCGAACTCTTCGGCCAAGGCATTAAGTGCGCAACGAAGGGTGAAGCTGCAGGCTCCCGCATTTTCATGCCCTGCATAAACCTCCTGTTATAAACAACAGGCAACGGTATCAGACCAAGACCCAAGACAGTGACGCTAAAATCTGGTTGCTCTTGAGCAAGTTGAGTTGCTCGAGTTTGCTCGATAGGCTGCAAGTCAACACCTAACAATGGGCTGCTCCCGTGTCCTTCACCATCCGTCAATTGAACTACTTTGTTGCTGTGGCTGAATACGGATCCGTCAGCGCGGCTGCGCATTCGCTCAATATCTCTCAAAGTGCTGTAACCGAGGCGATCAAGTTTCTTGAAGCTGACTTGGGTGTCGCGCTGTTCGACCGCCATTCGCGCGGACTTCGCATTACCCACAGGGGGCATCAGTTCTTGCGGCACGCGACGACGATCCTCGCAGAGGTTTCGGGCGCGCGGCGCGCGTTTGAGGACGAAGGGCAGACTGCAAAAGGCCAGTTGCATCTGGGGCTGACCTCGCTTGTTGCCGGCTATGTCATTTCTGATCTTCTGGCAAAGTACCGGCGGGCCAATCCAAAGGTGGAAATCAGCGCGATCGAGGAATCCAGCGAATATCTTGAACATTTGTTGATTGGCGGTGAGATGGATGTCGCGGTCATGATGACCACGCGGGTGACCGACCGCCATGCATTGCACGCCGAGACACTGGACGTCTCGCCCTACCGGCTTTGGATGCCGATGGGGCATCCGTTGTCCAATCAAGACAGTATCAGGCTGTCCGATTTAAAGGACGAGCCGCTAATTATCCTCAATATCGACGAGATGGAGCAGGAAACCGTCAGCCTGCTGTCGGTTCTTGGAACCCAACCGAAGGTGGCATTCAGAACCCGTTCGGTCGAAGCCGTGCGCTCTTTGGTGGCGACCGGTGCGGGCGTTGCCTTGTTGCCCGATCTTGTTTACCGGCCTTGGTCGCTGGAAGGCGACCGGATCGAGGCGCGTGATGTTTCAGGCTCTTTGCCCGTTGTGCAAGTGGGTCTTGTCTGGCGTAAAGGTTCAAAGTTATCCGCTGCAGCGCGAGAGTTTGTGGCGGTCGCCCAAGCCTATAAACTTGATTAGGGGCCACCCGCGCCCGTTATCGGAAAATCCGATAGGGGATTTCTAAATTTAGAATTTGTGATGGGCGCGGGCCTGCCGCACTCTTTGTGAAAGTTAGGCAAAAAATGCCGGATACGTTCATAGGGGAGATCATCAATGAAAACGGTCTTAAATTCAGGCACAGCAATGGTGCTGGCTCTGACGCTCGCGGGTCAAGCGTCGGCGCAGACAATGTTAACGGAACTGGGCGAAGCCGAAGGTCAGGTCAATATCGTGGCGTGGCCCGGCTATCTTGAGCGCGGCGAAACCAACCCGTCATTTGACTGGATCACCGGTTTTGAAGAAAAGACCGGCTGCAAGGTCAACATCAAGAACGCCAATACCAGCGATGAAATGGTCGCGCTGATGAATGAAGGTGGTTTTGATCTTGTCACCGCCTCGGGTGACGCATCGCTTCGTATGGTGGCGGGCAAACGGGTTCAGCCGATCAATATTGACCTGATCCCAAGCTGGTCCACCGTAGACGACCGCCTGAAAGAAGCGCCATGGCACTTCGTGGACGGCACCCATTACGGCGTGCCCTATATGTGGGGGCCGAACGTACTGATGTATTCGACCGAGGTTTTTGACGAAGCGCCAACCAGTTGGGATGTGGTGTTCAAGCCGATGGACCTGCCGGACGGCAAGCCGAATGAGGGCCGCGTGCAGGCCTATGACGGCCCGATCCATATCGCCGATGCAGCGAACTATCTGATGCACAACCAGCCGGAACTTGGCATTACCTCACCTTACGAGTTGAACGAGGACCAATATGCCGCTGCACTTGATCTGTTGCGCGTGCAGCGCAAGCTGGTGGGCCGTTATTGGCATGACGCCTTTATCCAGATTGACGACTTCAAGAATGAAGGTATGGCGGCGTCGGGCACATGGCCGTTTCAGGTCAATCTGCTGAAGGGCGATAACGCACCGGTGGCATCGACAATCCCTCAGGAAGGCGCGACCGGCTGGGCCGATTCCACGATGATGCACGCAGATGCTGAAAACCCGAACTGCAGCTATATGTGGATGGAGCATTCGCTGGCGTCTAATTTGCAGTCCGACCTTTCCGTCTGGTTCGGGGCAAACCCCGCTGTGCCGACGGCCTGCACTGACGGGCGGGGCATGCAAACTGCCGAGGGTTGCACAATCAACGGCATGGATGATTTCGAACGGATCAAGTTCTGGACCACTCCGGTGTCTTCCTGCGAAAGCCAGGACACTTGTGTGCCCTACTATCGCTGGGTCTCGGATTATATCGGCGTCATCGGCGGCCGTTGAACCCTATACTTATACATCCCGCCACCACTGGTGGCGGGACAGGAACTGGTAATTTCATGACATCTGCAATCGGTTTTTCCGGCGTGTCGCGTCACTATGGTGACGTGAAGGCTGTTGATAATCTCAATCTTGATATCGCCGAAGGCGAATTCTTCGCCATGCTTGGGCCGTCCGGATCTGGCAAGACCACCAGCCTGCGGCTTATCGCAGGATTCGAGCGGCCGACGGCGGGTGAAATACGGATTTTCGGACAGGTCGCGCAGGGCATTCCGCCCTACAAGCGTGCCGTCAACACGGTATTTCAGGACTATGCGTTGTTTCCGCATCTCAACGTGCGCGACAATGTCGCCTATGGCTTGATGATTGCGGGCACGCCGAAACGGCAGCGCCAGAAATCCGCCGATGCGGCCTTGGAAATGGTGGCTCTGGATGGCTACGGTGATCGCAAGCCGTCAGAGCTTTCGGGCGGACAGAGGCAACGTGTGGCCCTTGCCCGCGCACTGGTGAACAAACCAAAGGCGCTTTTGCTGGATGAGCCATTGGGCGCGCTGGACCTGAAGCTGCGCGAACAGATGCAAGAAGAGTTGAAGACGCTCCAGCGCAACCTCGGGATCACCTTCATCTTCGTGACCCACGATCAGGGCGAGGCCCTTTCAATGGCCGATCGGGTGGCAGTTTTCAATGAGGGACAGGTCGTGCAGATTGGCGCGCCGGAGGAGATTTATTACCGGCCCCAGACCCCATTTGTGGCCGACTTTGTAGGCTCCTCCAATGTGTTACCCCCTGAGTTTGTCAACCAACTCGTCGGAAAAAATGCCTATGGCGCTGTCCGGCCAGAGGCGGTGCGGCTGGCCAAGCAAGGACAGAGTGCATTGGTGCGCAGCGCCAGCTTTCTTGGTGCCGCTACCCGCGTGAACATGGATATCGGCACTGTCCCGATGACGATGTTGCTGCCCAAAGGAGCGGCAGTGCCAAAGGCGGGTGAAACGGTGACGGTCGATTGGTCGGCCGACGATCTGCATGTGATGGGACCGGCATGAGCGACACTGTTGACACACGCACCGGCGGGTTTCTGACCGGTTTGTCCGATACGCTTTGGCGCAGGCCAAAATTGCTGGTGTTCCTGCTGATCCTGCCGCCTGCGCTCTGGCTGGGGATTATCTATCTGGGATCCCTTTTTGCGCTGCTTGCGCAGAGCTTTTTCTCGATTGACGAGTTTACGGGCATTATTCAGTACGAATTTACGCTTAAAACCTATGGCGAACTGCTCCGACCCTCCAACTTCGACATCATCATCCGCACGGTGGTGATGTCCGCTGCAGTCACTGTCGGCGCGGCGGTTATCGGCTTTCCAGTCGCTTACTATGCGGCGCGTTATGCGCGGGGCAAATGGAAGGCGATTTTCTATCTGGGGGTGATGATGCCGCTTTGGTCCAGCTATCTGGTCAAGGTTTACTCGTGGAAATTGATCCTTGCCAAAGAAGGTATCCTGAACTGGCTGTTCGAGACATTGCATCTGGGCTGGTTGCTGAATGCCTACCTTTCGATTCCGGTGATCGGGGGCAATTCCCTGTCTGTCAGCACCACCGGAACATTCCTTGTCTTTCTTTATGTATGGCTGCCCTTCATGATTTTGCCCATTCAGGCATCCCTTGAACGGGTGCCGCATTCGATGCTCGAAGCCTCCGGCGATCTTGGCGCACATCCCGCGCAAACCTTTCGCCATGTGCTTTTCCCGCTGGCGCTGCCCGGAGTGATTGCGGGTTCGATCTTTACCTTTTCGCTGACCTTGGGCGACTACATCATTCCCCAGATTGTCGGGACATCACGCCGGTTCATCGGGCAGGCTGTTTATGCCTATCAGGGCACTGCGGGAAACATACCGCTGGCCGCGGCCTTTGCCGTGGTGCCCATCCTGCTCATGGCCGTCTATCTGTGGATGGCAAAGCGTCAGGGGGCCTTTGATGCACTCTGACCGCGCACCTCTCGGGCTCAAGATCGCAGCGGCCTTCGGCTTGGCGTTCATGCATCTGCCGATCTTGCTGATCTTCGTCTATGCCTTCACGACCGAGGACAAATCGTACCAGTGGCCACCCCCCGGCTTTACGCTGAAGTGGTTTGCAGTCACCTGGGAACGGACCGACGTATGGGAAGCGATGCAACTGTCGCTAAAGGTTGCATCGATCTCGACGATCATCGCTTTGGTGCTGGGCACGCTTTGTGCGGCGGCGGTCAGCCGGACCCGTTTCTTCGGGCGCGAGGTGATCTCGCTGCTTGTGATCCTGCCGATTGCCCTTCCGGGTATCATCACCGGTATCTCGCTGCGCTCGGCGTTCAATCTGGCGGATATACCGTTCAGTTTCTGGACCATCGTTCTGGGCCACGCGACCTTTTGTGTTGTTGTTGTCTATAACAACGCGGTGGCGCGGTTCCGGCGGGTGTCCGGCAGCCTTGTCGAGGCTTCGATGGATCTTGGGGCCAACAGTTTCCAGACCTTCAGATATGTCATCCTGCCGAATATCTCGACAGCGTTGCTGGCGGGCGGAATGCTGGCGTTCGCTCTGTCCTTTGACGAGGTGATTGTGACGACATTCACGGCCGGGCAACAGCAGACCCTGCCAATCTGGATGCTTGAGGAACTGGTGCGCCCGCGCGAACGGCCGGTCACGAACGTCGTGGCTATGGTGGTCGTGCTGGTGACATTCCTGCCGATCCTCGGCGCGTATTACCTGACACGCGGCACCGACACGGTTGCCGGTCAGGGCAAGTGAACAAATGGGAGAGAATTGATGGAAACCAACATGTTGATAGGTGGTGCGTTTGAAGCAGGCACCGAAGCCGAAGAAAAAGTTCTGAACCCGCGCACCGGAGAGCTTATTCTTAACCTGCCCGAGGCGAACGCGCGTCAGATCGACCGCGCAGTCGCTGCTGCGCGATCGGCCTTTGGCACATGGTCTCGCACGACACCTTCAGAGCGGTCGGCCAAATTGCTTGCGATTGCAGACGCGATTGACGCGAACCTTGAAGAGCTTGCGCAACTCGAAGCTTTGAATTGCGGCAAGCCGATCAACGAAGTGCGCAACGAGGAAGTTCCGGCAGTTGCAGACTGTTTCCGCTACTTTGCCGGTGCCGTACGCAACATGCACACCTCGGCTGCCGGCGAATACATGGCGGGTCACACCTCAATGGTGCGCCGCGATCCGATCGGGGTCGTGGCATCTATTGCGCCATGGAACTATCCGATGATGATGATGGCATGGAAACTCGCCCCTGCCTTGGCCGGTGGCAACACGGTCGTGCTCAAGCCTTCTGAACAGACGCCGCTGACAGCGATGAAACTTGCCAAGCTGATGGCGGACATTCTGCCCGAGGGGGTCGTGAACGTGGTGGTGGGCCAAGGAGCCAGCGTTGGCAACGCGCTTATCAGTCATCCGGATGTTGATATGGTGTCGATCACAGGCGACGTGGCCACCGGCAAAAAAGTCCTGCAAGCCGCGTCAAAGACTGTCAAGCGCACGCATCTCGAACTTGGTGGCAAGGCCCCGGTCATCGTCTTTGACGACGCTGATCTGGAGCGGGTTGTCGATGGTCTGAAGGCATTCGGGTATTACAATGCCGGACAGGACTGCACCGCCGCCTGCCGTATTTATGCAGGCCCCAAGATTTACGAAAAGCTGGTTGCCGAATTGTCTTCAGCCGTGTCCAGCATCGTTTATGACAACGCCGACGACACGCTGAACGAAATCCCGCCATTGATATCCGTGCGCCAGCGCGACCGCGTCGCGAGCTTTGTCGAGCGCACCCGCGAGCACAAGCACATGGAAGTAACCACAGGCGGCAAGCTTCACGAGGGAAGCGGTTTTTACTATCAACCAACCGTTGTTGCGGGTGCGTTGCAGACCGACGAAATCGTACAACGTGAAGTTTTCGGCCCCGTTGTCTCGGTGACGCGATTTTCCAACGCCGAAGAAGCGATCACATGGGCGAATGACAGCGACTACGGACTGGCATCCTCGATCTGGACGCAGGATGTGGGCCGCGCGATGGAGGTATCAAGCCGCATGCGGTATGGCTGCACATGGGTGAACACGCATTTCATGCTGGTCAACGAAATGCCTCATGGCGGGCTAAAACAGTCCGGCTATGGCAAGGACATGTCGATGTATGCGCTGGAAGACTACACGGCCGTACGGCATGTCATGATTGCTCACTAGGTAGTGACCCCGACGCAATTCATTTGAGCAGGCCCTCGGTCCATCGTTACACTGGCCTCCGGCGCAAGTCGGAGGTCCAAAACAGTTCTGCAGTTAGGATTGTCCTGCCCCCATGGACGGAGGCCCTACCAGATCTCTTAGCTGCGACACCCAAGCCAAACTGCTCTGGATCGCTCAGTGTGTGTCGATAGCTGATTATCAAAGATAATCTTTCACCTCGACCTATTCGGAAATCATCCTTTTGGTGGTCGATGGAACAGTACCGAAACAGTATCACCTCCGTGTCACAAATCGCCAAGATCGCCATCTCCAATTCGTAAAAATAATGTGGAATTAATTACTTACATGGAGCATCTAAAGCTAGCTCCGGCCCCTGCCGCCGGAGCCACAATAAGCTCTGTAAGGTTAGCATTTTAGAGGGCTTTTAGTTTCCGAGCCTGAACATGGTCCGTTTTGGGTCAGACGTTTCACATCTACTAATATCAAACCCCGATGACTTGCGCAGGTGTCGATGGCACTGCGCTGCCCTGCACCCCCGTCAGATAGCAGAACTGTGCGCCATCTGCCCTGCGCGGTAGCGATCGAGGTGACCGGCAATGACCCGAACAAGCGGGGCGAACGCACGTAAGATTTGCATGTTGGTGCCATCGGTACGGCAGGCGGCGGGATAGGCTGCGACCAACTCGGCTACCGCTTGCAAAATGATTGTGCGCTGCTGTGGGAATTCTGCGTCCAATGCGTCGACATCAATGCCAAAACGGCACATTAAATGCTCGATCATCCGTGCTGTCAGACGGTCTTCTGCGCTCAGAACGTGTCCGCGTGCGCCTGCCAGACACCCCTGACCGATTGCTGATGTATAGGCGGCCGTCGCGGACCGGTTTTGCACGTAACCTTGCGGAAACTGCGAAATCGCCGACGCGCCCAGCCCGATCAGAACCGCAGCACGGTCATCGGTGTAGCCCTGAAAGTTACGCCGCAAGCCGCCGCTGTGGCTGGCCAGCGCCAGATTGTCACCGGGGCGTGCAAAGTGGTCGATGCCGATGGGCCTGAACCCGTCCATCACCAACATCCGCTGTGCGGTCTCTGTCAGCGCATATCGTGCCTCGGCCGAGGGCAGCGCCTCGCTGTCGATCATCACCTGACGCTTCGACATCCACGGCACATGGGCATATCCGTAAAGCGCCAGCCGGTCCGGTTGCAACGCCAGAACCTGTTCGAGCGTCGAGACCAAAGTGGTCTGCGTCTGATGCGGCAGACCATACAGCAGGTCCATGTTCAGACTGTGAACCTTGGCACCGCGCAGGATTTCAATGCAGTCGTGGGTCTGTTCATAGGTTTGCACCCGCCCGATTGCTTCCTGTACCTTGGGGTTAAAATCCTGTACCCCGATACTGGCTCGGTTCATGCCATGCGCGGCAAGGGTTTCCAGCAGTTCGGTGGCGGCTTCGGTCGGGTCGATCTCGACCGAAAATTCGAATCCTTCGGCCTTTTGGAACGTATCGAACACCCGCGACAACAGTCGCGTCATGGTTTGCGGTGACAAAATAGTCGGCGTGCCACCACCCAGATGCAAGCGCGCCATGCGCACATCGTCCGGCAGACGCTGGGCCACCAGCGCAATTTCTTGCAGCAGCACGTTCACATAGACATCGACGGGCCACAGTGTCTTGGTGCCTTGTGTCCGGCAGGCGCAGAACCAGCACAGGCGTTTACAGAATGGAATATGAATATAAATCGAGACTTCGGCCCCATACGGCACCGCATGCAGCCATTCGCTTTGGTGTGATGCATCTGTCTCGGCCGCAAAATGGTTCGCAGGCGGATAGCTTGTATAGCGTGGCACCCTTGCGTCAAATAGACCGTAGGCGCGGAGTTGATCAATCTGTTCCATCGCGTTACGGTTACGAGCAAATGTCCTCCCTTTCTTTGATACAGATCAATCTATGAGCATCGTACTTTTAACGCGCGAGAAATGCAGCGAATGCCCGATCCGGCATCGTGCTGTCTGCTCGCGTTGTGACGATGAAGAAATGCAAGAACTTGAGGGGATCAAATCCTACAAGAGCTTTTCAGCAGGCGACCAGATTTTGTGGCGCGGCGACGATCTGACCTATGTGGCCTCGGTGGTCAAAGGGGTGGCGACGCTGAGCAAGACTATGGAGGACGGGCGCATCCAGATGGTGGGCCTGTTGTTGCCCTCCGATTTTATCGGGCGCCCCGACCGGCGCAGCATCGACTTTGACGTGGTGGCGACCAGCGATGTGACGCTGTGCTGTTTTCAGCGCAAACCGTTTGAACGACTGCTGTCCACGGTGCCGCATGTCTCCCAACGGTTGATGGAGATCGCGCTGGACGAACTGGACGCGGCGCGGGACTGGATGGTGCTGCTGGGTCGCAAGACCGCGCGTGAAAAAATAGCCACCTTTGTCGAAATGATGGTACGCCGCCAACATATCGCCGGTCTGGGACTGGATCAGGAACCTTTGATTCTGCCCCTGACCCGCGACGAAATTTCCAATTATCTTGGGCTGACGCTGGAAACGGTCAGCCGCCAGCTCAATGCGCTGAAAAAAGAAGGCGTGTTGCGATTCATCGACCGCCGCCGCTTTGAAGTTATTGATGTAGAAGCGCTTCATACCGCCTCGGGCGACGATTCCGATGGCGGCGTACTTTCTTAACTTCTGACACTAAAACGTGATCTGGATCAAAGCGCGGCACCTGAGGGTGCTGTTTACTTCTTGTCACTCACAAGGAGCTTTGAGCCATGTACAAAAATATTCTGATCCCCGTCGTGCTGGGCGACAGCCGCGACACCCAAGCCTCGTTCAAGGCCGCACAGGCGCTGGCAGACGCGGGCGCACAGATCACATTGTTGCACGTGATTGAAACCGTGCCAGTCTATGTCTCGGAATACTTCCCGCCCGATTTTATCACCACCGCCCGCGACACAGTGCAAACTGCACTGGACGAAATGGTAGCGTCCCTGCCCGGCGCCCGCGCCGCGATCACCGAAGGCAAGGCAGGTCCGCGTATTTGCCGTTGGGCTGATGAAAACGGTTGCGATTGCATCATCGTGGCCTCGCATAAACCCGCGATGTCGGATTTTTTCCTTGGTTCAGTGGCACATCATGTCGTGGGCCATGCTGCGTGTGCGATCCATGTGGTGCGCTAAGCGCGCAAATTTTCAAGAAAAGTTGACTCAGATCAAGGTTCGCCCGTGCGGCTCCGACTACTGAGACTCTGCGAACAGAATCGCGCGCCCGCATTTGCGGGCCGATGCGTACAAGAAGGTGCCAAATGGAATATATCAAGTTGATCGCGCTGGGCCTGGTGGCCCTGATCGCCGCAATGGGTGCGAATTTCGCTCATGACATTGCATATCAGGTGCATGCCGCCCTGATCATGGTTATCGCAGCCGGCATGTTTGTCTGGGTTCTGCGTAGCATCGACGAGCCGCCTGTGGTGCACGACACCACGGGCTATTCGGACGGAGTGATACGCGCGGGCGTGATCGCAACCGCTTTCTGGGGGCTGACCGGGTTTCTGGTGGGCACCTTCATTGCCTTCCAGCTTGCCTTTCCGGTGCTGAACTTTGAGTGGGCACAACCATTTGGCAACTTTGGTCGCTTGCGTCCGCTGCACACCTCGGCGGTTATTTTTGCGTTCGGGGGCAACGCCCTGATCTGCACATCGTTCTATGTGGTGCAACGCACCAGCGCGGCGCGCCTGTTCGGCGGCAATCTGGCATGGTTCGTGTTCTGGGGCTATCAGCTGTTCATCGTGCTGGCCGCCACCGGCTATTTGCTGGGCGCAACACAGTCCAAAGAATACGCCGAGCCCGAATGGTATGTCGACATCTGGCTGACAATCGTCTGGCTGGCCTATCTGGCGGTCTTCCTTGGCACTATCTTCAAGCGCCGCGAAAAGCATATCTACGTGGCCAACTGGTTTTACCTCAGCTTCATCATCACTGTTGCGATGTTGCATGTGGTCAACAACCTGTCGATCCCGGTCAGCTTCTGGGGCAGCAAATCCGTGCAGGTCTTTGCAGGCGTGCAGGATGCGATGACCCAGTGGTGGTACGGCCACAACGCCGTGGGCTTTTTCCTGACCGCGGGTTTTCTGGGCATGATGTACTACTTTGTGCCCAAGCAGGCCGGACGTCCGATCTACAGCTATAAACTGTCGATCATCCACTTCTGGGCGCTGATCTTCCTTTATATCTGGGCGGGTCCGCACCACCTGCATTACACCGCCCTGCCCGACTGGGCTTCGACCCTCGGGATGGTGTTTTCGATTGTGCTGTGGATGCCCAGCTGGGGTGGTATGATCAACGGTCTGATGACGTTGCAAGGTGCTTGGGACAAGCTGCGAACCGATCCGATCATGCGGATGTTCGTGCTCAGCCTTGGTTTCTATGGCATGTCCACCTTCGAGGGACCGATGATGTCGATCCGCGCGGTGAACTCGCTGTCGCACTACACGGACTGGACCATCGGTCACGTTCATTCTGGCGCGCTTGGCTGGAACGGTATGATCACCTTCGCTGCACTTTATTTCCTGACACCACGTCTCTGGGGCCGCGAAAAGATGCACTCGATGGCGGCAATCAACTGGCACTTCTGGTTGGCCACAATCGGCATCGTTTTGTACGCATCCTCGATGTGGGTGACCGGCATCATGGAAGGCCTGATGTGGCGCGAAGTCGATGATCAAGGCTTCCTCGTCAACACCTTCGCCGACACCGTGGCGGCCAAGCTTCCGATGTACGTGGTGCGTGGATTGGGCGGCGTTCTGTACCTGCTGGGCGGAATCCTGATGTGCTGGAATATGTGGATGACCATCCGTAGCGGCGCCAAGAGCGTTGCTGCGGTTGGCGTCCCCGCAGAATAAGAAAGATACGTAGATGGCTGATAATGAAAAAGTAATGGACTCGGACAAAGACCCAAACGTCTCGACCCTGTCCGATCTGCCCGATGAAATTCCCAACGAGCTGCCGCACCAAACTGCCCTGATCAACCGCCACGCGATCCTCGAGAAAAGCCCGACGTTGTTGTTGATCTTTTCGTTGCTGGTCGTCTCCATCGGCGGGATCGTGGAAATCGCGCCGTTGTTCTGGCTGGAAAACACCATCGAGGAGGTCGAAGGTGTGCGCCCCTACTCGCCACTGGAACTGACCGGGCGTGACATTTATGTGCGCGAAGGGTGCTATCTGTGTCACAGCCAGATGATCCGCCCGATGCGCGACGAGGTGGAACGCTATGGCCACTATTCGCTGGCGGCGGAATCGATGTATGATCACCCATTCCAATGGGGGTCAAAACGCACCGGCCCCGATGTGGCGCGTGTGGGCGGGCGGTATTCCGACGCTTGGCACGTCGATCACCTGACCGACCCGCAATCGGTGGTGCCGGAATCGATCATGCCCAAGTACGCGTTCCTGTCGGATACCCCCATCGAGCCCACCCACATCGAAGCGCTGCTCAAGACGCACCGTTTCGTGGGCGTGCCCTATGACGACGATATGATCGCCGCTGCCGCATCGGATTTCCGCGTGCAAGCTGATCCCGACGCCGACTATGACGCTATGCTGGAACGCTATCCCGGCGCGGCTGTCTCGAACTTTGACGGCCAGCCCGAGCTGACCGAAATGGACGCGTTGATCGCCTATTTGCAGGTGCTTGGCACAATGGTCGACTTCTCGACCTTTACCCCCGCCGACAGCCGATAGGAGGCTTTGATGGACACCTATTCCTTCATGCGTGAACTTGCCGACAGTTGGGTGCTTTTGGCGATGTTCGTATTCTTTGTCGCGGTCATTCTGTGGGCCTTCCGGCCCGGCGGGTCCAAGACCTACGACGCAATTGCAAACATTCCGCTGCGCGACGACACGCCCCCGACTGCAAACCGCAGCACCACCAAGAAAGGACCGACCGATGTCTAAGCGCAAGACTGACAAGGTCACCGGCGTCGAAACCACCGGCCACAACTGGGACGGCATCGAAGAGCTGAACAACCCGTTGCCACGCTGGTGGCTGTGGACCCTGTACCTGACCATCATCTGGGCCATCGGCTATACCATCGCCTACCCTGCGTGGCCGATGATTTCCGGTGCCACTTCTGGGGTTATGGGCTGGTCGACCCGCGCCAATGTGGCCGCCGACATTGCTGCCCACGAAAACACAAACGCTGATCTGGTGGCGCAGCTTGTGGCCTCCGATATGCCTGCCCTGCCGGAAGATCCCGACCTGAACCGCTATGCCATCGCGCGCGGTGGCGCGGTGTTCCGCGCCAACTGTTCGCAATGCCACGGCTCGGGGGCGGCTGGTGCCAAAGGCTATCCCAACCTGCTGGACGACGACTGGCTGTGGGGCGGCGACGTGGAGCAGATCATGACAACTGTGCGCCACGGCATCCGCAACACCATCGACGACGACGCGCTTTATTCCGAAATGCCCGCCTTTGAGGATATTCTGGAGCCTGCGGAAATCGACGCGGTGGTCGAGCATGTGGTGTCGCTGTCCAGCACCGAGTTTGACGCGGCGCTGGCCGAACAAGGGGCCGTGGTCTATGCCGACAACTGTTCATCGTGTCACGGTGACGCAGGTCTGGGCATGCGCGACTTGGGTGCACCCAACCTTGCTGACGCCATCTGGCTCTATGGCGGGGACCGTGACACTTTGCGCATCACCGTCGAAAAAGCACGATTTGGTGTTATGCCCCCTTGGGGTCCACGCCTGAAAGAGGCCGATATTCGTGCCGTTTCCGCCTATGTTCACAGTCTTGGAGGAGGTGAATAAGGCGGAAAAGACGCCCTTCGGGGCAGTCGCCCCCGAAGCGGACCTGTTCGCACTTGTACCGCTTCGGGGAAGTTATTGATGCAGATCAAGGCTGATGGGTGCGCCATGCCCTAAACAGGCGATGCGAACAGGATCAGGTGATATGACTTCCCAAACAAACCAACCGCTTTATGCCGCGCGCACGCCGATTTTTCCGCGTCGCGTCAATGGCTTTTTCCGCCGTTTCAAATGGTGGATCATGGCCGTCACCCTTGGCATCTACTATCTCACACCCTGGCTGCGCTGGGACCGTGGCGTCAGCCTGCCCGACCAAGCGGTGCTGATTGATCTGGCCAACCGCCGCTTTTACTTTCTGTGGATCGAGATCTGGCCGCACGAGTTTTATTTTGTCGCAGGCCTGTTGATCATGGCAGGGCTGGGATTGTTCCTGTTCACATCGGCGCTGGGTCGGGTCTGGTGCGGGTACACTTGCCCCCAGACCGTCTGGACCGATCTGTTCTTGCTGGTCGAACGCTGGATCGAGGGTGATCGCAACGCCCGTCTGCGCCTGCACAAGGCCACGTGGGACGTGCGCAAATGGCGGCTGCGGCTGACCAAATGGGCAGTCTGGCTGATGATTGCCGTGGCCACCGGTGGCGCTTGGGTGTTCTATTTCACCGACGCGCCCACTCTGCTGCGCGATCTACTGTCCTTTGACTCGCATCCTGCCGCCTACATTACCATCGCCATCCTAACCGCGACGACCTTTATCTTTGGCGGATTCCTGCGCGAACAGGTGTGCATCTACATGTGTCCTTGGCCGCGTATTCAGGCGGCAATGATGGACCCCGACACCATCACCGTCGCTTACCGCGACTGGCGCGGCGAGCCGCGCGGCAAAGGCAATGTCAAGAACCGCAAAGCCGCCGAGGCGCAAAAGGCCGTGGCCGAGGCACAGGCCGCGGGTGCAGGCGTGGCGCGCTATGCAGGCACGCCCTATCCCGGCAAGGAAGCGCAACCCGCAACACCACCCAAATTGGACATCGCGAACGAGCACGGCGATTGCATCGACTGCATGGCCTGCGTCAATGTCTGCCCGATGGGCATCGATATCCGCAACGGCCAGCAGATGGAGTGCATCACCTGCGCGCTGTGCATTGACGCCTGCGACGACGTGATGGCACGCATTGGTAAACCGCGCGGCCTGATCGACTATCTGGCGCTGTCGGATGAACCGGCCGAACGCGCCGGTGCCGCACCCAAACCGCTGTGGCGGCACATATTACGCCCCCGCACCATCCTGTATACCGTGATGTGGCTGCTGGTGGGTGTCGGCCTGCTTTATGCGCTGTTCATCCGCTCGGACATCGAACTGACCGTCAGCCCCGTGCGCAACCCGACCTTTGTGGTGCTGTCCGACGGCGATGTGCGCAACATTTATGACGTACGTCTGCGCAACAAAGCGGGCGAAGAGCGGGTCTTCCGCCTGAGCCTGAGCAGCGACGCATTGATGCGTATCGCGCTTGAGGGGAGCGACAACCTGAATGTGGCAGTGCCCGCCGACACCACTGTGCTACAACGGGTCTATGTGACCGCACGGGCCGGTGATCCGGCAGCATCGGCCGACTCCACCGCCTTGCGGCTGTGGGTCGAGGATGTGACAGCGCAAATTCGCGCCTCGAAGGCCACAACATTCAACGGAAGGGGCGCCCAATGACACGCGAAATCAAAGGATGGCATGTTTTTACAGGCTTTGTTGCCGCCTTTGGCGTCATCATCGCGGTGAACCTGACGCTGGCCTATCAGGCTGTGGCGACCTTTCCGGGACTTGAGGTGAAAAATTCCTATGTCGCTTCGCAGTCCTTCGATGCGGACCGCGCAGCCCAAGAGGCGCTGGCGTGGACCGTCAACGCCGAAGTCACCGACGACACCCTGCGCCTTTTCATCAGCCACGCGGGCCAGCCCATCGCGCCCGAACTGCAACAGGCCACTTTTGGCCGCGCCACCAGCGTGGCCGCCGACCAGACGCCCGAATTTGTCTTTGACGGCACCGCCTTTGTGGCGCCGGTTGTGGCAGGGCCGGGCAACTGGAACCTGCGGCTGAAGATGCGTGCGCCCGATGGCACCTTGTTCCAACAGCGCGTGATCGTCGCGCATGTGCCGTCATGACCACCCTGTCTGCCTGTCCTGCCTGTGTTGCCGCCCCGCTGGCCGGGCATATCGCGCAGCAAGAGATTGATGCACCGGATATCATCCTGTCTCTGCCCACGATCCACTGTGCCGCCTGTATCGGTTCGGTGGAACGCAGCCTGCGCAGCATGCCGGGGGTGTCGGCGGCTCGGGTGAACCTGTCGCTGAAACGGGTCAGCGTTCAGACCAAAACCCTGAGCGATGCCGCTTTGGTGGCTCGTCTGCGCGATGCGGGCTTTGAAGCGCATCCGATGGACAGCGCGGTTCTGGACAACGGCAAAGACCCCGAGGGGCAGCGTTTGCTGGTCAAACTGGCGGTGGCCGGTTTTGCGATGATGAACGTGATGCTGTTCTCTGTGGCGATCTGGTCGGGCGCTTCGGATTCTACCCGCGAACTGTTTCACATGATTTCAGCAGCCATTTCACTGCCTGCGGTGCTGTTCTGCGGCCAGCCGTTCTTTGCCAGCGCATGGAGCGCGCTGCGGGTACGGCGTCTGAACATGGATGTGCCGATTTCGCTGGCGATCCTGCTGGCGGCGGGGATGTCGTTTTACGAGGTGCTGAACCACGGCTTGCACGCCTATTTCGATGCCGCCCTGTCGCTGACGTTCTTCCTGCTGATTGGCCGCTATCTGGATCACCGCAGCCGCCGTTCCGCGCGTTCGGCGGCACGGGATCTGGCCGCATTGGAGGTACACAGCGCCCAAAAACTGACAGGCGACGGCGCGCGAACCGTGCCGGTCAGCGAACTGGCTGTGGGTGATGCTGTGTTGATCCCCACCGGCGTGCGGGTGCCCGTGGATGGTAGGTTGATCAGCCCTGAGGCCACCACCGACCGCGCCTTTCTGACCGGAGAGAGCGCGCCCGTGCGTTCGATCACCGGCAATACGGTGCAGGCCGGCGAGATCAATCTTGGCGCGCCGTTCAAGGTACAAGCCACCGCCGTGGGGGCCGACACCACCCTGCGCCGCGTCGCCGCGATGGTCGAAATGGCCGAGAACAGCCGCAACAGTTATACCGCACTTGCCGACCGCGCGGCGGCGATCTATGCGCCGGCAGTGCATTTGCTGGCGCTTTTTGCCTTTATCGGTTGGGCCGTCATCGGGGGAGATGTGCGTCAAGCGCTGAATGTGGCCGTTGCCGTGCTGATCATCACCTGCCCCTGTGCGCTGGGGCTTGCGGTGCCTGCTGTGTCCACAGCCGCCATCGCACAGCTTTACAGCAAAGGGTTTTTGGTCAAATCCGGTACTGCACTGGAACGACTGGCGGAAACCAACGTGGTGATGTTCGACAAAACCGGCACGCTGACCATTCCCGCGTCCAGAGCTGTGGTCGATCTGTTGAACCCTGCGCAACAGGCCGTCGCACGGGCCTTGGCCCAAAGCTCGACCCATCCGGTGTCGCGTGCGATTCTGGCCGCCCTGCCCGAAGGAGAGCCTGCCGTGCTGAGCGGCGTGGTCGAAGTGCCGGGCAAAGGTGTTCAGGGACTGAGCGTGGACGGGCTGGTGCAACTGGGCAGCGGCAGCTGGCTGGGTGCGGATTTTGACGGTCCGGGCCTGCGCATCGGCTCTGACCCTGCAATTGCCCTGCCCCTGACCGAGGTGCTGCGTTCGGGTGCGCAAACCGCCGTAGACGGGCTGCGCGCCTTGGGGTTACGTCCGGGTATCATCAGCGGCGATCGTCTATCTGCTGTGACGCCGCTGGCCGATACACTGCACATCGAGGACCGGCAGGCAGGCATCAGCGCCACCCACAAACACGACCAGCTTCAGGCGCTTGCCGATGGCGGTGATCGTGTGATGATGGTGGGCGACGGGTTGAATGATGCGGCGGCGCTGGCGGCGGCCCATGCCTCGGTCGCCCCCTCTTCGGCGCTGGATGCGGCGCGCAATGCTGCCGATATTGTGATCCTGAACGACAGCCTTGCCGATCTGCCGCTGTTGATCTCGGTGGCGAGGGCCGCTACGCATTTGTCGAAACAGAACTTTACCATCGCCGCGGTCTATAACTTCATCGCGGTGCCTGTGGCATTGGCGGGGATGGCGACACCGCTGTTGGCGGCAATCGCAATGTCGGTGTCGTCACTGACTGTTCTGGCAAACGCCATGCGCATCCGGAGGGTTAGATGAACATCCTGCTCATTCTGATACCGGTGTCGATCATCCTTGGTGCCTTGGGGCTGTGTGCCTTTCTGTGGACTGTGCGCAGCGGGCAGTACGACGACGAGGCGGGAACGTCAGCGCGCATATTGCTGGACGATGACGACAACAGCCCTGATCGCCGCTGACAGTCAGCCCAAAGAGCGAAACGAAAACTGCCCGACAGCGCCCGAGCACAATATGGGCGCTGTCATTGCATTTCCCGTTCCCTCAACCTTTGGCCAGCGCCACCTGCTCTGCAATCAGATCCTTGTAAAGCCCGCGAATGCGGTGGAACACTGGCCCCGCCTTGCCGCCACCGATCTCGCGCCCGTCGATCTCGAACACCGGCGTTTGCGCACCAAATGTGCCGGTCAGAAACGCCTCGTCCGCGCCATAGGTGTCCACCAGCGAGAAATTCCGTTCGTATACCGGAATCGCATTCTCGCGGCACAGGTCGATCACCTTCTGGCGGGTGATGCCGTTCATGCAATAATCGCCGGTCGATGTCCAAACCGCCCCCTTGCGCACGATGAAAAAGTTGCAGGCGTTGGTGGTGTTCACAAACCCGAACGGGTCCAGCATCAGCGCCTCGTCCGCGCCTGCACGGATCGCGTGGTTCAAGGCAATGATGCAGTTCAGTTTTGAATGTGAATTCAGCTTGGCGTCTTGCGTCAACGGCAACCCGCGGTGATGGGGCACAGTGTGCAGGCGGATACCGCGCTGCACCATCGTCTCGTCTGGTTTCGAATGTTCAGCAATGATCACGATGGTGCTGCCCCACATGCTTAGATGCGGATGCTGGAACGGTTTGCGCTTGCGCCCGCGCGTGACCATCACCCGCAGGTGTACGTCGGTGTGCATGTCGTTGGCCCGCAACGTGTCGTGAATCGCGGCAGTCAGCTGATCGCCGTCCATGCCGATATCAAGATCAAGATAAAGCGCCGCCTCGTACAGCCGGTCCAGATGCGCATCAAGAAAGCTCAGAACTCCGTCATAAAGCCGCAGCCCCTCCCAGATGCCGTCACCCAGCATGAACCCGCTGTCATAGACCGACACTTTGGCCTCGTCGCGGTGGACGATATTGCCGTCAACATAGATCTTGATGGTGTCATTGCGGACATCCGCAGCGGCGTCATGGGTTGATACGTGGTCAGCGTCGTTCATTCGGGGCATCCTTTATATCCAAGGCCACACAAAGCCATGCAAAGGGTGATGGTCAAGCGCTGATCGCTGCGGCAGAATATGTGCATGACAGCAGATTACCTCGAGATTTCAAACGGCACCTTGCGCGCGCGACTTTTGCCTCAGGGGGCTGCCTTGAACGCATTGTGGCACAGTGCCGTTCCCCGCAGCCTTGTGCTGGGCTGGGTGGATGGTGCGAAAGGCGGCTATATGGGGGCGCTGGTCGGGCCCGTGGCCAACCGGATTGGCGGGGCTGCGGTGACAATTGACGGCACCCGCTGGCAGATACAGCCGAACGAGGGCGTCAATTGCCTGCACAGTGGCGATCAGGGCATCCATACCCGCATCTGGAAGGTGACCGAACACAGCAAAGACAGCGTAACCTTTGCCCTGACCCTGTTGCATGGCGATTGCGGCCTGCCCGGACGGCGCGTGATTACCGCGCGCTATGCGCTGGAGCACGCTGCGCTGCGGCTGGACATTTGTGCCACCACCGACCGCACGACGCTGGTGAATATCGCGCACCACCCCTATTGGAACCTTGCAGGCCAAGGCGACGTGCGCGGCCATCATCTGCTGGTTCATGCCGACAGTTACCTGCCCGTCGGGCCCGACAAGTTGCCGACAGGTGCGCAGGCCAGTGTGGCAGACCTTGGCCTTGTGGCACGCACGTCCACACCCCTGATTGACGCCGCAGCGCTTGATCACAACCTGTGTCTGGCCCCTGCCCGCAGCGACGCCCTGCGCCCTGCCGCACGTTTGACCGGCCCGAATTCCATGCAGCTAAGCATTGCCACCACCGAACCGGGCTTGCAGGTCTATGATGGTGCGGGCCTGCGCGACACCCAGAACAGCGCCAACACGGGCGCGCGTACTGGCCCATACGCGGGAATCGCGCTTGAACCACAGGGCTGGCCCGACGCTCCGCACCACGACGGGTTTCCGTCAATTGCGTTGCGATCCGGTGACAATTACCGCCAGACCACGCTTTACACGCTGGAATTGCTGCAAATTCCTTGATTTCGCCATAATCCGACCTCTGAGGTATCCGTGCGGACGTGCACATTGGTCCGCATCGGTCTTATTGCCTGTCGCCCTTGTCAGGCCGGACACCCCAAGCAAAAGGTACGACAATGTTTCAGCACGCACAAAGCCAGCCAAAACCGCCCGTGTCCGCGCAGGGCAGTCAGCCGGTACCGACCCGTCCACGCCCCCCGATCACCGATTACGCCAGCCTCTGAGGCCGCTCCTCAGGGAACTTTGACGCCGCGATTGTCGTTACCAAGACAACGCAAGCGAACATCGGAGCCCTGACATGGACCTGCTACGCATCTTGATCGCCATCCTTCTGCCGCCCTTGGGCGTCTTCCTTCAAGAAGGTCTTGGCAAACATTTCTGGCTGAATATCTTGCTGACCCTTTTGGGCTATATCCCTGGCATCGTCCACGCGGTCTATATCATTGCCCGTAACCCCACACATGCCTGAACCCGGCCTTGCCGCACGGCTGGACCATCTTGATCGGGTGGCCCATAATATGGACCGCGCGCTGCGCATTCCGCTGATCGGTGTGCGCGTCGGGCTGGACAGTATTTTGGGCCTTGTGCCCGGCGTTGGTGACCTGCTGGCACTGGGCCCTGCGGGCTACATCGTGGTACAGGCACGCCGCATAGGCGCACCGCCAAGCCTTGTTGCGCGTATGGGTGTGAACATCGGCATCGACGCTGTAATCGGGTCGATCCCGCTAGTTGGTGATCTGTTTGACATCGGTTGGAAGGCCAACAGCCGGAACGTGAAATTGCTGCGTGCCCATGTCGAGGCGCAAGAAATGGCTGTGCGGCCGTAAGGTGTAGATGTCAGTCCCAGAGTTCCTTTCAGAATCCGTGTTTCGGGCAAACCAATTATCGCTATGAAAAAATACGGCCGCACCTATCAACGTTCGATCTCGCTTGGTGCAACGTCCGACGACAAAATCCTGTCGTCGCTTGCGGGCGTGCTTGGCAACGATCTGATCATCACTGAAAAGATGGACTGTGAAAACACCACCCGTCACGGGACTGGGTGACGGCCTGTGCGTAGGGATCAGCCCGCAACTGGCGACGTGACCGCGCCGATGATCCCGAACGGGCTGGCGCGTTGATCCCAAGTTTGCGTTCACGCAAGACAGATCACTTTCAAAAGAAAAGGGACGGATGCCCGCGCACCCGCCCCCGATCGTTTCACAACATCAAGGCCGAAGCCCTGTGATGCAGTGGCTTAGCCCACCAGTTCCAGACCCGAGAAGAAATACGCGATTTCCACGGCGGCTGTTTCCGGTGCGTCCGACCCGTGAACCGAGTTTTCGCCAACGCTTTCAGCGAATTCGGCGCGGATGGTGCCGGCGGCTGCGTCTGCGGGGTTGGTGGCGCCCATGACTTCGCGGTTTTTCGCGATGGCACCTTCGCCTTCCAGAACCTGTGCGACGATCGGCGCGGACGCCATGAATTCGCACAGCTCGTCATAAAAAGGACGCTCGGCGTGGACTTTGTAGAACTCGCCCGCTTGCGCCTTGGTCAGGTGAATGCGTTTTTGTGCAACGATGCGCAGGCCAGCTTCTTCGAACTTGGCGTTGATCGCGCCCGTCAGGTTGCGGCGTGTTGCGTCGGGTTTGATGATCGAGAATGTGCGTTCAAGGCCCATGATAGTGCTCCAGATGTTCGGGCACCACACCTGCGGCCCCCGTGAATTGAAATCGCGGCTCCGATAGCATGGGGCTTGACGCTTGAAAAGCGGCGATTGACGCCGCCGCTGCGTTGCGGCACACCGCGCCTATGTTGCGCATATCAGATATATCCTATTCCATCGCGGGCCGTCCTTTGTTCGAAGGTGCCTCCGCTGTCATCCCCGACGGTCACAAAGTGGGCCTGATCGGTGCCAACGGCACGGGCAAGACCACGCTGTTCAAGCTGATCCGCCGCGAGCTGGTCCTTGAGGGCGGAAGCATATCGCTTCCCTCCAAGGCGCGCATCGGCGGTGTGGCCCAAGAGGTGCCTGCCTCGTCGACCTCGCTGCTGGATACGGTTCTGGCCGCCGACACCGAGCGGGCCGAACTGATGGCCGACGACAGCACCGACCCCGCCCGCATCGCCGAAATCCAGACCCGTCTGGCCGACATCGACGCATGGTCCGCCGAGGCGCGTGCTGCAACCATCCTCAAGGGCTTGGGATTTGACGATGCCGAACAGTTGAAACCCTGTTCCGATTTCTCGGGCGGCTGGCGGATGCGCGTGGCGCTGGCTGCTGTGCTGTTTTCTCAGCCCGATCTTTTGCTGTTGGACGAACCGACCAACTATCTCGACCTTGAAGGGGCGCTGTGGCTAGAGGCCTATCTGGCCAAATACCCACACACTGTCATCATCATCAGTCACGACCGTGGCCTGTTGAACCGTGCGGTGGGTGCGATCCTGCATCTGGAAGAACGCCAGCTGACCTATTATTCCGGCCCCTATGACCAGTTCGCCCGCCAGCGCGCCGAACGCCGTGCGGTGCAGGCGGCGATGGCCAAAAAGCAACAGGCTCGCCGCGACCACATGCAAAGCTTTGTGGACCGGTTCAAGGCCAAGGCGTCGAAGGCCAAACAGGCGCAATCGCGTCTGAAGATGATCGAAAAGATGGACATGATATCGGCCCCCGAAGATGCGGCCAAACGTGTGTTCACCTTCCCCGAGCCGGAAGAGCTTTCGCCGCCCATCATCAACATCGAAGGCGGCACCACGGGTTATGGCGACACCATCGTGTTGTCGAAACTGAACCTGCGCATTGATCAGGACGACCGTATTGCGCTGCTGGGCAAGAACGGTCAGGGCAAATCGACCCTGTCGAAACTGCTGTCCGACCGTCTGCCGTTAATGTCAGGCAAGGCGACCCGTTCGACCAAGCTGCGCATCGGTTACTTTGCCCAGCATCAGGTCGACGAGTTGCACATTGACGAAACGCCCCTGCAACACCTGCAAACCATGCGCCCCGGTGTGATGCAGTCGAAACTGCGCGCCACTTTGGCGGGTTTCGGTCTTGGTCCTGATCAGGCCGACACCGCCGTGGGCCGCCTTTCGGGTGGGCAAAAGGCGCGACTGTCGCTGCTGCTGGCCACCATCGACGCGCCGCACCTGCTGATTTTGGATGAGCCGACCAACCACCTTGATATCGAATCCCGCGAGGCGCTGGTCGAGGCGCTGACTGCCTATACCGGTGCCGTGATCCTTGTCAGCCACGACATGCACCTGCTCGGCCTCGTTGCCGATCGTCTGTGGCTGGTGTCGGATGGCACCGTGCGCCCCTATGAAGAAGACCTTGAAGCCTATCGCAAGATGCTGCTTTCGGCTGAAAAACCGGTCAAACCCGCCAAGCTCGAAGCGCCCAAGCCCAAGCGCGCCAGCCGCGAAAAGGTATTGGAACTGCGCGCCGAAGCCCGCAAATCCGAAGCCCGCGTGGACAAGTTGAACGAGATGCGCGACAAATTGGCCAAGAAGCTGGCCGATCCTGCGCTTTATGAAGACACCAAATCAGGCGAGGCGGAAGTCTGGCAGAAGAAATACGCCGAAGTGATGAACGCGCTGGACCGCGCCGAAGCCATGTGGATGGCGTCGCTGGAAAAGCTGGAGAGTGCCGAAACCGTCTGATCCATGTCGTGGTTCAGAACATCACGGGGAAGGCGCTGCAGCGTCGGGGGCATCGCCCAAGCCCCCTCATCCGGAGCCCGATATGATCGACACCGCCTTTCTGATCACCGCCTTTGTCACCATGTTCGTGGTGATCGACCCGCTTGGCATGGCGCCGCTGTTCGTGGCGTTGACCCAAGGCATGACCAGACAGCGCCGCCGCGCCATCGCGGTGCGATCATGTACAACCGGATTTCTGGTGCTGCTGGCCTTTGCCGCTTTTGGCGAGAAACTGCTTGGTTTCGTTGGTATTTCCATGCCTGCCTTCCGTGTGGCGGGTGGTATTTTGCTGTTCATCACTGCCCTTGACATGCTGTTTGAACGTCGCACCAAGCGGCGTGAGGATACGTCGGAAGATCATGGCGATGATCCGTCCATCTTTCCGCTGGCGATCCCGCTGATCGCAGGCCCCGGTGCCATTGCTTCGGTGATCCTGCTGACTGGCCAGCAACCGGGCATTGCCGGATTGGGCATTGTGGCGGCCATCACGTTGGCCGTGCTGCTGGTGGTCCTGATGCTGTTTCTGGCCTCTGGCCTGCTGGAACGCGCCCTTGGCAAAACCGGCATCACCGTGGTCACACGCCTTTTGGGCATGTTGCTGGCGGCCCTGTCGGTGCAGTTCGTTCTGGACGGGCTGCGCGCGTTCAGTTTTTACGAAGGTCTTGGCTAGGCTGCGATCCTGCCTATATTTGCTCTATGGATACGTTTGACACGGGCCGCCTGATCTATCTGGTACTGCTTTTGCTGATGGTCGTCGGCTGGGCCTTTGCAGCAAGGCGCACTTCAATGAACAAGACATTGCAATATGCCGCCGTCTGGGGGCTGATCATTCTGGGTGCGGTTGCCGCAGTGGGCCTGTGGGATGACATCTCGCGTGCCTCGATGCCCTATCGGGCCAACGTGGTGGGCGAGAACACCGTCACGGTCCCGCGCAGCCGCGACGGACATTACTACCTGACCCTAAAAATCAACGATACCGACGTGCGCTTTGTCGTGGACACAGGGGCCACCGACATCGTTTTGACCAAGGCAGACGCGATACGCGCAGGCATCAATGTGGACGCGTTGAACTTTCTCGGACGCGCGAACACCGCAAATGGCGAGGTCGCCACCGCCTCGGTGCGGCTGGATCGCATCGCGCTGGGACCGATCGAGGATCGCAACGTGCGGGCCGTCGTCACGGGCGGCGAGATGTTTAGATCGCTGCTGGGAATGGGGTATCTGCAACATTGGGGCAACATCTCGATTGCCCGCGATACGTTGACCCTGATCCGTTAAGCGGTTCAGGTTTCAGCCTTTTTCTCCCAGTGGCCAGACTCGTCTGACCAATATTGCGCCGTGGCACCTGCGTCTTTCAATGCTTTCCACTGACCGCGCGCGGTGTCCAGTTCCTGCGGGTCGTGGCCGTTGAACAGGATGCACACCCGCTCCATCCTTGCCACTTCCTCGGCACTTACACTGGCACCGTCCACCGCCATGATACAGGTGGCGCCATTGGGGCAATCGGCTTGCGTGGTCAGCAGGATCGGCTGAAGTGTATCATGCGCGCCGCCCGCAACCCCGTGCGGCACGAATCCGTCACTTTGCCACAGCCGGTCATCCAAATGCGCCATGCGTCTGACCTCGCAGCCACGCACGGCCACACGCCAACCCGCGCCGCGCGCCTTGCCCAGCAGCATCGACAAAGTGTCCTCCATCGAACGCTGGGTCAGGTGGTAGAAATAGGCAGCCCCCATGACTTATTTGCCTTCGAACATATCCGACACCAACCGGTTCAGCGCCGCGACACCCCAACCTGTCGCCCCTTTGGGTGCCAGCGCCGTTTCGGACGTGACCGAGGCGACACCGGCAATATCAAGGTGAATCCACGGAGTGTCGTCATTGACGAACCGTTTTAGAAACTGTGCCGCAGTAATTGAACCGGCGGGCCGTCCGCCTACGTTTTTCATATCGGCAATGCGACTTTTCAGTTGATCGTCATAGGCTTTGCCCAGTGGCATCCGCCATGCGCCTTCATTCTCGGATTGCGCAGATTTCAGGAACGCGTTGCACAGCGTGTCATCGTTGGAAAACACGCCCGCGTTTTCATGGCCAAGGCCGATAATGATCGCACCCGTCAGCGTCGCCAGATCAATCATGCCCGCGGGTTTGAACCGCTCTTGCGCGTACCACATCACGTCGCACAGCACGAGACGGCCCTCGGCGTCGGTGTTGATCACCTCGATTGTGTCACCCTTCATCGACGTAACCACGTCACCGGGGCGCACAGCGTTGCCCGAGGGCATGTTCTCGACCAGCCCGACCAGCCCGACAACATTCGCCTTGGCCTTGCGCAGTGCCAGCGCGCGCATCACACCCGCCACAACACCTGCGCCGCCCATATCCATTGTCATATCTTCCATGCCAGCAGCCGGTTTCAGGCTGATGCCGCCAGTGTCAAAGACGACCCCCTTGCCGACCAGCGCCAGCGGTGCGTCATCCTTGGCACCGCCATTCCACTGCATCACAACCACTTTGGACGGGCTGTCAGATCCTTGTCCTACACACAAAAGTGATTTCATTCCAAGACTTGTGAGGTGATCTTCATCTAGAACCTCAACGGACAGGCCCAAGTCTTCCATTGCTTTCAGCCGGCCGGCAAACTCAGTTGTGGTCAACACATTGGCGGGCTCGTTTACCAGATCACGGGTAAAGAACGCGCCTTCGGCTACGGCCATCAGCGGCACCGCCGAGGCCTGTTTTTCTTCGGGTTTTGCGCACATGATACGCACCGAACCTTCTGCGGGCTTGGCGTCGGTCTTGTGTGCGTTGAACCCATAGTCGCGCATCGCCAGGCCAAATCCCAGCTCGGCCGCATATCGCATGTTGCCGGTCAGAACCAACAAGTCCGACTTGCCGCGCACTTTCGCCAGCGCTGCCCCCGCCTTGCGCGCATCCTTGATGGAAGGGCGGCGCGAGAGGCACAAAACGTCGACCGCTTCGGCAGCCATCCCACCGGGCACCGACAGGCTGAGCATGCCACCCTGCTTGAGTTCTCCAAAGGCCTTGCTGGCGGCCAGCCGCGCCAGCGCGCCTTTGGTCAGCTTGTTGATACGACGGCCTGCCGCGTCCATCTTGCCATCGGCGGCCACCACCACGGCGACGCGCCCCTCGGCCTTGGCCAGCGCCTCAATGTCCAGTTCCTCGAAGCTGACTTTGGTCATCGGTGTCGGTCGGGCGGTCATGGCGCATCCTTTCGCGGGGGTGTTGTCGAAATCCGGTTTTGCAACAGTTAGCGCGGGCTCGCAGGCATGGCCAGAGCGACCAGTGCCACAAACGGGCACCAAACTGCCTGCGGCGTAAATATGGTGGAAATACAGGTTCCCCACCGCGAACCCTTGGGGTAAGTTGCTGCCAACTTTGCACAACTATGCGCAACCGGGGGGTTATGTGGCCAGATTCGACAGGTATATGCTGTCGCAGTTCCTGCTGTTATTCGGCTTTTTCGCGCTGGTGCTGGTGGCTGTGTTCTGGATCAACCGCGCTGTGGTGCTGTTCGACCGCTTGATCGGTGACGGGCAAACCGCGCTTGTGTTTCTGGAATTTACCTCGCTGAGCCTGCCCAAGCTGATCGTGACCGTGCTGCCGATCGCCACTTTTGCCGCGTCCGTTTATGTCACCAACCGGCTGTCGGGCGAATCCGAACTGGTGGTGATGCAGGCCACCGGATCGGGTCCGTGGCGGCTGGCGCGGCCTGTGGTAGTTTACGGGCTGATCGTGGCTGCGATGATGACCCTGCTGTCACATGCGCTGGTGCCTGCGGCCCAAGGACAGCTGAGCATCCGCGAGGCCGAGATTTCACGCAATGTCACGTCCCGCTTGCTGACCGAAGGCACGTTCCTGTCGCCTGCGACCCAAGTCACTTTCTATACCCGCGCAATCGGGGAAGACGGCGTGCTGCGAGATGTGTTCCTGTCAGACCGTCGCAATCCGGCGCAGCGGGCGATCTATACCGCTGCAGAAGCCTATCTGGTGCGCAACGATGCAGGCACCACGCTGATCATGGTCGATGGTCTGGCGCAACGGCTGGACGTCGCAGACAACCGTCTTTCGACAGCTAAATTTCAGGACTTTTCCTTTGACATCACCACGCTGGTCAGCAGCAACACCGAGGTTACAGGTTCGATCCGTAACATGAGCACGCTGTCGCTGTTAACCGAGGATTGGGATCGCATCGCCGACGAGACCGGTGCGCGGAACGGCGCCATTTCCGAAGAGGTTCACAGCCGCTTTGCGCAGCCGTTATTTTGCATTGTCGCGGCGCTGATCGGCTTTTCCACGTTGATGGTCGGCGGTTACTCGCGGTTCGGCGTCTGGCGCGAGGCGGTGATCGCCTTTGGTCTGCTGATTGCGATAGACGGGTTGCGCAGCACCTTTTCACGGATGGTGCTGGCCGATGCCAGCCTGTGGCCGACGATGTATCTGCCGTCGCTGCTGGGCGCGGTTCTGGTGACTGGCATGTTGACTTGGGCCACCCGTCCGGCCCTTCTGCGCCGCCGCAGGCCATTGACGGTGGACGCAATATGATCCTGCATTTCTACTTTGCCCGCCGCTTTGCCATTGCCTTTGCAATGCTGACGGCTGTGTTTTTTGCACTGGTGGCGCTGGTCGATCTGATCGAACAAACCCGCCGGTTTTCCGATTATGACGTCAGCCTGCCCCAGCGCATTGGCCTGACGTTGCTGCACACACCGGAAACCATCAACCAGATCCTGCCGCTGATTGTGATCCTTGCCACTGTGGTGCTGTTTATCGGTCTGGCCCGCAGTTCCGAACTGGTGGTGACCCGCGCCGCAGGTCGCTCGGCGCTAAGCGCGCTGGTGGCACCGGTGATGGTGGCGCTGGTGATCGGGTTGCTGGCGGTTACGACACTTGGGCCCATCGTGGCCGCGACCGCCAAACGCTATACCATCCTGTCGGATACCTATCGCAACGGCGGTCAAGCGGCGGTGCTGATGTCGGGCGACGGCGTTTGGCTGCGTCAGGGAGGCGCCGAAGGCCAGACGGTGATCCGTGCCGCACGGTCCAACGCCGATGCCTCGGTGTTTTATGATGTGACATTTCTGGAATATGCCCCGCAGGGCGGCCCGATGCGCCGGATCGAAGCAGGCAGCGCCGCCCTTGGCAATGGCGCATGGGCGCTGCGTGATGCCAAAGTCTGGCCGCTTGCCGCAGATGTGAACCCAGAAGCCAGCGCCCAGACCCACGCATTGCTGCGCGTGCCCTCAACCCTGACACTGGACCGTATCCGCGAAACCCTTGGTACGCTGGGCGGCGTATCGATCTGGGACATGCCCACCTATATCCTTCAGCTGGAACAGGCAGGCTTTTCCGCACGTCACCAGATCGTGTGGTTTCAGACAGAATTGGCACGGCCGCTGTTTTTGATGGCGATGGTTCTTGTTGCCGCTGCCTTCACCATGCGGCATACCCGTTTCGGGGGCACCGGAACGGCGGTGCTGGCAGCAGTGCTTTTGGGGTTCGGTTTGTATTTCATCCGCAGTTTCGCACAGATCCTTGGCGAGAACGGGCAAATTCCCGTGGTTCTGGCCGCATGGGCACCACCTGCCGCCGCGATCTTTCTGGCCCTCGGGCTGCTGTTGCATGCAGAGGACGGCTGAGGTGGCGCGCAGACTGATCCATATCCTTTTGGCAGCGACGCTGCTGGCAACGCCGCTGTCAGCACAAAGCGGCAGTGACCCACAGCAAGGCACCGCGCAAAGCGCAAGCCCCGCGATGCTGGTGGCCGATGATGTCACCGTGACCCGCGATCGCGTTCTGACCGCACGCGGCAACGTCGAGGCTTATCAGGGCACCACCCGCCTGCGCGCCTCTGCCATCACTTATGACGAAAAGACCGGTGCGCTGGTCATCACCGGTCCGATCACCATCGAAGACGGCGAGGACGTGGTCATTGTTGCCGATCAGGCCGAACTGAGCCGCGATTTGCAGAACGGGCTGCTGACAGGCGCGCGCATGGTGCTGAACCAGCAGTTGCAACTGGCCGCTGTCGAGATGAACCGCGTTGGGGGCCGCTATACACAACTGTACAAGACTGCCGTGACGTCGTGCCAGGTCTGCGATGACGGACGCCCGCCCCTGTGGCAGATCCGCGCCCGCCGCGTGGTCCACGACAAACAAGCGCGCCAACTGTATTTCGATGACGCGCAGTTTCGCATCGGCAATGTGCCGGTGTTCTATATGCCGCGCCTGCGTCTGCCCGATCCGACGCTGAAACGCGCTACGGGGTTTCTGATCCCGTCACTGTCCAGCGACTCGCAACTGGGCACGGGCGTGAAAGTCCCCTATTTCATCAAGCTGGGCGATCACCGCGATCTGACGCTGACGCCCTATCTGACCAGCCACACCACCACGATGGAGTTCCGCTATCGTCAGGCGTTCCGCAATGGCCGCATCACGTTCGAGGGGGCCTTGTCCGATGACGACCTGCAACCGGGCGACACGCGCGGTTATCTGTTCGGCTCGGGCCGGTTTGATCTGAAGCGCGATTTTGTCCTGACCTTCAACATCGAGACGACAACCGACACCGCATATCTGACGGATTACAACTATTCCGGCAAAGACCGCCTGGCCAGTGCGATCGAGGTTGCCCGCGTCAAGCGCGACGCGTATGTCAGCTTGCGCTACACCAACTTCCGCAGTTTGCGCGTTTCCGAAGACAACGACACTCTGCCGACCAACGTGCTGGACGCGCGTTTTGAAAAGCGGTTCTTTCCCCGCGCTGTGGGCGGCGAGTTGCGGTTCAGCGGCAGTGCCCATGCCCATTATCGCGAATCTGACGTCGACACCGATGTCAATCTGGACGGTATCGTGGACGGGCGCGACGTGCAGCGGGTCAATCTTGGGGTCGAATGGCTGCGCAGCTGGACCCTGACGGGCGGCGTGCGCGCCGAGGCCAGCTTGGGCGTCGAGGTTGATGCCTTCAGCGTCAGTCAGGATGCCACCTTCCCCGACAACGACGCGAGTGTGACACCGCAGGGCCAACTGACCCTGCGCTATCCGCTGGTGCGCCACAGTGGCGACGGCTCGACGCAGATGCTCGAACCGATCCTTCAAGTGGGCTTTGTCGGGGGCAGCGATCTGGATGTGCCCAACGAAGAAAGCACGCGGGTCGAATTTGACGAGGGCAACCTGTTGTCGCTGTCACGTTTTCCACGTTCCGACCGCCGCGAACGCGGTCAGGCTGCGGCATATGGTGTGAACTGGTCGCGCTTTGATCCTGCCGGATGGGAGGCCCGTCTGACGTTCGGACAGGTGGTGCGCCGCCAAAGCGCGCTGGATTATTCCGAAACCTCGGGCCTGTCGGGCACCACATCCGATTTCCTGCTGGCCGGCCAATGGAAAACCCGCAACGGGCTGGCGTTGACTGGTCGCACCGTGTTCAACGAAAGCTTTGATGTGGCCAAGGCTGAGCTGCGCGGCGACTGGATCGGCAAGCGCACCACGATTGGCGGCAGCTATGTCTGGCTGGGCGAGGACGCGGCCGAAGACCGCGCATTCGCGGTTTCGGAACTGACATTGGCCAGCACTTATGATCTGAACCGCAATTGGACGGCCAGTGCCAATTGGCGCTATGATCTGGTGGATGACCGTGCCGCCTATGCGGGCGCGGGCCTGACTTATAACAACGAATGTGTGTCGGCAAAATTCTCGGTTACCCGCCGGTACAGTTCCTCGATTAGTGTTGAGCCCTCGACCAATCTGGGCTTTACAGTGTCCTTGCGGGGCTTCTCGGTGTCGCAAGGGACGGAAAAATACGTTAGATCATGCGGAAAGCGGGCGAAATGAGCGGGAAAACGATGAAACACTTTGGACTGGCCTTGGCTATGACTGTGGCGACTGCACTGCCTGTTGCGGCGCAAAACCTCTTTGCACCGGTGGCCAAGGTGGACGACAGCGTGATCACCGAATTCGAAGTGCAGCAACGCATTCGGTTCCTTCAGGTGCTTAATTCCACTGGTGCGACCCGCAACAGCGCAATTGAAGCGCTGATTGACGATCGTTTGCGTCTGACAGAAGCAACCGATGTGGGGCTTGAACTGACACCCGAAGGGCTGGATGAAGGTCTGGCCGAATTTGCAGGCCGCGCCAATCTGAGCACTGAGGAGTTCGTCAAGGCGCTGGAAGGTGCAGGTGTCGCGGGCGAGACGTTCCGCGATTTCGTCCGCGTCAATCTGGTATGGCGCGAATTGATCCGCGCCCGCTATGCAAACCGCGTGCAAATCTCCGAGGCCGACATCGACCGTGCTCTAGCCGCTGCGGGGACTGCCGGTGGTATTCGTGTGCTGATCTCGGAAATCATCATTCCCGCCCCGCCCAACGAACAGGCCGCCGCAATGGCCCGCGCCGAACAGGCTGCGGCCAGCACATCCGAGGCAGAATTTTCCAGTTATGCCCGCCAGTATTCCGCGACGCCCTCGCGGGGCAACGGTGGACGGCTGGACTGGGTAGACCTGAACACCCTGCCACCCAGCCTGCGCGGCGTGCTTTTGGGCCTGACGCCGGGCGAAGTGACCGACCCGCTGCCGATCCCCAACGCTGTGGCCCTGTTCCAGTTGCGCGACATTCAGGAAACCGATGCGCCCAGCCCCGATTATGCGGTAATTGAATATGCAGCCTATTACATGGCCGGTGGCCGCAGCCCCGAAACACTCGCACGGGCTGCCAAACTGAAATCACAAGTGGACGTTTGCGACGATCTTTACGGCGTGGCCCAGGGTCAACCCGAAGAGGTTCTGGACCGTGGCAGCCTTGCGCCGTCTGAAATCCCGCAAGACATCGGCTTCGAACTCGCCAAGCTTGACCCCGGCGAAGTGTCCACAACGCTGACCCGCTCGGATGGCAACACACTGGTGTTCCTGATGCTTTGCGGTCGCACCGCCGCGCTGAACGAAAATGCAGACCGTGAAGAGGTTGCGTTGCAACTGCGCCAGCAAATCCTGACCAGCTATTCCGACAGCCTGCTGCAAGAACTGCGCGCCGACGCCCGCATCACCCGCGAATGACCCTTGCAGCCGCGTTGCCGGTTGCGATCAGCTGCGGTGAGCCTGCGGGGATCGGTCCCGAGATAGCGGCCAAGGCATGGGCTGCATTGCGCGGTGACGTGCCGCTGTTCTGGATCGGTGACCCGACCCACCTGCCCGCCGATGTGCCGGTTGTAACCATCGAAGACCCTGCGCAGGCCGCAGCCGCCATGCCACGCGGCCTGCCCGTTCTGCCCCACCGCTTTTCAGCTCCGAATACCGCAGGCATCGCCAATCCCGCCAACGCCCAAGGAGTGATTGACGTGATTGCGCGCGGTGTTGATCTGGTGCGATCGGGTCAGGCCTCGGCACTGTGCACAGCACCGATCCACAAAAAGGCGCTGAAGGACGGCGCGGGTTTTGCCTATCCCGGACATACCGAATACCTGCAAGCACTGGCCGGTGCGGGGCGCGCCGTGATGATGCTGGCATCAGAACAGTTGCGCGTGGTGCCCACCACCATTCACATCGCACTGAAAGATGTGCCCCAGACCCTGACACCCGCGTTGCTAAGCGAAACCATCCGCATCACCGCCGAAGGTCTGCGTGCCCAGTTCGGCATCGCCCGGCCCCGCATTGCCGTTGCAGGGCTGAACCCGCACGCTGGCGAAGGCGGCGCGATGGGCCATGAAGAAACCGACTGGATCGCGCAATTGGTCGACGACATGACCACCGAAGGTTTTGACCTGCGCGGCCCGCTGCCCGCTGATACCATGTTTCACGCCACAGCCCGCGCGGGTTATGATGTGGCTATATGCATGTATCACGATCAGGCGTTGATTCCGATCAAGACGCTGGATTTCGACCGCGGCGTGAATGTCACGCTTGGCCTGCCCTTTATCCGCACCTCGCCCGACCACGGCACCGCCTTTGACATCGCGGGCACCGGCGTTGCCAATCCGTCGTCCATGATCGAAGCCTTGCGCATGGCACACAGGATGGCACAGGGAACCTATCGCACATGAGCGCCATCGACAGCCTTCCGCCCCTGCGCGACGTGATCAACACCCATGACCTGCGCGCGCGCAAATCGCTGGGCCAGAATTTTCTGCTCGACCTGAACCTGACCGCCAAGATCGCGCGACAGGCAGGCGATCTGACAGGTTGTGATGTGCTGGAAATCGGCCCGGGTCCGGGCGGGCTGACGCGCGGTCTGCTTTCCGAAGGGGCGCGCCGTGTGCTGGCCATCGAGAAAGACGCCCGCTGCATGCCCGCGCTGGCCGAAATTGCAGAAGCATATCCGGGCCGCTTGCAGGTGATCGAAGGCGACGCGCTGGAGATCGACCCGCTGCAATATCTGACCCCGCCCATTCGCGTGGCCGCCAATCTGCCCTATAATGTCGGCACCGAACTGCTGGTGCGCTGGCTGACGCCCAAGGACTGGCCGCCCTACTGGCAATCGCTGACGCTGATGTTCCAACGCGAGGTCGCCCAGCGGATCGTGGCCGAACCGGGGTCCAAGGCGTACGGGAGGCTGGCGTTGCTGGCGCAATGGCGGGCCGACGCGCAAATCGTGCTGAACCTGCCGCCCGAAGCTTTCACACCGCCGCCCAAGGTGTCTTCTGCCGTGGTGCATCTGACCGCACTGGCCCAGCCGCGTTTTCCGGCGGATGCCGCCGTGCTGAACCGCGTGGTGGCCGCCGCCTTCAACCAACGCCGCAAAATGCTGCGCGCAGCCCTCAAGGGGGTTGCCCCCGACATCGAAGACCGCCTTGCCACCGCAGGCATCAAACCAACCGAGCGCGCCGAGCAGGTCTCGCTGGAAGGGTTTTGCGCACTGGCCCGTGCCGTGGCCGCGCCATAGGAAATTCAGGCGCTTGACCGAAAACGTACGAGTTTAGCGGTTTATTAGAGATTTCCGTGAATACCTGTCCCTTGAAACCTTGACGCCGCGCGCACGGCCCCCGTGCGCACCGGTTCCAACGCAATGGGCTGTGTATGATCTTTGGTAAACGTAACAAGACTGATGAAACGTCACATCGTGATGCGATGACTGTTTTGAACGCCTTGAACATGGTTCAATCGGTCGTCTGGTTCGACATGGATGGGACCATTCTTGATGCAAACCAGAACTTCCTGTCGACGCTAGGTTATCAATTGGACGAGATAAAGGGCCTGCACCACAGGGTTTTGGTGTCTTCTGACTATGCCAGCAACCCCGACTACCGGACGTTCTGGGACAAGTTGCAAGACGGTACCGTGCGCAGCGGGCGGTTCCAGCGCGTGGCAAAGGATGGCACAACCGTTTGGCTCGAAGCGTCGTATATACCTGTGCTTGACGAGACGGGAAACCCGGTAAAAATCGTCAAGTTTGCCATTGATATCACCCAAGCGCGGCGTAAATCGGCGGAATCCGAGGGGAAAATCGCCGCCATTTCCGCTTCTCAAGCTGTAATCGAATTTGCGCTGGATGGCACCGTTATCACGGCCAACGACAATTTTCTGACGACTTTGGGTTATACGCTGAACGAAATCATCGGCCAGCACCACCGGATGTTCGTTGAAAAATCATTTGCCACCAGCGCGGATTATCAGGCGTTTTGGGAAAAACTTGGCAAGGGCAAGTTTCACGCGGGCGAGTTTTTGCGTATCGGCAAGGGTGGCAGGGAACTCTGGCTTCAAGCCACCTATAATCCGATTCTGAGCCCTGACGGGACACCCGAAAAGGTCGTCAAATACGCCTCGGACATCACCAGGATGAAGCTTGAGGCAGCCGATTCTGCCGGTCAACTTGCAGCAATTTCAAAGTCGCAGGCGGTGATCGAATTCGATCTGGATGGTACGATTCTGACAGCCAACGGCAATTTCCTGACGACTTTGGGTTATACGCTGAACGAAATCATCGGCAAACATCACCGCATCTTTGTCGATCCATCTGAAGCAAACAGCACCGCGTACAAGTCATTTTGGAGCGAGCTGGGCCAAGGACATTTCCAGTCCGCTGAATTCAAACGTATCACCAAGGATGGGCAAGAGGTCTGGATACAAGCCAGCTATAATCCGATCTTCGATCCCAGCGGACGGCCCTATAAAGTGGTCAAATATGCCACGGAAACCACCCATTCGCGGCAGGCGATGGACGCGTTGATCAGCGGACTGGCGGCACTGGCCGATGGCGACCTAACAGCCCGGTTGCCTAACACTCTGGTGGACGAGTTCGAACCGATCAAAACGGCGTTTAATCAAACCTTGGAGCGTCTCGAAGATCTGGTGCGCGGCATATTGGAATCAGCGCAGTCCATCGCGGACGAGACCAACGCGATCGCCAGCATTTCGTCCGATCTGGCAACCCGAGGCGAGCGTCAGGCCGCAAATGTCGAAGAAACCTTTGCTGCAATGGAAGAGATCACCACCGCCGTCCAACGCACTGCTGAAAACGCCAAAGCCGCAACCAAAGACGCTGACTCTGCTTCGAAATACGCCGAAGATGGCCGTAACGTCGTGACCAGAGCGGTCGATGCGATGTCACATATCGAAGAAAGCACACTCCATATCAGCAAGATCGTCGAAGTGCTGGAAGGTATTTCTTTCCAGACCAACCTGCTGGCCCTGAACGCTGGCGTCGAGGCCGCACGGGCGGGTGACGCGGGGCGTGGCTTTGCCGTTGTCGCCTCGGAGGTCAGGGCGTTGGCGCACCGGTCGTCTGAATCAGCGCGCGAAATCACCGCCCTGATCAAACGCAGCAACAAAGAAGTCGCCGAAGGGTCTGAGCTGGTCAGCAGCAGCGGCACCGCCCTGACCAATATCGTATCCGGCGTGAACGCCGTTGTCACCAGCATCCGCGGCATCCTGAACGCCTGCGAAGAGCAGGCCTCGGGCACCACGGAAGTCACCCATGCTGTCTCGGAGATTGATCAGGCGACCCAGCACACCGCAGCACTGGCCGAAGAAAGTGCCGCCGCTGCCACCCAGCTGGCAGAACGCGCGGTCAACCTGCGCGAATTGGTCAGCTTCTTTCGCTATGACCGCAATGTGGCCCTTTCAAATGTGCACCATCTGTCCAAACCGGCCCCCGATCCCTTCGCCAACCGCGCTCCAGGCATCCGTGCCGAACCTGTCAAAAAAGCAAACGTCGCCGGAGCGCCCTTTGTGACCGAGGCAACACCTGTCGACAACAGCGGCTGGAACGAATTCTAAGCCCTGTTTTCAATCTGCAGGCGGCTCGTGTGTCTTGCGAAACGAAAAAGGCCTCGCTGAGTGCGAGGCCTTTGATCATTCACACAGTCGAACGGCTGCTATTCAGCAGCTTCCGGTGCACTTCCACTCTCGCTTTGGCCGCCATTACCGGAGGCAGAGGCGTCGGAGTCTTGCGTTTTATCAACCGGTGGCTTGGGTTTGCGCCGCGACCGCGTCGTTTTGGGTTTTGGTGCGCTTTCCGGTGTCTCGACCAGACCGCTATCGCTTTCGCTCTCGATTACATCGGGTTGCGATTGCGGCTGGGATTGAGGTTCCGGTTGCTGTGGATTGTCCCCATTTCCGCCGGAATGGTTGCCGTTCTGCGACCCGTTCGACTCGCGTTCCTGACGTTCATTGCGTTCGCGGTCACGTTCCGCCTGACGGTCACGCTCGGCTTGACGGTCACGGTTCTGCCGCTCTTGCTCTTCGCGCTTGGCGTCAATCTCGCGTTGGGCCTCACCCAGCAGGCGCAGGTAGTGTTCTGCGTGCTGTTGAAAATTCTCTGTGGCCACGCGATCACCGGACAGTTGCGCATCACGCGCAAGCTGGTTGTATTTGTCGATAATCTGCTGCGGAGTACCGCGCACTTTGCCCTCGGGGCCAGAGCTGTCGAACACACGGTTGACGACGTTGCCGCCACCTCCGCCAGAGTTCGGGCTGCGGTTGCGCGTGTTTTTTGACCGGGACCGGGATCTCGAAGATTTCATGAAATAGCTTAGCCTTGTTATGCCTATCGCTGCGATTCTCGGATTGCGCGACATGCGCCATCAACGTCCGAAGAATGCGATGTGTTGGGCTTGACGCCGAGCGGGACCACCAAAAGGTATCCACCGCTGCAACATCTTTGAATAAACATGGGTGGCCGTGTGGGACAAGCATTAATTGCCCTGCTGCGTCACTTTTCCACGGTTTGTGCGGGTTTATGCCGTTGTTTGGGGTCGTCTGGCGCAAATTACCCGATCACGGCCGCCCATGTCGGGCAGACATATCACCTGTTGCCATCCTGCCTTGCTGAAGATCGCGACCACATCCGCCGCCTGCGTCCAACCAATTTCACAGATCAGCCGCCCGCCCGCCGCCAGATGCGCGGGCCCCATCGCCGCCAGCACGCGGTAGGCGGTCAGCCCGTCCGCCTCGTCCGTCAGCGCCATCCGCGGTTCGTGGTCGCGCAGTTCGGGGGCGACGTCGTCCATTTCATCGGCGGCCAGATAGGGTGGGTTTGACACGATCAGGTCAAATGTCCCCCGCACCGCCCCGAACCAGTCCGATTGGATCACATCCGACCGCGTCTCGACGTTGTGCAGCACCGCATTGGCGCTGGCCTGAAGACAGGCTGCCTCGCTCAGATCGGTGCCGATGCCCACGGCGGTCATACGTTCGGCCAGCAGGGTCACAAGAATGCACCCCGAACCGGTGCCGATGTCCAGCACACTGGCAAATGGTTCCGCCAAGGCAACTTCGATCAGGGTTTCGGTTTCGGGGCGTGGGTCCAGAACATCGCTGCTGACCTTGAACCGGCGACCATAAAAGGCACGTTCACCAATCAGATGGCTGACCGGCACACGCACCGCACGCAGGCTGATCAGCGCTTCGTAGCGTTCGGCAATTTCGGGGGCGATGTCTTCGGGTGCGATCAGGGTAACGCGGGCGGCGTCCACCTGTGCCGCATGGGCCAGCAGCAACCGCGCATCGCGCGCAGGGTCAGGGACGCCAGCCGCGCGCAGCCGTGCCGTTGCTGCGGCCATAGCTTGCGCTGCGGTCATTGTCCCATCTCGGCAAGCATCCGTGCCTGATTGTCGGCGGTCAGCGCGTCGATCACCTCGTCAAGGTCGCCCTGCATCACCGCGTCCAGCTTGTACAGCGTCATGTTGATCCGGTGATCGGTCATGCGCCCCTGGGGAAAGTTATAGGTGCGGATGCGTTCCGACCGGTCGCCGCCACCCACTTGGGCGGCACGATCGGCGCTGCGTGCGCTGTCGATGCGGTTGCGCTCCATGTCATACAGCCGCGCGCGCAGTACCTGCATTGCCTTGTCACGGTTGCGGTGTTGCGATTTCTCGGAGCTGGTCACCACGATACCTGTGGGAATATGCGTAATCCGTACGGCGGAATCGGTGGTGTTAACGTGCTGCCCACCTGCCCCCGACGATCGCATGGTATCGATGCGGATGTCGTTCGCGTCGATGTGAATGTCGACCTCTTCCGCTTCGGGCAGCACCGCGACAGTCGCCGCCGAGGTGTGAATACGCCCACCGCTTTCTGTCGTCGGCACCCGCTGCACACGGTGTACGCCGCTTTCGTATTTCATCCGCGCAAAGACATTGTCACCCTTGATGTGGGCGACAACTTCCTTGATCCCGCCCAGTTCGGTCGCCTGCTCTTCGATGATGTCAAAACCCCAGCCGCGCGCCTCGGCATAGCGCATATACATGCGCAACAGATCGCCGGCAAAAAGGGCCGCCTCGTCGCCGCCTGTGCCCGGTCGGATTTCCAGCATCGCAGGTTTGGCATCGGCTGCATCGCGTGGCAGCAACGCCAGTTGCAATGCGGCTTCGGCTGCGGGCAAAGCCGCCTTCAGGCGGGGCAGTTCTTCGCGGGCCAGATCGGCCATTTCAGGATCGTCCAGCATGTCGCGCGCGTCGGCCATGTCGGTTTGCAACTGGCGGTACAGCGCGATCTGTTCGACCACAGGGCGCAGATCTGAATATTCCTTGGCCAAGGCCGCAATATCCCCTCCGCCCGCAGACATCGCGGCTTCGAGGTATTCGAACCTCTCGGTGATCTGCTGAAGGCGTTCTGACGGGATCATGGGCGTTCCATCTGATATTGAAAGGCTTTGGTCAAGTCCAAGACAGGTGGTAGACTGATGTCATGATACGCGCGACTGCTCTTGTTCTGGCTCTTGCCACACCTGTCTTCGGGGATGTCAAAGCACCGGGGGGCAAGACGATTGACTGCTATTGTACCGACACATCCGGCGCGCGGATCGAACTGGGCGAGACCATCTGTCTGCAGGTGGACGGGCGCATGTTCATGGCCCAATGCCAGATGTCGCTGAACGTACCGATGTGGCGCGAGGTGCAACAGGGGTGCCTCAACTCATCTTTGAACAGTGGCGATCAACCCCTTCAATCTGTTGGCATTTACCCCAAAATCTGACCTGCCAAACCGCGCCCGTGCCAACATGCGCACCTGCCCGTCGGCCTGTTCGATCGTGGTATAGTCGGGAAAGCCGACCGTGGCTGTGCGCGTCACATAGGTAATACGCCCCTCGGCCACCGATCCCGCCAGCACCTGCGTTCGCGGCAAATCCTGCACCGCCGCATCCAGCCGCGCCAGCAGCCCGTCGGTTGCGGGCAGCACCCGCACCGCCCCGTTGTCAAAATCCTTGTCCTGTGCTGCCGTCACTGGCTGATTCCACCGTGAAGGGTCCGAGGGTGCCAGCCGCACATAGGCAACCGCCGCCACAGCCGCGATCACCACCAGCATCAAAATCCAAAATATCACACGCACCCATCCTCTTTTCCGGTTCAAAATTTGGCTCCCGCGACGCGTCCTACCCCGTTAACGATATGCAACGCCCGGCAGAATACACAGTAGTTCGAACAGGATATTCGCCGCTGTCAGCGCTGTATTGCCTGAAGTGTCGTAGGGCGGGCTGACCTCGACCAGATCGCAGCCCACAATGTTCAATCCGCGCAGGCCACGGATCAGTTGCAACGCCTGCGGCGTGGTCAGCCCGCCAATTTCTGGCGTACCGGTGCCGGGCGCATAGGCCGGATCCAGACTGTCGATGTCATAGGTGATATAGACCGGTGCATCACCGATATCGCGGCGGATTTCGGCACCCAACGTGTCCAGCGGGCGGTGCCACAGCTCGGACGCCTGCCATTGCTGAAAGCCCCAGCCTTGCGCCTCGGTAAAGTCGGTGGCCGCATACCCAGTGCCGCGCAGACCCACCTGATAGACCTTCTGCGGGATGATCAGCTCCTCTTCATAGGCGCGGCGGAACACCGTGCCGTGGGTCTCGCGCATTCCGAACATTTCGTCGTTCACATCAGCATGGGCATCCACATGCACCAATGCCACGGGGCCATGACGTTTGGCGATGGCACGCAGGATCGGCAGGGTGATCGAATGATCACCCCCGATGGCTACGGGCATCACGTCATACTTTAGGATCGCGTCGTAACTCTCTGCAATAATACGCAAACTTTCAGACAGAGAAAATGTGTTAATCGCCAGATCACCGATGTCAGCCACTTGCAGGCTGTCAAAAGGCGCAGCACCCGTCTGGATGTTATAGGGTCGGATCATCGCGCTTTCCGATCGCACCTGTTTTGGCCCGAACCGTGTGCCCGACCGCCACGAGGTGCCGATGTCCATCGGCACTCCCAACACGCAGACGTCCAGCCCCTTCAGGTCGTTGACCGAGGGCAGCCGCATAAACGTGTTCGGGCCTGAAAAACGGGCCAGATCATTGCCGCTTACAGGTTGGTTTTTCGCATTCATCAGGCAGTGCCTCCGCTGACCGGTTGCGCAGTCTCGACCAGACGGGCAAAGAACGACGCGCCCACGGGGGCTGCGGCATCGTTAAAGTTGTATTCAGGGTGGTGCAGGCCCGCGCCCTCACCGATCCCCATGAAAAAATAGGCACCAGGACGTGCTTCGAGCATATAGGCGAAATCCTCGGCGCCCATGTTGGCGGGGCTGTCCACATCCACAGCAGCATCGCCCGACACATCGCGCGCGGCACGGGCGGCGCGTTCGACACCGCGTGCATGATTGACCATCGGGGGATAGCCGCGCACGAAATCAACTGTAGCATCAAGACCAAAGCTGGCCGCCTGCCCTGCGACGATCTCTTTCATGCGCCGTTCGGCCAGATCACGTATCTCGGGCGTGAATGTGCGCACTGTGCCGTTCAGATAGGCCGTTTCGGGGATCACGTTGTCGATTGTGCCGGTGTGGATTTGCGTAACCGAGATCACCAATTGCTGGCCTGCGTCGATATTACGGCTGACAATTGTTTGCAGCGCCTGCGTGATCGAGGCTGCACAAACCACCGGATCAACCGAATCCTGCGGCTGTGCCCCGTGGCCGCCGCGCCCTGTCAGATGAATGTGAAACGTATCCGCCGCCGCCAGCAGCGGACCCGTGCGCGCGTGAAAGGTACCCTTGTCAAAGCCGGGCACATTATGGATGCCGTAGACTTCACCGATGTCAAAAGTGTCCATGATCCCTTCTTGCACCATCGCCTCGGCGCCGCCGGTCGCTTCTTCGTCGGGCTGAAAGATCAAAGCGACGCGGCCGGCAAAATTGCGCGTCTCGGCCAGATATTTTGCCGCACCCAACAGCATCGTTGTGTGCCCGTCATGGCCACAGGCGTGCATCCGCCCCTCATGGGTGCTGGCATAGGGCAGCCCCGTCGCCTCGGTGATCGGCAGCCCGTCCATATCGGCACGCAGACCGATGGTCGGCCCCGCGCCCTGACCGTTGATGATCGCCACGATGCCGGTTTCGGCAAAACCTTCGTGAATCTCGTCCACGCCAAACTCGCGCAGCCGGTCCACCACAAAGGCGGCGGTCTTGTGACAGGCGCGCCCCAGTTCGGGAATGGTGTGCAGGTATTGTCTCCATTCGGCCATTTGTGGTGCAAAATCTGCGATACGGTTGACGATGGCCATTGGGTGGACTCCTTGGATAATTTGCGGCTTGGTGCATCTGACACCGAAGTACTGCGGGCTGCAATGGGGGCTGAAATGACCAACGATCTGATCCACGACCAATCTGCGGGGATCGAGCGTTTGCTGGAAATCATGCGCCGCCTGCGCGACCCCGAAACGGGCTGTCCGTGGGACATCGAACAGACCTTTGACAGCATCGCGCCCTATACCATCGAAGAAGCATATGAAGTGGCCGACGCCATTGCGCGGCGCGACTGGCCCGAACTTGAGGGCGAATTGGGCGATCTGCTGCTGCAATCAGTCTATCATACCGCAATGGGCGAAGAAGACGGGCATTTCACCTTTCAAACGGTGGTGCGCAACATCAGCAACAAGATGGTCGCCCGGCATCCGCATGTGTTTGGTGACGAAAGCCGCGACAAATCCGCCGAACAACAGACACAGGACTGGGAGGCGATCAAGGCCGCAGAGCGCGCAGGCAAGGCACAGCGCGGCACGCTGGACGGGGTGGCAATCGGCCTGCCTGCCCTGATGCGGGCGGTCAAGCTGCAAAAACGGGCAGCGCGCGTGGGGTTCGACTGGCCCACGACCGATCAGGTGATCGACAAGATCACCGAAGAGGCGGCAGAACTGGTCGAGGCACGCGAAACGCTGAGCCATGACGAAGTTACCGAAGAATTTGGCGATCTGCTGTTCGTGATGGCCAATCTGGGCCGTCATCTGGGTGTCGATCCGGAAGAAGCGTTAAGGGCGGCAAATGCCAAGTTTACGCGCCGGTTCGAGGGGGTCGAACGTCGGCTGGCCGAGTTGGGCAAATCGCCAGACCAAAGCGATCTGGCGGAAATGGATGCGCTTTGGGATGCCCAAAAGGCTGCCGAAAGGGCACAAAAGCCCTAAGGCTGGCAACTGTCCTCAGGCCAACGTCACCCCGTCCATCGCGTCAATCCGCGACAGATCATCCGCATAGCGCTGGGTCAGCGCCGTCACTTCTGCCTCGGAAAACGCGGCAAAACCATGATCCGTGCGGTCATTCGCATGATCTGCAATCACGGCCTTCCACTGCGCGCGCTCCAATTCCTCGCCCGCGCGATAGCGCCTCTGAAGCGCCACCAGCGCGGCGTCGGTCGCGCTCAGGTTCACCAGTTGCTGCGGCTCTTGCAGGGGCAGATCCGCCAGCCCCGGCACCAGCATCTGCAAGGCTTCGACGCTACTGCCGCGCCGCGCATAGGGCACCACGATCAACTGGGCGGGCTGTAAAATATCGCGCATTGCGCCCACAATCCCGGGCCAACCGCGTTCCATCGCCATAAATTGGGGCCGCAAATCGTTGAAATCATCCACCTTGTTGTCCTCGGCCCGCTTGCGAAACCCCGAGACATACAACTGGTCATAGGGCCGCAAGACGAACAGCACACGCGCCACACGCCCCTTCAGTCCCTCCTTGAGCGCCATCAGGCGCGCCTCGCAGGCGGGGTAAAACTGCGCTTTGGAAAAGTGGAGCATCCGGCCCGGAATATTCTCTTCCGACAGGATCAGAGGGCGGGTTGGGTCCGGGCTGTGCTGGGTCACGGCCTCTTGTACACGCCCCGCAAACCGTTCCGTACCGCCCTGCTTGTGGCGCGGCGCAGGCAGCCGCAAGCCCAGGGTGCCGGTCGGGATACCATCACGCCCAGGATAGGCCAGATCGTAGCCTGCCCCTGTCAACGCATTGCGGTTTTCATGCAGGCACATCTGGAACGACGAGGTGCCGGTCCGGTGCGCCCCAGCATGCAGGAAAAAGGGTTTTTCATCAGCCATATGACAGCGATAAGCTTCCGATGTGCCCTTGCGCAAGGCTCCGCCTGCGCCACTGGACATCGCCGCCCCCAATTGCGACTGTCGCGCAACGCCGCTTGCCGGATATTTTCAAGACCAAGGACCCGAAATGACGCCCCCAAAAACCGGCCCCGATTACACCCCGCGCAAAATCATCATCGACACCGATCCCGGACAAGACGATGCCGTTGCGATCCTGCTGGCACTGGGCAGCCCCGGCGAAATCGAAGTTCTGGGCATCACCGCCGTCGCGGGCAATGTCCCACTTGCGTTGACCCAAAAGAACGCGCGGATCGTCTGCGAACTGGCCGGACGACCCGACATCCCCGTCTATGCGGGCTGCGACCGGCCACTGGGCCGCCCGCTGGTCACTGCCGAGCATGTGCATGGCAAAACAGGTCTGGACGGCCCGTCGCTGCCCGATCCAACCATGCCCCTGCAAGAGCAACATGCGGTCGATTATATGATCGACACCATTCGCGCCCATGATGCGGGCACCATCACCCTGTGCCCGCTTGGCCCGCTGACCAACATCGCCACCGCCCTGCAACGCGCGCCCGGTATTGCGGAAAAGGTCCAGCAGATCGTGCTCATGGGCGGTGCCTATTTCGAAGTGGGCAACATCACCCCCACCGCCGAATTCAACATTTATGTCGATCCACAAGCCGCTGATATTGTGTTTAAATCTGGCATAGATATCGTGATGATGCCGCTGGATGTGACACACAAGGCACTGGTCACCTCGGCGCGCAACGACGCCTTTCGTGCCCTTGGCACACCCGTGGGAATCGCCGTGGCGCAGATGACCGAATTTTTCGAACGCTTCGACAAGGAAAAATATGGCAGCGCCGGTGCTCCCCTGCATGATCCATGCGTGACGGCCTATCTGATCCGCCCTGAACTGTTTTCGGGCCGTCATGTGAACGTCGAAATCGAAACCGCGTCGGAGCTGACCCTTGGCATGACCGTGGCCGACTGGTGGCGCGTGACCGACCGCGCCCCCAATGCCACCTTTATCGGCGATCTGGACGCGGACGGATTCTTTGCCCTGTTGACGGAACGGATTGCCCGACTATGAGCGCCGCCCTCACCCTTGCCACACCCGACCATCTTGCGGCATTGCTGGCGCTGGTCGAGCGTTTTCACGGCGAAGAAGGCATCACCAGCACCGCCGACAGCCGTCAGGCTGGCGTCGCCCCGCTGCTGGATGGCATCCCGCATGGTGCCGCCTATCTGATCGGCCCGCCGCGTGCGCCTATCGGCTATATCATCGTGTGCTTCGGCTGGTCGGTCGAATTCGGCGGGATGGAGGGTTTTGTGGACGAGCTTTACATCCGCCCCGGTGTGCGCGGGCGCGGCGTGGCCACCGAAGTTCTGATGGCCCTGCCCCGCGCATTGGGTGCCGCTGGCCTCAAGGCGCTGCATCTGGAGGTGTCTGCCCAGAACGACACCGCGCAACGGCTTTATAAACGCGCCGCCTTCCAGATGCGCGACGGCTATCACCTGATGACACGGATGCTCTAGAATCCCGGCCAAGACGGCTTATGTAACTCATATGACTTTGCACATTCCCTTCGATAATACCTACGCCACCCTGCCTGCGGGATTTTACACCGCACAGCCGCCCACAGCGGTTAAAGCGCCGGAACTGCTGGCTTTCAACGCGCCTCTCGCGGCCCTGCTGGGCATCAACGCGACCGATCCGGCGGATATTGCGACCGTCTTTGCAGGCAACACTGTCCCCGACGGTGCCGCCCCGCTGGCACAGCTTTATGCGGGTCACCAGTTCGGCAACTTCAATCCGCAGCTTGGCGACGGCCGCGCATTGCTGCTGGGCGAGGTGATCGACCAAAGCGGCACCCGCCGCGACATCCAGCTTAAGGGGTCGGGCCCCACACCCTATTCGCGCATGGGCGACGGGCGCGCGTGGCTTGGCCCCGTGCTGCGTGAATATGTGGTCTCCGAGGCGATGCACGCCCTTGGCATCCCCACCACCCGCGCATTGGCCGCCGTTGCCAGCGGAGAACCGATCTGGCGCGAACAGGGCGCATTGCCCGGCGCGGTGCTGACCCGTGTGGCCGCCAGCCATCTGCGTGTGGGCACCTTTCAGGTCTTTGCCCACCGTGGTCAGGTCGAAGACCTCAAAACGCTCACCGATTACGCCATCGCCCGTCATTACCCGCAGGCAGACGGGCCGATGGGTCTGCTGGCGGCGGTCTGCGCCGCACAGGCCGAACTGGTCGCGGCATGGATGGCCGTGGGCTTTATCCACGGCGTGATGAACACCGACAACTGCGCCATCTCCGGCGAAACCATTGATTACGGCCCCTGCGCGTTCATGGATGCCTATGACGAGGCCCGCGTGTTCTCGTCCATCGACCAACAAGGCCGCTATGCTTTTGGCAACCAGCCGCGCATCGCGGTGTGGAACTGCGCACAGTTGGCCACCGCATTAATCCGCCAGATGGACGACATGGACGCCGCTGTCGAGGACGCTACGGCCATTGTCCACGCAATGCCCGGCCAGCTTCAGGCCGCTTGGTTGAAACGTTTTGGCGCAAAACTGGGGCTGTCGACCCCCACGCCCGAAGACCAACCGCTGATCGAAGACCTGCTGGCGCTGATGCAAACGGATGGAGCGGATTTTACCAACACGTTCGCCGCCCTTGGCACCGACACGGCACAGGACCAGTTCACCGACCGCGCCGCCTTTGCGGCATGGAACGCCCGCTGGCAGGCCCGCACCGCGTCCGAGCCCGAAGCCGGTGCCCTCATGGCGCGCACCAACCAGCGCATCATCCCGCGAAATCACCGGATGGAGCAAATGATCGAAGCGGCTGTGGCCGGTGACATGGCACCCTTCCAGCGCGAGATCGCGGCGCTTGCCACCCCCTTCGATCCTGCATCAGACCCCGATCTGATGCGTCCGCCAACCACACAGGAAATCGTGCCTGCAACCTTTTGCGGCACCTGATCCTTCATCTTGCCAGATAAACTCCGGGGGGCGGCCAAAGGCCGAGGGGCTGGCCCCCGAACCCGACAATCGCATTACTTGCGGTTGATCAGGAATATCCCTGCGGCCACCAGTCCAAGGGCGGCCCAAATCGTCCAGCCCACATGCTCGCCCAGCAACAGCCAGCCCAAAATCACCGCGAACACCGGTGACAGAAAGCTGAACGATGCCACCGAGGACGCGGGGTAAATCGACATCAGCCAGAACCAGGCGAGAAAGCCGAAGCTTGCCACCGCGATGATCTGGAACGCCAGCCCCCACAGGTGGATGGGCTGCACATCTCGCAACAGATCGCCAAAGAACGGCGCTGCCAGCAGCAACAAGGGTGCCGAGATAAGAAGCTGCCACAGCAACTGCTGTTCAGGCGGCACACGAGCAAGCGGGGTCACACGCACACACAGCGCAATCGCCGCCCAGCAGATCGCCGCGAACAGGGCCAGCAAATCGCCCAGTAAAGACGCCTGCCCGTTGCTGCGATCCAGCAGCGCCAGCGCAACCCCCGCCATTGCCAGAACCAGCCCGATCACGCGCACCCCGTTCAGCCGCTCGGCGGGCAACAGAAAATGCGCCGACAGGGCCAACCAAACCGGCATCGAATAGAATATGATCGAAACGCGCCCCACGGTCGTCAGGTCCAGCGCGATGAAAAGGCACATGAATTCAACAGCAAACAACAGCCCCGACGCAGCGCCGCCCAGGATACTGCTGCGCGGCAGGGTAAAGGACACGCCGCGCGCCTTCATCCACGCGACCAACACCACCGCGCCCCCGACTGACCGCAGACCGGCCAGAAAAACCGGATCAAAGCCGCCGTTGGTGACCTTGACCACCACCTGATTAAAGGCCAGATTCAGTGCAAAAAGCACCAGTGCGACCGCACCGAATGTGTCGATATATGTCTTGCGTTCCATGCCCGCCACCAAGGGCTGCGGGCGGCACAAAGTCAATCGTGCCGCTGCGGCGCGAAGGGTCTGTGATCAACCTACGCGTTACCCGCAAAAAAATGTCCGACCCCTCGGGACCGGACATCTTGTTATGTGTTCAGGGCCGGATCAGGCCGCTTGCGACCCACCCGGTTTGCCACCGCCGCCACCGCGACGCCGGCGACGCGGGCCACCGCTTGCAGGTGTGCCGCCGCCGGGGGCACCGCCACCGGGACGACCACCGCCGCCGCCGCGACGACGACCGCCACCGGGTTTCCCGCCGGATTTGCCACCCTTGGCAGGCAGATCGACCGATTCCCATGCGCGGCCCGTTGCGATCGGGATTTTCACACCCATCGTTTTCTGGATGTCGCGCAGTTGGTCAATCTCGTCGGGGGCGCAGAACGCCACCGCAGCGCCGTCCTTGCCCGCGCGCGCGGTCCGGCCGATGCGGTGCACATAGCTGTCGGGCACGTTGGGCAGTTCATAGTTATAGACGTGTTTCACATCCGGAATATCCAGACCACGGGCCGCCACATCTGTGGCCACCAGCACTTTGATCTCGCCCGATTTGAACGCGGCGATGGCGCGGTCGCGCTGGCCCTGACTTTTGTTGCCGTGGATGGCTCCTGCGGCAAAGCCTGCCTTGTCCAGCATCCGGCTGAGTTTTTCCATACCGTGTTTGGTACGGCCAAAAACCAGCGCACGTTCGTCGCGGTGCTTGTCCAGCAGTTCCATCAGGAATTTGGATTTCTCGGCCTTGGCGATAAAGTGGACCTCTTGGGTCACCTTGTCCGCCGCTTTGCCCGGAGGGTTCACTTCGATGCGGATCGGGCTGTTGAGATAGCTGTTGGCGATTTCGTTCATCAGCTTGGGCATGGTGGCCGAGAACAGCATCGTCTGGCGTTCCTTGGGCAGCACCGACGCGATTTTGCGCAGATCGTGGATAAAGCCCATGTCCAGCATCTGGTCGGCTTCGTCCAGCACAAGGAACGTGGTTTCACGCAAATCCACCGCGCGGCGGTCCATCAGGTCCAGCAACCGGCCCGGAGTGGCGACCAGCAGGTCAACACCACGTTCCAGACGCTTGATTTGCGGGTTGATCGACATGCCGCCGACAACCATCTGCGCCTTGAGGGGTGTGCCTTCACAGAAACCTTTGAGGTTTTCCATGATCTGGTTGGCCAGCTCGCGCGTCGGGGCCAACACCAGACCGCGCACGGTGCGCGGGTTCGGGCGGCCCTGCATTTGCAACATCTGCGCCACCAGCGGCACGCCAAAGGCCGCCGTTTTGCCTGTACCGGTCTGGGCCAGACCCATCACGTCGCGCCCGTTCAGGGCATGCGGGATGGCTTGTCTTTGAATCGGCGTCGGGTCTTTCAGACCCATTTCCGCCAGCTTTTTGACCAGCTGTTCAGGCAGGTCCATCATATCGAAATCGCTCATGTCATATCCTTGGCCGCACGCAAAGTGCGCGCGGCATCACATTGAGGTTGAGCAACCGGAAAATCAGCGAACGCAGGCCACATGCCAACGCCCCGTCCGGTCGCGTTGCCCCATGCGTGATATCGGGAACAGATGGGCGTCCGCTGGTCCTGACCTCGCCTTATCCCAAGGTCCGGTCGGCGGGTGTGATCCCGCTCTTTCCTGTCTCTGCTCACGCGGCAGACGGTAACGCCTGATGCGCACATGGACGTTTGTCAGGGATAAGTCAACCTTTGCCTCTGGTCCCTTTGGTCAAACATAGTTAAACCAAGGTCCGAATTGCGCCCATTTCACGCCGCCCAAAGCCCGCACCATCCCGGAGACCACCATGAGCCAGCCGATCATCGCCCGTTGTGAGACAAAAGGCCTGCGGGTGACTGGCCAGCGCCGCGTGATCGCGCAAGTGCTGCAAGACAGCGATGACCATCCTGATGTCGAAGAGCTTTATGCCCGCGCCTCGGCCATTGATGCGGGTATTTCCATTGCCACGGTTTACCGCACGGTCAAACTGTTCGAAGAGGCCGGAATTCTGGACAAGCTGGAGTTTGGCGACGGGCGCGCACGTTATGAAGATGCCGAACGGGATCACCATGACCATCTGATCGACATGCAGTCGGGCGAGGTGATCGAATTTGTCGATGACGAGATCGAAGCCCTGCAAGAGCGGATTGCCGCCAAGCTGGGATATGAACTGCGCGGTCACCGGCTAGAGCTTTACGGCGTACCGCTAAAGAAATAGGCCATGCCTGCACAAGAGATGCCTGCACAGGTGATGTGCCGTTAACTCACAGGCTGCTAGAACACTGCCAGCCACCACGCGAATTGGACCCATTATGCCCGTTGACCGCGACCGCCCGCTTCTTGCCGTGTTGATCGACGCCGACAATGTTCCGGCCAAACACGCCACCGCCATCCTGCGCGAAGTCACATCCATCGGTGAACCCGCCCTGCGCCGCGTTTACGGCGACTGGTCGTCGGGCCGTCTTCGGAACTGGTCAGAGCATGTGTTGTCGCTGGGGCTGGTGGCGCATCAGGAAACTGCGAATACATCCGGCAAGAACGCCAGCGACATCGGTCTGGTAATCGACGCGATGGACATTTTGCACACCCGCCGCTTTGACGGCTTTGTGCTGGTGTCATCCGACAGTGACTTTACCTCGCTGGCCAACCGCCTGCGCGAGGACGGGCTGACCGTCATCGGCATCGGCGAGAAAAAGACACCTGAGGCGCTGCGCAATGTGTGCAACCGGTTCATCTTTATCGAAAACCTTGGCCCCACCAGCGATGGCCCTGCCCCCGCCCTGCGCGAAAAATCGCGCGATGCCCTGCCCCTGATCGAAGCTGCAATGGAAAAGATCGAACGCGAGGACGAATGGTATTCGCTGGGCCAGATCGGGCAAACCATCCAGTCGTCGCACCCCGATTTCGACACGCGCAGCTATGGCCATTCAAAGCTGAGCGCGCTGGTGCGCGAGATCACCGAGATCGAAACACGCAAGGACGGCAACCAACTGATGATCCGTCTTCAGGCCTGAGGGCGCGCGCCACCTGATTGGACAACCACCTGATCGGGATGCCGTCGCGTCCCGATCCTTTCACGGATCAGCGCGAACAATCTGACCCTGGCTTTTTTGCGCCTTGCAACTGCGCCGGAATATCCCCATCCCGACGACAACACAGGAATGGGGTCTGAGGATGGACAATTTACGCGGCGCGTTGATCATGGTTCTGGCGATGCTGGGGTTTGCCATTGAAGACAGCTTTATCAAGCTGTTGTCCGAGGATTTGCCGGTTGGTCAGATTATGGGCTTGCTGGGAATCGGCGGGGCTTCCGTCTTTGCCGTGCTGGTGCGCGCGCAGGAGCGCGAGCTGTTTCCGCGTGCGGCGCTGTCCGGTCCTGTGCTGCTGCGCAATGCGGGCGAATTGCTCGGCACGCTGGGCTTTATCACGGCCATCGCGCTGATCCCGCTGTCAACCGCCTCGGCAATTTTGCAAGCGACCCCGCTGGTGGTCACGCTGGGCGCGGCGCTGTTTCTGGGCGATCCGGTGGGCTGGCGGCGTTGGACCGCGATCCTTGTGGGCTTTGCCGGTGTGATGCTGGTGATCCGTCCGGGGTTGGACGGATTTGACATATTGTCGTTGTTTGCATTGCAGGGGGTTATCGGTCTGGCCATCCGCGATCTGGCAACGCGGCGTGTGCCTGCGACAACCTCGTCCATGCAGTTGAGTTTTCTGGCGTTTCTGACTTTGGTTCCCACCGGCGTGGTCCTGCTGGTGGTCAGCGGCACGCCTTTGGTCCGGCCCGAACCGTTACACTGGCTGCTGATGGGGGGCGCTGTGCTGTTCGGGGTTTTCTCGTACTACGGGATCGTGGCCGCCATGCGCGTGGGCGAGATCAGTTTTGTCACGCCCTTCCGCTATTCGCGGCTGGTTTTTGCATTGATCATCAGCATCTTTGCCTTTTCCGAAAGCGTGGATACGCTGACCTATGTGGGGGCGGCGATTATTGTGGCATCGGGCATCTACACCGTCTGGCGCGAACGCAGGATAGGGCGCAAAACCACAGCGGGGCCGATCACCCCCCTTCCCCTGCGCATCGACCCAAGTTATGACCCTGCCAAGCCCAGCACAAAGGACATTTCCCAATGAGCACCATTATCGACATTCACGCCCGCGAAATCCTCGACAGCCGTGGCAACCCCACCGTCGAAGTCGACGTGATACTGGAAGACGGCACAATGGGCCGCGCAGCCGTGCCATCGGGCGCATCCACTGGCGCCTATGAAGCGGTTGAAAAGCGCGATGGCGACAAGTCGCGCTATATGGGCAAGGGCGTGCTGGAAGCCTGCGCCGCTGTCAACGGCGAGATCGCCGAGGCACTGGTGGGCATTGACGCGACGGAGCAGGTCGAGATCGACGCCATCATGATCGAACTGGACGGCACCGACAACAAAAGCCGTCTGGGCGCCAATGCCATTCTGGGCGTATCGCTGGCTACGGCCAAAGCGGCGGCAGACTATTGTTCGCAGCCTTTGTACCGCTATGTGGGCGGCACCTCGGCGCGGGTTCTGCCGGTGCCGATGATGAACATCATCAACGGCGGCGAACATGCCGACAACCCGATCGACATTCAGGAATTCATGATTATGCCGGTGTCGGCCACCAGCATCCGCGACGCGGTGCGTATGGGGTCCGAAGTGTTCCACACCCTGAAAAAAGAGCTGTCCGCCGTCGGCCTGTCCACCGGCATCGGCGACGAAGGCGGCTTTGCCCCCAACATCAGCTCGTCGCGCGACGCGCTGGATTTCATTCTGAAATCCATTGAGAAAGCAGGCTACAAACCCGGCGAGGATATCTATCTGGCGCTGGATTGTGCCGCGACCGAATATTACTGCGATGGCAAATACGAACTGTCGGGCGAAGGCAAGTCGCTGACATCGGATGAAAATGTGGCCTATCTGGCGGCGCTGGTGAACGACTATCCGATCATCTCGATCGAAGACGGCATGTCCGAAGATGACTGGGACGGCTGGAAAACCCTGACCGAAGTGCTGGGCGACAAGGTGCAGCTGGTTGGCGACGATCTGTTCGTGACCAACCCTGTGCGTTTGGCCGACGGCATCGGGCGCGGCTGCGCCAATTCGATGCTGGTCAAGGTCAACCAGATCGGCACCCTGACCGAAACGCTAAAGGCGGTCGATATGGCACACCGTGCGGGATACACCAACGTGATGTCCCACCGCTCGGGCGAGACCGAGGATGCGACCATTGCTGACCTCGCCGTCGCGACCAACTGCGGCCAGATCAAGACCGGCTCGCTGGCGCGGTCCGACCGGCTGGCGAAATACAACCAGCTGATCCGCATCGAAGAAGCGCTGGGCGAAACCGCAGAATTCGCGGGCCGCAGCATCCTGCGCTGATGCCGCTGACCATCCGCCCCATCCGGTTTCCAGAGGACGCAGAGGCGCTGGCGCGCCTTTGCTGGGGTTATCGCGATCTGCTGGCGGCGCGTTGCGCCGCGACGCCGGCGATTGTGAACGCCTATTATTCCGAAGACAGCTATGCCGCGCTGATCGACGATCTGCCGCGCATCCATGCCCGTCCTGCGGGAGATATACTGCTGGCCGAACTGGATGGCCTGGCTGTGGGATGCGCGATGTACTACCCGTTGGACCTGCCCACCACCTGCGAGATCAAGCGCGTCTTTGTCGAAGACAGCGCGCGCGGGCATGGTGCAGGCAAGGCGCTGATGCGGGACGCAATGCAGCGCGCCCGCGCAGATGGTTACGACCGCATGGTGCTGGACACAATGTATCTGCTGACCGAAGCGATTGCGCTGTACGAGGCGCTTGGCTTTGCACCTTGCCCGCCGTTCTACACGCCCGAACCGGTCTTTGCACCGATCCTGCGCTTTTACGACCACCCGCTTTAGACAGAATAGCTCAGCTTGACGCCATGTGATGCACAGGGATCAAGATCGTAAACGTCGACCCCATGCCCAACTCGCTGACATAGTGGATGCTGCCGCCGTGGCGCAGCATCAGTTGTTTGGAAATGTGCATGCCCAGACCGCTGCCATAGACCTTTTTTGTGTCGGTCGCGTCAACTTGGGTAAAGCGGCCAAACACCGTTTCCTCGGATCCCGGAGGAATGCCCGCGCCCGTGTCCTTTACGACGACATAGGCCATGCCCGCATCGGCATAGAGGTTCACATCGACATAAGCGTTGGCGTGCGAAAACTTCATCGCGTTGGACAGAACATTCACGATCACCTGCCGCAAGCGGTCGGCATCGGCCCAGACCTGTACATCACCCACCTGTTTTTTGTACAGGATCTTGATGTTCTTTTCGGGTTGAAAGGTTTCCATTCCGTCAACCGCGTCCGACACAATTTCTTCCAGATCGCAGGCATCGAATTTCAACTGGAAGTCAGGGCTTTCCAGTCTTTGCGTCTCCAGCAGGTCATTGACCAGCTTGGCCAGTGTCGTCGCGCTCTTGGTGGCAAGCTCGATCAACCGGTCTGCCTGCTCTGCCGAAGTGTTCGCACGGTTGCGCGACAACAGTTGAAGCGACCCGTTGATCACTGTCAGCGGTGTGCGCAATTCGTGGCTGACTGTTGACATGAACTGCGCTTGCATCCGTTCCGAAGTGATCGCCCGCTCTGCCGCAATCTTCTGGATCGTGACATCAACAAAGGACACCGCCCATCCTAGCAGTCTTTGCCCCTTGCCCAAGGAAATCCGGTAGACGCGCGGCACGAAATGGCGCCCGCCGTTTTCCACCTCGAGCGTGTCGGGTAATTCTTGCTGGGAAATCAAGGTGTCGAAAACGCGGCCCAGCCCCGCGATGTCTGACAGAGTGTCCTTGGCAGCCCCCTGATCGCGCATCAGATCTTTTGCGGACTGGTTCGTTTCCATCAGCGTGCCGTTCACATCCAAGACAAAAATCATCTCGCGCGAGTTGTAGTACAGCAAATCCCGCGCGATGGCGTTCATGTCCACCCAACGGTTGTCGATGATGATCCACGCCACCAAGCTGATCGAAAATGCGAAAGACAAAGGCGTGGGATCAACGCCAAAAACCATAAACCCAAAGATATTGTAAGCGATACTGAAGGCAATCGGGATTGCGGTGACAAACAGTATCCTCTTGAAAAAGCCTTTGACCGCAGGATTAGCAGCCCTGACTGCCCGCAGCGAGATCACGCAGCTGGCCAGAATGATCGTGTAAAGGAAAGAGATCGCCACAAAGAAAATCGGGCCGTGATCATAGAGGACAAAAGAAGTGTTTCCCGTGTCCACCAGCCGCGTTTCCGGCCCGTAAAGCAGCCCGTGCACCGGATTGGTAAATGCCACCAACAAGATAAACAGCGGATGGAACACCGTGCCCAATATCATCGTCGCGCGGCCAACCGTTTTGGCCAGCGCATATTCGTACAAAAAGAACGCCCACGCCGTCGGCACCATCACGATGGCAGGCCAAGCCAGTTTTGCCCAAGTCACTTTGCAATGCTCGGTCTGACCAGACAGCTCCATCCCGATCGAGACCAGCCACCACAACATCGCAAGGGTGGTCAGGATAAACCACTTGTGCCCCGGTAATCCGTTGTGACCACGCGCCCACAGGATCACCATGCCCACAACCACAGCTGTCGCACCGACAAGCTGGACAGCGGGCAGGTTCAGACCAACAGTAACACACTGGGAAAATGTGCTAAAAATACCGCGTTCCAATGTCGAATTTCATTAAACCCATCCTTGAAACAGCGCTACCAACCAAGGAGAACTCTCCTGTTTCGTAAATTAATATGGGTGCCCGCACTCTACAACCAATAACTGATTAGAACGCCACAGAATCCCGCGTTAGGAGAAAATCGAGGCAGCTTTCCCTTGGCACCCAAAAGGACCGCTCTTCCCGTTTCTGATCATGGATCAACCATGACACTGCCACTGCGTTCCGACAAAATTATGACCGAAGCTATAGTTGAAACCGCTGTGGCCGGTAGGGTCCGACCAGATCGTTTTGATGGTTGGTCAACGGCTGGTCCAGCACGCCCGCCGCCACCAGTTCCCCCGCCAGCGGGGCCAGTGTGATCCCCGAATGCATCACCGCCATATGTAGCCCCGCAGGCCCGCACGGCCCCATCACCGGCAGCCCGTCTTGCGGCACGGGGCGCATGGCTTGGGTCACTTGTTCCCATCGCAGGGCCACTTCGGGCAGCAGCGCCTGCAATCGCGCCATCGCGGCGTCGGCCAACAGATCGGGGCGTTCGGTGATACGCTCGACGTTGTCGGACTGGTGGTTGGCCGAGGTTGGCGCAATGATGTGGCCCGTGGCATCCTGCCGGAATTCCTGACCGGGGGCCGCCATCACATGCGACAACACAGGAGCCACCGGCGCACTGCGCAGCAACAGGCCGGGCCGCGACAACATCGGCAGCGCCACCCCCACAGTGTCCAGCAATCTCGTGCTGCCGGTGCCACCGCAGACCACCACACGATCTGCCGGAATCACTCCCTGCTCGACGTGTACACCGCTGACCGCGTCGCCCTGCGTCGCGATGCCCAGTACGTTTACGCCCAGCATCACCTGCGCCCCCAATGCCGTGGCCGCATTGATCAGCGCCTGAGCCAGCAGCGCGGTTTCGGCCACGCCTTCGGCGTCAAAGGCCAAGGCACGCTCGGGCGGGTTGGCCACATGCGGCTCGCACGCGGCGAATTCTGCGCGGTCGATGATCTGAACATCGTAGCCCAAAGTCTCGAGGTTCGCCGCCTGTGCCTCAAGCGCGCTGCCTTTCTCTTCCCAACACAAACATCCCGTCCAACGCACCGGCTCCAGATCCATCTGCTCTGCCAGCCGGTGATAGGCTGCCATGCTTTCGGACCGCAGCCGAAAATGCGCCTCATCCGCGTGAAAACTGGCGTTGATCCAGCCAAAAGATCGGCCAGTTGCACCTGCGGCCACACCGACACCATCCAGAACCGTGACCTGTGCACCTCCAAGAGCCAGCCGGTATGCCACCGACGCACCAATCACACCTGCCCCGACAACGATAACTTTCATGGATCACCTCTTGGCCCTGTTCGCCGCGCAACCTAAACAGATAGCATGACACCGCAAGACATCATCGCCCGCCTGAACCTGTTCCCCCACCCCGAAGGCGGCCACTATCGCCAGACATGGGTGGCCGATGGCGCGGGCAGACCCAGTGGCACCTGCATCTATTTCCTGCTGCAAGCTGGCGAGACCAGCCATTGGCACCGGGTCGATGCCACGGAAATCTGGCTGTACCATGCGGGCGCGCCGCTGGAATTGCGCCTGTCAGCAACCGACGAAGGCCCCGCCCTGACACATCTGCTGACGCCGGACCTGAACGCAGGCGCACCGCAAATCATCGTGCCACAAGACCACTGGCAATCGGCGCGCAGCACTGGCGGGCACACGCTGGTGTCCTGCACAGTCTCGCCGGGGTTCCGATTCGAGGGATTCACCCTTGCCCCACCGGAATTCGACATTCCGGACGCGCGCTAGGCCGGAAAACTCAACGTGCCGCCTGCCACCGCTGCGCGCACGCCGGTTGTGCCGGGACAAGAGGTCGGCAACCGCCGCGCCACGCGCACGGCCAGATAGGCAAAAGCCTGTGCTTCCAGCATATCGCCATCAAGGCCGACGTCCTCGACAGGGCGCACCGGACAGTCCAGCGACACAGACAGCATCTGCATCAACACGGGATTCTTGCGCCCGCCACCCGTCACCAGCACCTCGCCGGGTGCTTGCGGGCAGTGATGCATCGCCTCGGCCACACCGGCGGCGGCCATCGCGGTCAGGGTGGCGGCTGCATCGGCATCGGACAGCTCGCCCACCAGCGCGATCATTTCCGAAAAATCGTTCCGGTCCAGAGATTTTGGTGGAATACGCGCAAAATAAGGTTCGGCCAGAAACAGCTCCAACGCACCGCTGGCCACATCGCCTTTGCGGGCAACCTTGCCACCTTCGTCAAAGCTTTGCCCCAGACGCACCTGCATCAGGTCGTTCAGCGGCGCGTTGGCGGGGCCGGTGTCAAAGGCCAGCAAAGCGCCGGGCATATCCGGCGCATCAAAACGCGGATCGACAAAGCTGATGTTGCCAACGCCGCCAAGGTTCAAAAAGGCCACCGGCGCGTCGCGGTTCAGATACTTCGCACAGGCAAAGTGGAAGAACGGCGCCAGCGGTGCGCCCTCGCCGCCCATTTCCACGTCGGCGCTGCGAAAATCCCAAACCACCGGCACGCCCAAAGCCTGTGCCAATGCGCCGCCATCCCCCACTTGCAAGGTGCCGCGTGTACGGGGGGCATGGGCCAGCGTCTGGCCATGAAAGCCCACCAGTTCCACGTCGCTGTAGTCTGCCAATGCTTCGGCATGTGCGGCCTGAATCACCTGCGTCGCCGCCGCGACCTCGGGGCCGTCCCAGCGGCCCAACGCCGCTGCAATCACCCGCTGTTCCGCGTCCGAATAGGGGCGGTATCCGCTTTCGCCAAAGCGCAGGATCGACACGCCATCGGTTTCGATCACCGCCGCATCCACCCCGTCCAGCGAGGTGCCGCTCATCGCTCCAAGTGCCCGTATTGGCACGCCTGCCTGCCTGACCTTGTTCATCGGTCTTTTCCTTTGCCCTTTTGGCCCCTATAGAGTGCCCCGCACAGATGTCATAGGACAAGTCACATGTCGTACAAACCCCGTTCCGAATTTCTCAATGTCATGCAACAGCGCGGCTTTGTCGCCGACTGCACCGACTATCAAGGGCTGGATGATGCTCTGATGAGCGGAACACGCGCCGCATATATCGGGTTTGATGCGACGGCCAAATCGCTGCACGTCGGTTCGCTGATCCAGATCATGATGCTGCGCTGGTTCCAAAAGACCGGTCACCAGCCGATCACGCTGATGGGCGGAGGCACCACCAAAGTGGGTGATCCGTCGTTCCGTGCGGACGAACGTCCGCTGCTGGGGCCAAAGCAGATTGACGAGAACATCGCTGGCATCCGCAAGGTCTTTGCCGCCTACATCGACTATGACAACGGCGCGGATAATACCGCGATGATGTTGAACAATGCCGAATGGCTGGACGGGCTGAACTATCTTGATTTCCTGCGCGACATCGGGCGGCATTTCTCGATCAACCGGATGTTGTCCTTTGAAAGCGTCAAGTCGCGGCTGGACCGCGAGCAATCTCTGTCGTTCCTTGAATTCAACTACATGATCCTGCAAGCCTATGATTTTATGGAACTTCACCGCCGTTACGGTTGCGTTTTGCAAATGGGTGGCAGCGACCAGTGGGGCAATATCGTCAACGGCATCGACCTGACCCGCCGCGTGATCGACGGCGAGGTTTACGGGCTGACATCGCCACTGCTGACCACCAGCGACGGCAAGAAGATGGGCAAAACCGCCGGTGGCGCTGTCTGGCTGAACGGTGACATGCTGTCGCCCTATGAATTCTGGCAGTTCTGGCGCAACACCAACGATGCCGATGTGGGCCGTTTCCTGAAGCTGTACACCGAGCTGCCCGTCGACGAATGCGACCGTCTGGGCGCGCTGGAGGGGGCCGAGATCAATGCCGCCAAAGCGTTGCTGGCGACCGAAGTGACAACCCTGCTGCACGGGACCGAGGCCGCCAAAGCTGCCGCAGACACCGCCCGCGAAGTCTTTGAAAAAGGCGGCGTTGGCGATGACCTGCCCACGCTGACCCTGACGCACGAAGAGCTGGGCGATGGCATGTCCATCGTGCAGTTGATCGTCAAATCGGGCCTTGCGGGATCGGGCAAAGAGGCCAAACGCCTGATTGCGGAAAACGGCGCCCGTCTGGACGACGCGCCACTGACCGATGCGGGCCTGATGATTGACGCGGGCGCGCTTGCGTCACCGATCAAGCTGAGTGCGGGCAAGAAACGGCACGCCTTGGTGCAACTGGGCTAGAACACCAGCGTATCCACGGCGGTCAGAATCACAAAGGTCGGGATCGACAAACCCGCCGCCAGTAAAATGGCGGCGGTGCGTGTCATACGCGGTGCGCTGGCGGTGATACCGTAGACTGATTTTTTCATGACGCTATTAATCACGCCTTAAGTTTCCATGCGGTTAATAGCGGTATGTTTGATTGCACACCGCCCATCGCCCCTGCACCGCTGATCCAAAGTGCCGCGTTCGAGGCCGCCTTGCGCGCCTGTGGCGAGGCGCCTGTGCGGCTGGACTGCGGCACTCTGATGCTGCGCCGCAAGCTGTGGGGCGTGCCAGTTGCGATGCTGCCACGTGCGCCAATGACAGATCCGGCAAGAACGCTGGCGCATGCGCGCGACCTGACCCGTGGCCCGGTGCTGGTATCGCCGCTGACGCCGCTGGCCCTGTCGGTCCACGGTGCGCTGCCAATGGTCAGCCCGGCATCACAGGCGTTAATCTCTTTGCAGACTGACACAGGGGCCATGCGTGCCGCCCTGCACGGGAAATGGCGCAACCGTTTGAAACACGGCGAAAAAGCGGGGCTTCGGGTGCAATGCCACCCGCTGCCACGGCGCAGCGATCATTGGCTTTTGCATGCCGATGCGGCCCAACAACGTGAACGCGGATACCGTTCGGTGCCGGTTCCCCTGACCTTGGGATACGCCGCCACCACACCCCGCGCCGCCATACTCTTCGAGGCGTTTCAGGGGCCCGATCCCGTCGCCGCCCTGCTGATCCTGCGCCACGGCGCAACGGCCACCTATCACATCGGCCATACCACCCATGCGGGGCGCGCTGTCTCTGCCCATACGTTGCTGATGTGGACCGCCATGTGCTGGTGCGCGGATCACGGCCACCACTGGCTGGATCTGGGTTTGATCCAGACCGGAACCGCCGCTGGTCTGGCCCGCTTTAAACTGGGCACCGGCGCGCATGTCAGGTCGCTGGGTGGCACATGGCTGCATTGGCCGCCCTTGCGCGCCCTGCGCGGACTGGCGTGGCTGGACCGTAAAACGATGTTCCCTTGACGTACGACGACACACCTATCAAATACGCGAATGCTTACAGAACGCGAAAAAATGGCTGCGGGCGACTGGTACAGTTGTATTGATGCCGAATTGGAAATCCTGCGCACCGCCGCGTCTGATGCCTGCCACGCCCATAACAACCTGCCCCCGTCCCGCCGCCGCCCGCTCAGCGCGCCCCTGCGCGCGTTGTTCGCAAGTCACGGAGAAGACTGCATGATCGAGGGGCAGTTTCACTGTTCCTACGGGTGCAACATCAGCTTGGGCTCTTACGTCTATCTGAATGTCGGCTGCGTGATTCTTGACAGCGCGCAGGTGCGGATCGGAGATCACACCATGATCGGGCCGAACACGCAGATTCTTTGCGCGGACCATCACCGCAATTTCGAAAAGCGTCGCCAGGCGCTGGAGCGCGCCCTGCCCGTCACCATTGGCGCGGACGTCTGGATTGGGGCGGCGGCGCTGATTCTGCCCGGTGTCACCATCGGCGACGGCGCCATCATCGGCGCAGGCAGTGTGGTCACCCGTGATGTGGCGCCGGGCGCGGTCGTTACCGGAAATCCGGCAAGACCGCATTAGACTTCGGCTTTTTCTTCCAGCGCCAGCCATTCTTCTTCGGCTTCCTGCAGCTTTTCATGCCGCGCCACCAGCGCATCGGTGGCCTTTTGGAACTTCACAGGCTCGCGGGTGAACAAGTCCGGATCGCTCATCAGCTCTTCCAGCTTGGCAATCTCGGCCTCCAGCCGTGCGATTTCCTTGGGCAGAACGTCAAGACGGTGCTTTTCGGTAAAGCTAAGACCGGATTTCGCAGGGGTTGCCGCATCAGTCTGACGCGCCGCCGACTGCTTTGATTTCACAACACTTTCCGCAAAATCATCCTGATCGCGCTGCGCCATGTAATCAGTCCAGCCGCCAGCATAGACCGTGGCCTTGCCCTTGCCTTCCAGCGCGATGGTGGTCACCGCCACACGGTCCAGAAAGTCGCGGTCGTGGCTGACCAGCAGCACGGTGCCGTCATATTGGCCCAGCAAATCCTGCAACAGATCCAGCGTTTCCACGTCCAGGTCATTGGTTGGTTCGTCCAGCACCAGCATGTTGCTGGGCTTGGCCATGATCTTGGCCAGCAAAAGCCGCGCCTTTTCACCTCCCGAAAGCGAACGCACAGGTGCTCGCGCCTGCGCCTCGTCGAACAGGAATTCCTTGAGGTAGCCGACAACGTGTTTTGGCATGCCGCGCACCATGACCTGATCGGCCTTGCCACTGACGCGCATATCGGGGTCGCCGGTCAGCGAATCCCACAGGCTCATGTCAGGGTCCAACTGGGCACGCGCCTGATCGAACAGGGCAATTTCCAGATTGGTCCCCAGCTTGATCGTGCCGCTGTCCGGTGTTTCCTTGCCGATCAGCATGTTCAGCAGGGTGGTCTTGCCCACGCCGTTGGGGCCGACCAGCGCGATCCTGTCGCCGCGCATCACGGTAATATCGAACGGGTTCAAAATGACCTTGTCACCGTAAACCTTTGTAATGCCTTCCGCTTCGATCACCTTGCGGCCGGATTTTGGCCCCGCATCCAGCGCCATTGCCGCGGCACCCTGCCGACCGATTTGCGCCGCCCGCTCGGCGCGCAATTCGCCCAAGGCACGCACGCGGCCCTGATTGCGCTTGCGCCGTGCGCTGATTCCCTCGACCGCCCACCGGGCCTCGGCCTTGATCTTGCGGTTCAGCTTGTGGCGCTGCATGTCCTCGTCTTCCCAGACCTTGTCGCGCCATTCCTCGAAGTGGCCAAAGCCCTTCTCCTGGCGGCGCACAACGCCACGGTCGATCCACATGGTTGCCCGCGTCAACGCGCGCAGAAATGCACGGTCGTGGCTGATGATCATGAAACCGGCGCGGGTTTGCTTCAGCTCGTTTTCCAACCAGCCGATGGCCTCGATGTCCAGATGGTTCGTGGGCTCGTCCAACAGCATCAGTTCGGGTTCTTCAGCCATCAGCCGCGCCAGCGCCGCGCGCCGTCGCTCTCCGCCGGATGCCGTCTCGACGGGGCGTGCCGGATCAAACTTCAGACCTTCGCCTGCGCGCTCGACCTTGTACAGCTCACCTTCGTCCAGCGTTGCAGATGCAAAGTCGCCCAAAGTGGCATAGCCCGACAAATCCGGATCCTGCTCCATATAGCCGACGGTCACACCGGGGCCTGCGATGACTTCGCCCTTGTCGGGTTCCACCAGTCCGCCGGCAACCTTCATCAGTGTCGATTTGCCCGATCCGTTGCGCCCCACCAGCGCCAGACGGTCGCCGGGTTGCACAATCATCGACAGGTTCTCGAACACCGGATCGCCTCCGAAGGTCAGAGAAATTTCATTCAGTTGCAAAAGGGGTATACGTGCCATGGCAGCCAGCTATATCCACGCCGTGTCGCGGTCAACGGGCTGTGCGCGTGGCGCACAAAATAACTGCGCCCTAACTTCATCTTGCGAGATAAACTCCGGGGAGCCCGAGGGGCTGGCCCCTCGGCACGTCCTAACCGGCGACAGACCGCAGCAGTTTTTTCCGCGCCGGTGGAATCGCCCCGATCTCGACACCGGTAAACACATGCAGCGTGTTCATCTGCCGGTCCACCACCGCATGATCGCTGACCCAGCCGCCCATCAGCAGATATGTCTTGAGCAAAGGCGGCATCCGCAGCATCGCCTTTTTCAGGTCCGGTTTACGCCGCAGCTTGGCGGCAAAACGGAACACATCCGGCGCCTTGACCCTTGGCAGCCAGCGTTTCGGCGCCAGGTGCCGCGCCTTCAGCACTGCGAAGGCATCCAGATACTCTTCTGTTTCGGTGCCTGCAAAGGACGAACAGCCAAACAACATCTCTACGCCTTCGCGGTCGACATAGGCCGTCATCGCCCCCCACGCCACGCGCAGCACATCCGGATCGTGGCAGTCGGGATGCACGCAAAAGCGACCCATTTCGACCATCTTGCCTTCAAAGGACGCAAGCCCGCTGAGTTCATAATATTGGGCGGAATAACTGCGCGAAATCTCGGGTCCGGTCAGCGGCAGCATACGAAAACAGGCAACCAACCGGTCGGTTGCGACCTCGTGAATCAGGATGTGGGTACACAATGCGTCAAATGTGTCGGCATCGGCGTCCTTGCCAAAGCAAAGCGCACGCAGGGCTTGCGCCTGCGCAACCGGTGCGTCTCCGGTTGCGGCGCTGGCAGCATATCGGCCACGGTGCAATGAAATCATACAAGCCTCCACATATCGTGGCGGCCTGCCACGGGTCAGCCGCCCAGCCCGGATGGGCCGATACGTCCCAGATTGCCCAGAAGCTGGCGCAGGAACGTTTTGTTCGACACGGCGCTTTCCGTCACGCGACGCGTCAGCGGCACCACCTGCCCGTTCTCGAGGCCGAAGGTTTCGATGTTGCTGACCACGCCCGCACTGTCAAAACTGATTGCCAGCACCTGACGTTCCACCTCGTCCGGCGCTTTAAAGCCAAAAGTGCGTATCCGGCTGCGCACATAGTAATAGCCGCCGCCGTTCGCCACACCGCTGGTTCCGGGAGGTCCGACGGTTTCCTCGACGCTGGCGCGGGTGTCGACGCCAACAACGATCTGGTTCAGCACATCATCTGGCGGTATATATCCGTGATTGCGATAGCTTGGCGTGCAAGCTCCCAAGGTCAGGCACAGCAGGCTGATCCCTGCAATCCGTGTGATGGAACGTATTCCCATTATATGCCCTTCTGTGGCCTTGCGGTTGCGGCTTTGGCTCTGGCTTACTAAATGAACGGCTCCGGTTCAAGAAACGAAAGCGTCTTATCCATATGTCCGCGACACCACCATCCCCCACTGCTCTGCGCGTGTCCAGCCTTCCGCAGAATGCGCCCATGCTGTTCGCGCTGCTGCCCAAGCCGCCGGAGTTGCACGATATTGCGGCCGAGCTGGGGTTGCTGGGCCTGCGCAAATTGCGCTTCGAGGGCCAGATCGAGGCGATGGGCCGCGCCGACTGGCGGCTGACCGGCAAGATCGGTGCGACCGTGGTGCAGGCCTGTGTCGTGACGTTGCAACCGGTGACCACGCGCATTGATGCGCCGGTCGAGCGGATTTTCCAGCACAGCTTTACCACCCCCGAAGGCGAGGTCGAGGTCGAGATGGACGAAGACGACCGCACCGAACCATTGGGGGCGTGGATCGATCCGGCTGCCGTGATGGTCGAAGCGCTCAGCCTGAACCTGCCGCTCTATCCCCGTGCGCCGGACGCCGAACTGGAGCAGACCATCTTTACCGAAGACGGGCTGACACCGATGACCGACGAAGACGCCCGCCCCTTTGCCGGTCTGGCAGCCCTGCGCGGACAGCTTGACGACAGCGCTCAGACAGACGATGACACCCCCGATGAAGACGGCCCCGAAAAGGCCGAATAATGCTTGTAAAGATTCGGCTTGCGCGCACCTCAATTCGCAGTATTTTGCCGCCCTCTTGGAATTTAGGGTTGGACATGGGCTGCGCCGCATTCTAAACGCTGCCAAACGCTGCATGCACCAACGTAACCGACACCCCCTGCACTGCGCAGGGCCGCACAGACAAAAAGGCCGAGCACATGGCTGTTCAACAGAACAAAGTATCGAAATCGCGTCGCAACAACCGCCGCGCCCACGATTCGCTGACGGCAGCGAACCCCAACGAATGCCCCAACTGTGGCGAACTGAAGCGCCCGCACCACATTTGCGCTTCCTGCGGTCACTATGACGACAACGAAATTGTCGCCCTGACCGACGACATCGATCTGGACGAAGACGCAGCCTAATTCAGACATACGGAACAGGCACGCATTATGACGGTCTCTAAGGACCAGAAAAGCTCAGCGGCCAAGTCCACCATTCTGTCTGTTGATGCCATGGGCGGCGATCAGGGCCCGGCAGCCGTTGTTGCCGGGCTTAGTTTGTTCGCCAAGAAAGATCGCGAGACTCGCTTTATCCTGCATGGCCCATCCAAGACGCTGACCGATCTGGTCGCCAAGCGTCGCAATCTGGAAGGCCGCTGCACCATCATCGACGCCAAGGGCGTCGTGACGATGGACGACAAGCCCAGTCAGGTGGTCCGCCACGGCAAAGACACCTCTATGTGGTCCGCCATCGAATCGGTGCGCGACGGCACGGCAGATGTGGCGGTAAGCTGCGGCAACACCGGCGCGCTGATGGCGCTGTCGATGATCCGGCTGCGCAAGCTGCCCGGTGTGAACCGGCCTGCGATTGCGGTGCTGTGGCCCTCGCGCAATCCGCAGGGGTTCAACGTGATGCTGGACGTGGGCGCCGACATTCGCGCCGATGCCGATGACCTGCTACGCTATGCGCTGATGGGCGCATCCTATGCGCGCAACGGCATGAACCTGCCCCGCCCCCGTATCGGTTTGCTGAATGTCGGCACCGAAGACCACAAGGGTCGTCAGGAACTGAAAGACGCCAACGAACTGATCCGCGACTATCAAGGCAATGCCGATTTCGATTATGTGGGATTCGTTGAAGGCGGCGATATTCAGGGCGACATCGCGGATGTGATCGTGACCGACGGCTTTACCGGCAACGTGGCGATCAAGACCGGCGAAGGCACCGCCAAGCTGATCGGCGATCTGCTGAAAGAAGCGTTCAAATACACAATTCTGTCGCGCATCGCCTCGTTGCTGGCGCTGACATCGCTGCGCCGTCTGCAAAAGCGGATCGACCCCCGTGGCAAAAACGGCGGTGTTTTTCTGGGTTTGAACGGCACGGTTGTAAAATCGCACGGCTCCGCCGATGCTTTGGGTGTGGCAGCCGCGATCACGCTGGCGGCGCAACTGTCCCAGTCGCAGTTCAACAGCAAACTCGCAGCACGCGTCGCAGCAGTCCTGCCGCAAGAACACGAGAACATAAAAGGAGACAGCGCATGACCCTCAGAGCCGTGGTCACAGGTGTCGGGCACTATCTGCCCGAGCGGGTGGTGCCGAACTCCGAGTTCGAAAAGACGCTGGACACCACAGACGAATGGATCAGGTCGCGTTCTGGCATCGAAAACCGCCATTTCGCGGGCGAAGATGACAGCACATCGTCGATGGCCGTCGCCGCCGCCGAGGCCGCGCTGGCCGATTCTGGCTGCACGGCGCAGGACGTCGATGCGATCATCGTTGCCACCTCGACCGCCGATCTGACATTTCCATCGACGGCCACGATGGTGCAGGCCGGTCTGGGCATGTCGCACGGTTTTGCCTTTGACGTTCAGGCCGTTTGCGCCGGTTTCGTATATGCGCTGGCCAACGCCAACGCGCTGATCGCATCGGGTCAGGCGCGCCGCGTTCTGGTCATCGGTTCGGAAACCTTTAGCCGTATCATGGACTGGACCGACCGTGGCACCTGTGTGCTGTTCGGTGACGGGGCTGGCGCCCTGCTGCTTGAGGGTCAAGAGGGTCAAGGCACCCCCGCCGATCGCGGTATTCTGGCAACCGACCTGAACTCGGACGGGCGCCACAAGGATTTGCTGTATGTCGATGGTGGGTCCAGCACGGGCACCACCGGCTATCTGCGAATGCAGGGCAATCAGGTGTTCCGCCACGCCATAGAAAAGCTGGCCACCACCGCGCAAACCGCGATGGACCGCGCGGGTGTGACGGCTGCCGATGTCGACTGGATTGTGCCGCATCAGGCCAACATCCGCATCATTCAGGGCACTGCCAAAAAGATGAACATCTCGATGGACCGCGTTGTTGTCACGGTTCAGGACCACGGCAACACCTCGGCGGCCTCGATTCCGCTGGCGCTGTCGGTCGGCCAACAGCGTGGCCAGATCAAACGGGGCGATTTGGTGGTTACCGAAGCCATTGGCGGCGGTCTGGCATGGGGTTCGGTGGTTCTGCGCTGGTAAATGCCTCGAATCCTTGCGATTCTCCGCTTGGCAACGGGGTGCATCAAGTCATTGATATTGACTCGTAAATTCCAAGACCCCTATGGTTGGTCAAAACAAGGGGGACGACATGGCTGACAAAACTTTGACGCGGATGGACCTGAGCGAGGCCGTTTTTCGCGAAGTGGGCCTTTCGCGCAATGAAAGTGCCCAACTGGTAGAAAGCGTTCTGGAACATATGTCCGATGCTTTGGTCGACGGCGAACAGGTGAAAATCTCATCATTCGGCACATTCTCGGTGCGCAGCAAATCTGCCCGCGTGGGCCGCAACCCCAAGACCGGCGAAGAGGTTCCAATCAACCCCCGCCGCGTGCTGACCTTCCGCCCGTCGCATCTGATGAAAGACCGCGTCGCGTCCGGAAACAAGTCCTAAGGCTATGTCAAAGTCGCCTGACGCGTTCCGCACGATTTCGGAAGTGGCCGACTGGCTGGGCGTGCAGGCACATGTGCTGCGGTTCTGGGAAAGCAAGTTTTCACAGGTCAAACCGGTCAAACGCGCAGGCGGTCGGCGCTATTACCGCCCTGTCGACATGCTGCTGCTGGGTGGTATCCGCAAATTGCTGCACGACGACGGGCTAACAATCAAAGGCGTCCAGAAGATTTTGCGCGAACAGGGCATGGCCTATGTGTCCGACCTGTCGCTGCCGCTGGACGACGACACGATGGAGGCCATCGACGCGGCAAGCGCGCAGATCCCTCCGGCCCCCTTTGCCGCACCGCCCCCGCCCGAACCGGAACCGATGGCAGGCGAAGTGGTCGATTTCCCGCCCGTCACCCCGCCAGAGCCTCCCGTCGCGCAGCCTGAAGTCGCGGATGAGGCCAAGACGACAACGCCTGACACACCGGCAGATGCGCCCGACGCTGATTTCGCATCCGAGCCACCCGCAGCCGCCCCGCCGCCGGTTACTCCGGATGAAGTAGTGGACCTGCAAGAGACCGCGCAAAACCCTGATTCTGATTTGACCGCTGAGCCGGAAGACGCACCAACACATGAGGCGGTTGCCGAAGACACAGGCGAACGCGCACAGGCCAACCAAGCAGTTGAGGCGGCAGAGCCTGACATCGCAGCGGCCCCCGCAGAGACAGACCCTGCACCAGAAGACACGCCCGCAGACCAGAATCCGGATCAAAACGCTGTGCCCGCGTTCCTCAGTTCATCGAAAATGACAGCGGACGAAGACACGACAGAGCAAGCAGCCCCGACAACGCCCCCCACACCCAAACCGCGCGTTGTCGATGCCCCCGATCCCCCCGCCGAGGATCAGATCGACGTTTCCGCCAGCCTTCTGGCCACCCTTGCCCGCGTCAAACGCATTGCACCCGAACAGCAAAAATCGCTGCGCCCGCTGCTGGCCCAACTGGCCTCCTTGCGCGACCGGATGGCCGCAGGGAACACGCCACGCAGTAAAGAATAACGCTCTTGCCAATTTACCCTTGCAGCACCCGTCAAATCGGGTATGAACCCCTTCAAGTCGGGCTATGGCGCAGCCTGGTAGCGCGTCCGTCTGGGGGACGGAAGGTCGCAGGTTCGAGTCCTGCTAGCCCGACCAACAACACACCGCCCGACCCTGAATGGGGTTCGGGCGGTTTGTGCATCTGAAGGGCGAAATATGACCGGCGTGATTCCCAATCAACAAATCGAACAGATGATCGCACAGGGCGCCTTGTCGGGCGATCCCGCGATTATCCCCGCCCAGATACAGCCCGCCAGCCTTGATCTGCGCCTGGGCACCGTCGCCTACCGCGTGCGGGCCTCTTTTCTGGCGGGTCACGGTGCGCGCGTTACCGACCGTCTGGAAGAATTCGAAATGCACCGCGTTGACCTGTCCAACGGGGCGGTTCTGGAAAAAGGGGCTGTCTATGTGGTTCCGTTGATGGAGTCACTGGCCTTGCCCGATGGTATTCAGGCTGTGGCCAATGCCAAATCCTCGACCGGTCGGCTGGACCTGCTGACGCGGTTGATCACCGATGGCGGCACCGAATTCGACCGTATCGCGCCGGGTTATACCGGCCCGCTCTATGCCGAGATTTGCCCCCGCTCGTTTTCTGTGCTGGTGCGCCCCGGTATGCGCCTGAACCAGATCCGGTTCCGTGATGGTCAGGCTGTGCTGGACGATGACGCCCTGCGCGCCCTGCACGCTGATCAGGTGCTGGTGGACGGTGAGGCCGTGATTGACGACGGTCTTGGCTTTTCTGTTGATCTTCGCCCCACTGCGGGCACGCTGGTGGGCTATCGTGCCAAGCCGCACACAGGTGTGATTGATCTGGACCTGATCGACCACTATGCGCCCGCCGAATATTGGGAAGAAGTTCACAGCGCCACCGGCCAGATCATTCTGGACCCCGGTGCGTTCTATATTCTGGTCAGTCGCGAAGCTGTACATATTCCACCCGATTGCGCCGCCGAAATGGCCCCCTATCTGGCAATGGTGGGTGAATTCCGCGTGCATTACGCAGGCTTTTTCGACCCCGGATTTGGCCACGACGCAGCGGGGGGGACAGGTTCACGCGGTGTGCTGGAAGTGCGCTGTCACGAAGCGCCCTTTGTACTTGAACACGCCCAGATTGTCGGGCGTCTGGTCTATGAGAAAATGGCCGACGTGCCTACGCAGCTTTACGGCGCGGGCATTGCGTCAAACTATCAGGGTCAGGGTTTGAAACTGTCAAAGCACTTCAAGGCGCCATAAAAGCCCCAGCGCGGGTCACATCTTGCCAGAGCGCTTGGCGATGCGCGCTGCCTGGCGCGCTTGACGCACCTGTTGTTTGCTCATGCCTTGCCCTTGCCCACGGGGTTGCGGGCGTCCGTCCTGCCCGGTGGGCTGGCCATAGTCATCAACTTCATCCTGACCCTGCTTGCGTCGGGCCCCCATGTTGCCGGCACCTTTGATGCCCGCGTCGATGCCTTTGTTGATCGCTTTGCGCATGACCAGTTTAATGACCATGTTGATAATCTGATTGACGTTCATTGCCGTCTCCCCTGCTGCTTTGCCTACTATATAGCAACAATTACGGCAGATTTCAGGTCTGTTCGGCCATAGTCCTTGAAAACTTAGATTCAGTCTTCAAAAAGTTCGCTTTGACCTTCGACGCTTTCGTCTTCTTCGTCATCGTCACGCGGCACGTCACCCCCCGGCGGCGGGCGGTTTTCCAACAGACCCGCAGCCCGCAGTTCCTTTAGACCTGGCAAATCGCGGGCGCTTTCCAGACCGAAATGGTCCAGAAAATCCTGCGTGACCACAAACGTCACCGGTCGTCCCGGTGTCATCTTGCGACGACCAAAGCGGATCCATTCCAGTTCCAACAGTTGATCGACCGTGCCTCGGCTGACGCTGACGCCGCGAATCTCCTCGATCTCTGCCCGGGTGACGGGCTGATGATAGGCGATGATCGCAAGCGTTTCGATCGCCGCACGGCTTAACTTGCGGGTCTCGACCGTTTCCTTTTGCATCAGAAACCCAAGGTCGGGCGCGGTGCGGATGGCCCATGCGTCGCCCACGCGGGTCACACTGACCCCGCGCCCTTCATAGCGTTTGCGCAGGTACACCAGCGCCTCGGCAGGGTCACAGCCATGCGGCAGACGCGCCTCAAGCTCGCGCACGGTGATCGGCTCTGCTGTGGCGAACAAAATGGCTTCGACCATGCGTTCCTGTTCGGCCATCGGGGGCGCTTCAAACAGGCTTTCTTCTTTTTGTTCGATATCTTGCGACATGACCCTAATCCTTTTTGCGCAGTTGGATCGGGGCGAACATTTCAGATTGCCGGATCTCGAGATGCCCCTCTTTGACCAGTTCCAGAGAGGCCGCAAAGGTTGACGCCGTGGCCGAACGGCGCCGCACCGGATCACCGTCCCAGCCCTCGGGCAGATAGGTCGAAATTTCGGTCCAGTTGCCCGCATAGCCGATCAGCCCGCGCATCCGTTCCAGCGCCTGTTCCATCGTGAATACCGACTCGCGATCCATCACGAAGGGGCGAAAATCATCACGGGTGCGAATGCGCGCATAACCCTGCATCAGGTCCAGCAACGTGGCGGAATAGGTCACCTTGCGCACCCGCGTGACCATTTCGGATTGACCGCGCGCAAAGAAATCGCGCCCCAACTGGTCGCGTGCCATCAACCGCGCCGCGGCGTCGCGCATCGCCTGCAACCGCTCCAGTTGGAACGCCAGATGTGCGGCCAGTTCCTCGCCCGATGGGCCCTCTTCCGTCGGGTCCGGCGGCAACAGCAGGCGCGATTTGAGAAAGGCCAACCAGGCGGCCATCACCAGATAATCCGCCGCCAGCTCCAGCCGTAGCGCCTTGGCCTTTTCGACAAAGGCCAGATACTGGTGCGCCAGTTGCAACACGCTGATCTTGCGCAGATCCACCTTTTGGGTGCGGCTGAGGGTCAAAAGCAGGTCAAGCGGCCCTTCAAAGCCGTCGACATCCACGATCAACGCCTCGGCGGCAAGCCGTTCGCTGACGCTGACTTTGTCTTCTTCAAAAAGGTTCTCAGCCATGCGCATTCGCGCCCGTCAGCGCCCTATTTTAACAGGCTCTCAAGTTCGGCGTCAGCGGCGGAAATGTCAATGTCGTCGGGCGCATGACGTGCATCCAATGCCGCATCGGCGCGGCGTTGCGCCTCTGCGCCCATCTCGCCCGCAGCGGCGGCCACTTCCATCCGTTCGGCCAGCGTGCCGTTGCAATGCAGGATCACGTCACAGCCCGCGTCCAGCGCGCCGCGTGACAGGCCGGTCAGCGACCCGCTCAGCGCCTTCATCGAAATATCGTCGGTCATAATCAACCCGTCAAAGCCGATGTCGCTGCGGATCACGTCCATCACCTTGGGCGACAGGGTCGCGGGGGCCGTATCAATCGCGTCATAAACCAGGTGCGCGGTCATCCCCATCGGCAGATCGTTCAACGCCTTAAAGGGGGCAAAATCCTGTGAATCCAGTTCGGCACGGCTGGCGGCAACGGTGGGCAGGTCGAAATGGCTGTCCTGCGTGGCACGGCCATGTCCGGGAATGTGTTTGACCACCGGCAGCACGCCGCCATCCAACATACCCTGCGCGTGCGCACGGCCCAATGTGGCCACTTGGGCCGCGTCAGTTCCATAACAGCGGTTGCGCAAGAACGGGTGGCTGTTCTCGCAGGCCACATCGACCATCGGGGCACAGTTGCTGTCGACCCCGATGGCCCGCAATTCGTGGGCAATCACACGGCCCCGCAGATACATAGCACGCTCGACCTGATCACCCGCAGCGATGACAAAATCCAGCGGCGGCAGCCATTCGCGCCAGTGCGGGGCACGCAGGCGCTGTACGCGCCCGCCCTCCTGATCAATGGTGATCGGACATTCATAACCCAAGGCGTTGCGCATATCGGCGCAAAGTGCGCGCACCTGATCGGGGTTGTCGATATTGCGCGCAAACAGGATAAAACCAAAGGGCAGCACATCGCGGAAAAACGCGATCTCGTCCGAACTCAGACGCAACCCGTCGGCATCCAGAATGGTCGCGCCGAATTTCATCGCGTGACGACCGGAATGCAGTCAGCCCCCTCTGCCACAAGGGCCGAGCAGAAACGACGCGCTTCCGACAGGTCCGCAAACCCGTGCGCGCGCAAACGATAGAACGTGCGCCCGCCGCTTTGCGCCTTTTGGACAATGCGCGCCTTGCCGTTCAGATAATCGCCAAAGCGGCCTTCGATGCGGGTCCATTGTTCGCGGGCAACTTCGGGGCTGTCAAATGCGCCCAGTTGCACCAGACGTGTACCAGCGGCAAGGCTGGTGGCGTCAATTTCGGCTATGGGCGTGTCAACAACCACGTCGGCGCGCGCGGGGATCACCATCGCGGGGGCGTTGGCGGGGCGCACTTTGGGACGCAAGGACAGTTGTGGACCGGGGCCCGAGAACACCGCCTGAACCGGTTCGGGCTGAACAATTTCCTCGGCGTTGACGACGATATTCGCGGCTTCGCCATCCTCGTCGATACGCTCAACGCCGTCGGTCAACCGGTTAACCAGATCGTCCACCGATCCCGATTGCAGTGCGGCGGCCACGTCCGGCACTTGGGCAATCCCGTTTGCTTCCTCCGACAGTTGCGACTGTGGCGCAGATGCCACCCCCGGCACCACCATCGAGGCCAGAACCGGCGTATCTTCGGCAGCAAGCTTCATCGGACGGGGTGCCAGAACAAAGCGGTCAGCAGGGGCCTGCGCCACGCCTTCGGCAGCGACGGCGTTGACTGACAAACCTTGGTTCAGGGCCAACTGGCCACCCGGTTCTTCGGGGCGCACCCGCATGTCGCCGTTGACGGCACGCACCACCGGAATACCGCTGACGTCGCGCACCATCAGCTTGTAGCCCCAGACACCAACGCCCGCGATTAACGCCAAAGACATCACAGCCCCTGCGATATTTGTTATATTTGTCAGAGATTTGGCCGTTGCATGCCCCGTCGCGCCAAACTGCGCGACATAGCTCTCTTCGCCCAAGTCCTGGGTGTCGTAAACGTCTGCCATTTCTGCCTCGCTGCCAGCACGATACGTCGCCGCGCCGATCTACTGTCACATTGCCTGCTCAAAGGCTGCGGCGCTGTTATTTCAGCGCATTTCATCAGCCGGTGTGACACCAAGAATACCAAGGCCAGCCGCAATTACAATCGCAACGGCACGCGCCAGCGCGATTTTTGCAACACTGCCCGCGTGGTCGTCTTCCTGAATGAAGCGCAGGGTGGTTTCATCGTTGCCCTTATTCCACAACCCGTGGAAATCACCGGCCAGCTCATAAAGGTAAAACGCCACCCTGTGCGGCTCGTTGCTGCGTGCAGCCGTCTCGACCAGACGCGGCCATTCGGCCAGCTTGCCCGCCAGCGCCAGCTCGGCGGGATGGTCCAGCAGTGCCAGATCGGGTGTGGCATTTGTGTCGATGCCCGCGTCGGCTGCCTTGCGCAGAACCGAATTCACCCGCGCGTGGGCATATTGCACATAGAATACGGGGTTCTCGCGGCTCTGCTCGACGGCCTTGTCAAAATCAAAATCCAGCGAGGCGTCGTTCTTGCGCGTCAGCATCACAAAGCGGGTCACATCCGGGCCCACCTGATCGACCACATCGCGCAGAGTCACAAATGTCCCTGCCCGTTTGGACATCTTGAACGGTTCGCCATTTTTATACAGTTTCACCAACTGGCACAGCTTGATGTCCAGCGGCACAGTGCCGCCCGACAGCGCCGAAACCGCCGCCTTCATCCGTTTCACATAGCCGCCGTGGTCAGCACCAAAGACATCGATCAACGCGTCAAACCCGCGCTGCACCTTGTCATAATGATAGGCAATGTCAGGCGCAAAATAGGTCCACGCGCCATCCGATTTCATCACCGGACGGTCCACATCGTCACCATGCTCGGTCGAGCGGAACAACGTCTGCTCGCGCGGCTCCCAATCTTCGGGCTTCTTGCCCTTTGGCGGCTCCAGCACGCCTTCATAGATCAGTCCCTTGGACTTCAGATCTTCGATCGCGGCTTCGATCAGACCCGTACCATACAGCGATTTTTCGCTATAAAAAACGTCCATTTCCACGCCCAGCGATTTCAGATCGGAGCGGATCAGATCCATCATCGCATCGGTGGAAAAGTTGCGGATGTCTTCCAGCCAGACGTCTTCGTCCTGACCGACATAGGTGTCGCCCACCTTGTCTTTCAGCGCTTGGCCCACATCAATCAGATAGTCACCGGGATAGGTGCCGTCAGGAAAGGCCACCTCCTGCCCGTGCGCTTCGAGATAGCGCAGATAGACAGACCGTGCCAGCACATCGACCTGCGCGCCCCCGTCATTGATGTAATATTCACGCGTGACCTTGTGGCCTGCAAAATCCAGCAAGGACGCCAGCGCATCGCCAAAAACAGCGCCCCGTGTGTGGCCCACGTGTAGCGGACCCGTGGGATTGGCGCTGACATATTCCACGTTGACCTTGCGGCCCTGCCCCATGTCAGAGCGTCCAAAACCCGTACCCGCCGCCAGCACGTCGCCAACGACGCCCTGCCAAACCACAGGCGCCAGCCGCAGGTTCAAAAACCCCGGACCCGCCACATCCGCGCTGACAATACGGTCATCCGCCACCAACCGTCCGGCCAACGCATCCGCAATATCGCGCGGCTTCAATCCGGCGGGTTTGGCCAGCACCATCGCCGCATTGGTTGCCATGTCACCATGTGCCGCATCGCGCGGCGGTTCGACCGTGACGTTCCCCAGATCCAACCCGTCGGGCAATACGCCCTCGGACTGCATGGCTTCCAGGTTCTGGATCACAAGCGCGCGGATTTCGGCAAAAAGGTTCATCGGTCAGGTCCATGTCTTAGGTTTGCGCGGGTGTAGCACCTTTGCGCATGTGGTCAATCTCTGTGCGTGACTTACGCCTGCCTGTCTTCTTTTGGCAGGCAAATATCCCCGGGGGAAAGGGGGCTGGCCCCCAAACCCGCTATCCGCCAATCAGCCGCGCATGTTCTTGCAATGCAAAGCGGTCGGTCATTCCCGAAATGTAATCGCTGACGATGCGGGCCAGCGCGGTTTCGCTGTCCACCTCGTCCACATCCTTGCGCCATTGCTTGGGCAGATGATCGGTATGCGCCATAAAGAACGGAAACAACTCTTCTACCACCTGCGTTACTTCGGCGCGCATCTTTACCACCGACGGTGCACGGTACATCCGGTCGAACAGAAACGCGCGGATCACCTTGAGATCCCGAAACACCTCGTCCGAAAAGCGGATCACGGTTTGCCCCGCCATCCGCACATCCGTCACCGATTGCGGATCAATCTCGTTCAGACGGGTGCGCGCAAAATTGATTACATCCTCGACCAGCACGCCAAAGAACCGGCGCAGCGCCTCGTGGCGGCGGCGGTAGTAGTTCAGATCGGGATAGAGCGCATCGACAGCGGCAAAGTTGTCTTTGAGAATGGGTAGCTCCGCCAGTTCGTCCGTCGAAAACAGCTCGGCGCGCAGCCCGTCGTGCAGGTCGTGGTGGTTATAGGCCACGTCATCCGCAATCGCGGCCACCTGCGCCTCGGCGCTGGCAAATGTGTGCAACTCCAGATCGTGATCGCGGCAATAGGCCTCCAGCGCCCATGGGATATCACCGGTCACCGGGCCGTTGTGCTTGGCGATGCCTTCCAGCGTTTCCCATGTCAGGTTCAGCCCGTCGAACTCGGCATAGTGCCGTTCCAGATGGGTGACGATACGGATGGCTTGCGCGTTGTGGTCGAAGCCGCCATAGGGGGCCATAAGCACGCCTAGCGCATCCTCTCCGGTGTGGCCAAACGGCGTGTGGCCCAGATCGTGCGCCAATGCAACGGCCTCGGTCAACTCGGCATTCAACCCCAGCGCGCCGGATATGGTGCGCGCCACCTGCGCCACTTCAATCGAATGGGTCAGACGCGTACGATAATAGTCGCCCTCGTGTTCGATGAACACTTGCGTCTTGTGCTTCAGCCGCCGAAAGGCGCTGGCGTGAATGATCCTGTCGCGGTCCCGCTGAAAGCAGGAGCGAAAAGTGCTTTCCTCTTCCTGCACACGCCGTCCCCGGGCGTGGGCAGGATCCGAAGCAAAGGGTGCGCGCATCTGGCTGGTCCTTGTGGCCTGTCCTTAGGGTATCTATATTGGTTACACGCGAACATGACACCCCCTGCTGCGGCGGGAAACCTTGTGAAATACAGGATAGTCCTATGAATTTGCCACCAAAAGTCACCCCCCGCGCCTTTGCCCGCCTTGCCGAGATCGGTGCCGCCGGTCAGGGACAGGCGCTGCGCGTCGCGGTCGAGGGCGGCGGATGCTCGGGATTCCAGTACGAAATCGCGCTGGATGCCCCCAAAGACGACGATCTGGTGCTGGAAAGCGATGGCCAGAAAGTTGTAGTCGATTCCGTGTCGCTGCCGTTTCTGGCCAACGCGGTGATCGACTTTTCCGAAGAGCTGATCGGCGCGCGGTTCGTCATCGACAACCCCAACGCCACCAGCGCCTGCGGCTGCGGCACCTCGTTCTCGATGTGACCCACCTGCTTGCCCCCTGCGGCGGGATCGGCGATAGCTGATCCAACCACCCAACCGACCGGCAGCGCAGAGGGCCAGCAGATGAAAATCGCCACATTCAACATCAACGGCATCAAGGCACGCGCGGCAGCCCTGCCCGACTGGCTGGACGAAGCGCAGCCCGATGTGGTGCTGCTGCAAGAGATCAAATCCGTCGACGAAGGTTTCCCCCGCGAGCTGTTCGAAGAGCGTGGCTATAACGTCGAGGTTCACGGGCAAAAGTCGTTCAACGGCGTCGGCATCCTGTCGAAACTGCCGCTTGAGGATGTCACCCGCGGCCTGCCCGGTGATGACAGCGACGAACAAGCCCGCTGGATCGAAGCGACAGTTGTGGGCGAACATCACGCGGTGCGCCTGTGCGGGCTGTACCTGCCCAATGGTAATCCGGTGCCGGGGCCGAAATACGACTATAAACTGGCATGGATGGCCCGTATGCAGCAACGTGCCGAGGCTTTGCTGGCCGAGGAAATGCCTTTCCTGATGGCGGGCGATTACAACATCATCCCCCAAGCCGAAGACGCCGCGCGGCCCGACGCGTGGCGCGAGGACGCGTTGTTCCGGCTGGAATCGCGCGAGGCCTACCGTCGTATTCTGAACCTTGGCCTGACAGAAGCCTTCCGCACCCGCGATCCGCGCCCCGGTCAGTATTCATTCTGGGACTATCAGGCTGGCGCGTGGAACCGCAACGACGGCATCCGCATCGACCATGTCCTGATGTCGGCAGCGGTGGCGGACATGATGACCGATGCGGGCATCGACCGTGATGTGCGCGGGCGTGAAAAGCCGTCGGATCACGTTCCGGTCTGGGTTGAACTGGCGGCCTAAACGGGGTGCAGCGGGGCTCTGCCCCCTTGGCCTGCGGCCAATTCCCCCGAGATATTTAGAGCCAAAAGAAGTGTCAGGCGGTCACGTCGTGATCGTAAAGCCAGCCTAGACGGTTGAGAAAAGCATTCGGGGCAATTGCGCCCAATGTGCGCAGGCCCGCATGGGCAACACGGCGTTGCAGCCCGCCAAGGTGGTAGTTGCGGGCATTTGCATTGGCGGCATCGATGGCGCGGGTGACGCGCAGGGCGCGCAAGCTCTGGTAGTGCGGCAAGGCCTGTTCCAGTGGTGCCGCGGCGCAGGTGGCGGCCAGTGTCCATGCGTCTTCCAGCGCCAGATTGGCCCCCTGCGCCAGGAACGGCAGCGTCGGGTGTGCGGCATCGCCCAGCAGGGCCAGACGGTCCTTGTACCAGTGGGCAGCAACCGGATGGCGGAACAGCCCCCAGAGTTTGGGCGCCTCAACCTGTGCGATCAGGTGTCGCAGATCGGCCCCTGTGTCGGCAAAGGCCGCTTGCAGGTGCGCGGGGTCGTCCTCGTGGTGCCAGCCTTCGGCGGCCCAATGGCTGCGTTCCTGTACCGCGACCACGTTCAGCAGGCCGTCTTTTAACGGATAGGTCACCACGTGTTTGCCCGGCGCCATCCAGATATTGGCGACGCAAGGCGTATCTGGTGCCGTGATCAGGCCACGCCACGCCACCTGTCCAGTGAAAAACGGCGCGCTTTGCCCGTTCAGCACGGGGCGCGCAACCGAGTGCAGCCCGTCGGCGCCCGCCACCAGATCGTGGGTGTGGCAGCGGTCTGCCGTGGTGACGGTGCCATCCAGAGCGACCGTGCCAACAGGGGTGCCAAGGCGAAAGACAATACCGGATTCCGCACAAGCCGTCGCCAACAGATCAACCAGTGCGGCGCGGTGGAAAAACCGGTAAGGTGGGGTTTGCGCTATTAGATCAAAACGCGCAATCGCCCGCCCTGTCAGCGCATCGCGCGGTTGCACCGCCTCTGCACGCAGGCTGAACCCGTCCAACTGGTCGGACAGGCCAAGCGCGGCCAGAACCCGACAACCATTGGGCGTGATCTGAAGGCCAGCCCCCACTTCGGTCAGCGCTTCGGCCTGCTCATAGACCGTCACAGCCGCCCCGAAACGCGAAAAGGCCAGCGCAGCCGCCAGCCCTCCGATGCCGCCGCCAATCACGGCGACGGATGCGTTTTCAAGATGTGACATCAGTCGTCGCGGTGTACTTTCTCGCGGCGTTCGTGGCGTTCTTGCGCCTCAAGGCTCATTGTGGCGATGGGGCGTGCGTCCAGACGTTTCAGCGAAATCGGCTCGCCGGTGACCGAACAATAGCCGTATTCACCTTCGTCGATGCGGCGCAGGGCGGCATCGATTTTGCTGACCAGTTTGCGCTGGCGATCACGGGTGCGCAGTTCCAGCGCGCGGTCGGTTTCTTCCGAGGCGCGATCGGCAACATCGGGGATGTTGCGCGTGCCGTCCTGAAGCCCCTCGATGGTGTCGCGGCTGCCGGCTTGCAGCTCTGTTTTCCAGTTCAGCAGCTTGCGCCGGAAGTATTCGACCTGCCGGTCGTTCATGAATGGCTCGTCTTCTGCCGGTTGATAATCCTGTGGCAGAAACATTTCCTGTTTCATAGATTTCCCCTCAACTTGGCCGACACTGTTCATGTGAAATTCTACCATTTTACGCGACGCATTGGCCCCCTGCCGCAGCGTCTAATACAGGCGCGGTTGAATGTCACTACACAATGCGGCATGGCTGGGGCAAATTGCTGCGAAACAGCGTTTCGAAATAAGGATACTCCAGATGAAGTTCACCGGCACCAAGAGCTATGTGGCAACCGACGACCTGACAATTGCGGTCAACGCTGCTGTCACATTGGAACGCCCCCTTCTGGTCAAGGGCGAGCCGGGCACTGGCAAAACCGAACTGGCCAAGCAAGTGGCCAATGCGCTGGGGCTGCGGTTGATCGAATGGAACATCAAATCGACCACGCGCGCGCAGCAGGGTCTGTACGAATATGACGCGGTCAGCCGTCTGCGCGACAGCCAGCTGGGCGAGGAAAAGGTGCATGACGTTTCAAACTATATCCGCAAGGGCAAGCTGTGGGAGGCCTTCGAGGCCAAGGAAAAGGTGGTTCTGCTGATCGACGAGATCGACAAGGCCGACATCGAATTTCCCAACGATCTTCTGCAAGAAATTGATAAGATGGAGTTTTTTGTCTACGAAACCGGCGAAACCATTCGCGCCGAAAACCGCCCCATCGTTATCATCACCTCGAACAACGAAAAGGAATTGCCCGACGCGTTCCTGCGCCGGTGCTTCTTCCACTATATCCGGTTTCCCGACATGGACACGCTGCGCACCATCGTCGAAGTTCACCACCCCGGCATCAAGGACCAGTTGCTGACCACGGCGCTGACGCAATTTTTCGAGATCCGCGAACAGGCCGGTCTGAAGAAAAAGCCGTCGACATCAGAAGTGCTGGACTGGCTCAAGCTGCTGCTGGCCGAGGATATGAGCGCCGAAGACCTGAAATCCGACGGTAAATCCGCCCTGCCCAAACTGCACGGCGCATTGTTGAAAAACGAACAGGATGTGCATTTGTTTGAACGTCTGGCGTTTATGGCACGCGGCCAACACCGCTAGGCCCGCACCACGTCACGCGCGCCGCGACGGCGCGCGTGACAAGTGCCTATAATTTCATCGAATCTCCGATTGTCAGCACGATTGCCTCTGACTCCGCCATCCTGTGGCGAACCACAGCGCCGCACAGCAGATTGCTGTCATTTTCGTTTCCCCGCATTGCACCGCTGTTGCGCTTCTGGCAAGGTTGTCACGAATTTGCCTTAATAGCTCCCTACCAAGGTCGGGTTACGGGGCAACTAGACCCACGAACCGCAATATTATCAGGCAGGCTGATCCATGGCAGACAAAACCGCGCTTGTTGTGCGCCCTCTTTTGGCCTCTGATCGCGCCCCTTGGGCCGCGTTGTGGACCAGCTATCTGGAATTTTACGAAACCTCAGTCACCCCCGAGGTTTACGAGACATATTTCGCCCGTCTGCTGGGCGATGATCCGCGCGATTACAATTGTCTGGTGGCTGAACTGGATGGCAAGCTGGTGGGCCTGACCCACTATCTGTTTCACCGTCACGGCTGGAAGATCGAAGACACCTGCTATCTGCAAGACCTGTTCGCCCATCCCGACCAGCGCGGCACAGGTGTGGGCCGCGCGTTGATCGAGGCCGTCTATGCCGCAGCCGACGCCCAAGGTGCACCATCGGTCTACTGGATGACCCAGGATTTTAACCACAACGCCCGCCAACTGTATGACCGGATCGGGACCAAAACCCCCTTTATCAAATACTCGAGAGGCTGATGCGCAAAATACTGCTGCCTTTCGCGCTGTTGCTGAATGCCTGTATGCCCGTGACGCACAATGACACCGCCACGCGTGCCATTGCAGGTGCCGCGCCGCTGCCCGCGATGAAAACCTTTGCAACGCCGCATCCGGTTCAGACGGCGAAATCGAATGCCGATCTGGCGCAGGATTTCCTCGAACTCAGCTTCGAGCTGGAATCGGGCCGTGCGTTGCCTGTCTTTACCCGCTTTGAGGGGCCCATATCGGTGCGGATCATCGGTGCGCCACCCCTGTCGCTGGGCTCCGATCTGAACCGGCTGATCGGACGCCTGCGCACAGAGGCGCAGATCGACATCACCCGCACCACCAGCCCGCAGGCCAACATCACAATTCAGGCGGTGTCACGCCAACAGATCCGCAACACGCTGCCCGATGCGGCCTGTTTTGTGGTGCCGAATGTGACGTCTCTGGATGAATACCGCGCTTTGCGCCGTTCGCCACGTACCAGTTGGACGTCGCTGCAAACCCGTGAACGTCTGGCGATCTTCCTGCCCAATGACGCCAGCCCCCAAGAGGCGCGCGATTGCCTGCACGAAGAGCTGGCACAAGCGATCGGACCGCTGAACGATCTCTACCGTTTGCCCGACTCGGTGTTCAACGATGACAACGTGCATACGGTTCTGACCGGCTTTGATATGATGATCCTGCGCGCCTACTATGCGCCGGACCTGCAATCGGGCATGTCGCGCGCCCAAGTGGCCGCGCGTTTGCCGCAGGTGCTGGCACGGATCAATCCCGACGGTCAGGGTCGCCCGATCCAGCCGGTCTCGCGCACGCCGCGGGCCTGGTCCGATGCGGTGCAAAGCGCGCTTGGCCCCGGTGCCACACCAAACCAGCGCCGAACAGCTGCGGCGGACGCCCTGAACATCGCAAAACAGATGGGCTGGACCGACCACCGCCGCGCCTTTGCGCACTATGCCAACGGGCGGTTGCTGATGGCCACCGATCCCGACGCCGCGCAGTTGCATTTCGCACAGGCCGACCGGTTTTATGCCGCAACTCCGGGGGCGGAGCTGCACCGCGCCTATGTGGCCACGCAACTGGCCGCCTATGCCATCACCCAAGGTGACGGCGACCACGCGCTGCGCCTGATCGAACCGCAACTGGCTCTGGCCACCAGCCACGAGAACGCGGCCCTGCTGTCGACCCTGCTAATGCTGCGCGCCGAAGCACTGGCTCTGACCGGTCAGAGCGCCGAAGCACGTACCGTCAGGGTGGACAGCCTTGGGTGGGCGCGATACGGCTTTGGACCAGACTGGGCTGTGCGGGCCAAAGAACGCGAGATTGCGTCACTGAACCCGCTCAACTGATAAACGGGTACAAGATATGATCGTGATCGCAGCGGCTCTGATCGGAGCCATCATCGGCGGGCAAACCGCACGCCGCCGCAAGGGCAACCGTCTGGACATCGCGCAATATGCCGCCGGATACGGCATCGCCTTTGCCATGGCCGGACTGATTGTCACAGTGTTGATCGACCGGGCCGCCGTCTGATGTTTCTGCGGTTCTTCGAACAGTTGCGCAAGGCCGGCGTGCCGGTGTCACTGCGCGAATTCCTTGCCTTTCTCGAAGGCATGAAAGCAGGCCTTGCGACATATGACGTCGAGGCGTTCTATTACCTTGCCCGCGTGTCGATGGTGAAGGACGAGCGCAACATCGACAAATTCGACCGCGCCTTTGCCGCAACCTTTGACGGGCTCGACCAGATCAGTGTCGAACAGGTGCTGGAAGCGGTGGACATCCCTGCCGACTGGCTGGAAAAGCTGGCCGAAAAGCACCTGAGCGACGAGGAAAAGGCCGAGATCGAGGCCGCGGGCGGGTTCGACAAGCTGATGGAGACGCTGAAGAAGCGGCTCGAAGAGCAAAAGGAACGCCATCAGGGCGGCTCGAAATGGGTCGGCACGGCGGGCACCTCGCCGTTCGGGGCCTACGGCTACAACCCCGAAGGCGTGCGCATCGGTCAGGACAAATCGCGCCACCAGCGCGCGGTCAAGGTTTGGGACAAGCGCGAGTTTCGCAATCTGGACGACACTGTCGAGTTGGGCACGCGCAACATCAAGGTGGCGCTGAAACGTCTGCGCCGCTGGGCGCGTGACGGCGCGCAGGAAGAACTGGACCTGAGCGGCACCATCCGCGCCACCGCCGAACACGGATACCTCGACGTCAAGACCCGCCCCGAGCGGCGCAATGCCGTCAAAGTGCTGTTGTTTCTGGACATCGGCGGGTCGATGGACCCACACGTCAAAGTCATGGAAGAACTGTTTTCGGCCGCCAAATCCGAATTCAAGCACATGGAACATTTCTACTTCCACAACTGCCTGTACGAAGGCGTATGGCGCGACAACCGCCGCCGCTGGGACGCGCAGACGCCCACGCATGAAATCCTGCGCACCTACGGGCCGGATTACAAGTGTATCTTTGTGGGCGATGCGTCGATGTCGCCTTATGAAATTGCCTATCCTGGCGGGGCCAATGAACATTGGAACCCCGAAAGCGGTCAGGTCTGGTTGCAGCGCGTGCGTGATCAATGGGCCAGCACCCTTTGGATCAATCCCATCCCCGAAAAATACTGGGACTATACCCAGTCGATCAAGATGATCCGCGACATCATGGGCCCCGACGCGATGGTGCCGATGACGCTGGAGGGATTGTCGCGCGGGATGAAGGCGCTGACGCGCTAACGGCGCAGCTCATTGGCTGCGGCCGCCCCCAGTTGGCACTACCTTTCCGGTCCCTTTGCGCCGGTTTTCGCAAGTCATGGACCAGCGTATAATTTCTCTTGGCGAAGATCGCGGCACACCGTACCGTGCCGCAATGTCAGACGCACCTGTGACCCATATCAATCTGGCCGACTTCGCCGCCGATCCCTATCCGGTGCTGGCAAGGATGCGTGCCAGAACGCCCGTCACATACGTGCCCGAACTGGGCGCCACGCTGATCACCCGCCGCGACGACGTACACACCCAAGAAAAGCGGACCGATGTGTTTTCTTCGCGCCAACCCGACGGATTGATGACGCGCCTGATGGGCGAAAACATGATGCGCAAGGACGGCGAGGCCCATATGGTCGAGCGCAAGGCGCTGTTTCCCGCCCTCAGCCCGCGCACCGTGCAGGAGCATTGGAAGCCGATCTTTCACGCCGCCGCGCGCCATCACATCAAACGGTTGATCCCGCGCGGGTCGTGCAATCTGGTGACCGATTTCGCCATGCCGGTCGCGGCCTCAGCGCTCAAGGCGATCACGGGGCTCGAGGCGATGACCGATGCCGAGATGGACAGCGTCAGTCAGGCAATGATCGACGGCTGCGCCAATTACGCGGGCGACAAAGGCACCGAGAACCGCTGCAAACGGGCTACGCGGTTCATTGACGATCACATCAGCGATGCGAGACAAGACCCGCCTGCCCGTTCGGCGCTGCACGTCATGACCGACGCAGGCCTGCCCGATGACAGCGTGCGCGCCAATATCAAACTGATCATCTCGGGTGGCCAGAACGAGCCGCGCGATGCGATTGCGGGCACCGTCTGGGCACTGTTGAAACACCCCTCGCAACTGGCAATGATCGAGGACGGGCGTGCCACATGGGCCGATGCCTTTGCCGAATACGCCCGCTGGATTTCGCCCATCGGCATGTCGCCCCGTCGTGTGGCGCGGGCCGACACCGTGCTGGGCGTCACCTTTGAACCGGAGGACCGCGTATTTTTGATGTACGGCTCGGCCAATCGGGACGAAGCGCATTTTACCGTGCCTGACAATTTCGACATCACCCGCAACACCCAGCCCGCGATCAGCTTTGGCGCGGGTCCGCATTTCTGCGCAGGGGCCGCCGCGTCGCGCTGCCTGATCACCGAAGTGGCGCTGCCGCTGGCATTTACACATCTGAAAAACCTGCGTCTGGCGGGCGATGTACCGTTCACCGGCTGGGCCTTTCGCGGCCCTGTCAAAATGCCGGTCAAATGGGATACGTGAACATTGCCCTTGGCCCCTGTCCGCCCCATATCTAGAAGATGTTAAAGTTTACCCCGATCCTGCTGGCGGTTCTGTACGCCCTTGTGATGTACCGGTTTTCGATCTGGCGGCTAAAAGGCGAGCTGGACCGGAAATCGACCGAACTGGCCGACCCGATGCTGCGCACGCTGTGCAACCGGATGGCCGCAGCGCTGGATCTGCCGCGCATTCGGGTCCACATCTACGAAGTCGCCCCGATCAACGGGCTGGCGGCCCCCGACGGGCGCATTTTTATCACACGCGGATTCTACAATGCGTTCCGAGAGGGCAAGGTGTCGGCGGACGAACTGGCCTCGGTCATTGCGCACGAGTTGGGGCATGTGGCACTGGGACATTCACGCCGCAGGATGATCGACTTTTCAGGGCAGAACGCGCTGCGCACGGCAATGGCGATGGTGCTGTCACGGTTCCTGCCCGGCATTGGCGTACTGATCGCCAACGGGCTGACCAGCCTGCTGGCCGCACGCCTGTCGCGGGTGGATGAATACGAGGCCGACGCCTATGCTGCCGCCCTGCTGACCAAGGCGGGCATCGGCATCGCCCCGCAAATCAGCCTGTTCGAAAAGCTGGAGGCATTGACGCAAAGCAATTCGGGCGCAGCACCCGCATGGTTGATGAGTCACCCCAAAACCGCCGAGCGGATCGCGACCCTGCGCACGCTGGACGCCAAATGGGCGCGCGATTAGCCGAGCGCCTTGCCGATCCGTGGCAGTCGCGCCTTTTTCATCAGCGCGCGCATGGTCCAGTCGGTGCCGGACATGGCCCGCGCCTGATCCAGTACATATTTGGCCACATCCTGTACAACTTCGGGCCGGTTCTGCCAGACCTGATGCAAATAGCCGTCGGGATCGATCCGGCCCAACCCCTCTTCGGCCAGAATATTGCGCGGAAAATCCTTGGCGTTCAGGGTCATGATCACATCGGATGATCCGGCAATCGCAGCCCCCAGAACGTGAATGTCATTGGCGTCGGGCAGCCAAAGACGTTGTAGCAATCCCGCTGGCGGGGTGACACTGGCGCGGGGCCATTTGGCCTGCAACACCGCTATCTCGCCACGCGCCTGCGCCTCGCCCTCTGGCCCAAGCCGTGCAGCCGCGCGCGCCCATTCCTCTAGCAGACGCGGCGACCATTGCGGTTCGAACACGCCCGCAGATGCGACGCCCAGCACCATTTCCCGCATCACGGTGGGATAAAGCACACAGGCGTCGATCAGGATTTTCACCGGGGTCCTTCGCCGTTTAAAGTCGGAAAAACAACGCCTTGAGATAGCCGCTTTCGGCCAGCGCAGGCAGCAAGGGGTGGTCCGGTCCGGCAAAACCGGTGTGGATCAGCGACGCATGGCGCCCTGCCCGCCCGATACCACGCACACAGGCAGAACGGAATTGTGTCAGGTCGGCCGCATGCGAACACGAGCACAACACCAAAATACCGTTCTCGGCCACCAGCGGAGCCGCCAGACGCGCCACGCGTTCATAGGCACGCAAACCGGGATCCAGCGCCTTGCGGGACGGGGCAAAGGCGGGCGGATCGCACACGACCACTTCGAACGGGTCAACCTGTCCTTCAAGATCGGCCAGCACTTCGAACGCGTCCCCCTGACGGGTGTCAAATTTGGCAGCAACACCCATCGCGTCGGTACCGGCGCGTGCCAGTTCCAGCGCAGGGGCAGACCCGTCAACCGCCAGCACATGCTCTGCTCCACCAGCCAAAGCCGCAAGGCCAAAGCCGCCGACGTGGCTGAACACATCCAGCACCCGCGCGCCCTTGGACAAACGTTTGGTAAAGGCGTGGTTGGGCCGTTGGTCATAGAACAGACCGGTTTTCTGGCCCGTTGTCAGGTCGGCCATATAGGTTGCGCCGTTCATCGGCACCGCCACGGCGGCGTCAGGCTGGGTGCCCAACAGCACCTCGTTAAGGTCATTCAACCCCTCAAGGCTGCGGGTTCGGCCACCGGCGTTTTTCAGGATGTTGGTGCAGCCCGTGACTTCGGCCACGGCGGCGGTCAGGTCGGCAATCATCATCTCCGCCCATGCGGCGTTGGGCTGGATCACGCATGTATCCCCGAACCGGTCGATGATCACACCGGGCAGCCCGTCGGCTTCGGCGTGGATCAGGCGGTAATAGGGTTCATCGAACAGTTGCGCGCGCAGGATCTGGGCGCGGGCCAGATGTTTGACCAGCCATTCGCGGTTGATCTGTGCGGCAGGATCGCTGTCCAGCATCCGCGCGATGATCTTGCTATCGGGGTTGACGGTGACCACGCCCATCGGCGTGCGGTTCTCGTCCACCAGTTCGGCAATGGTGCCGGGGGTCAGACCACGGGTGCGGCGGTCGGTGACCAGTTCGTTGGCGTAAACCCAAGGAAAGCCGTGCCGGATGGCACGGGCGTTGGCTTTGGGCAAAAGGCGGACCACTGGACGGTCGGATGGACGGTCGGCGGGGGCATCGGAATGCAATGAGGGCGCTGTCATAGCGCCCTCATACATGGATATTGCGGTGAATTGGAAGATCAGAGTTTGTTGACGACCTGCATGAAACCCAGTTTCGGGTTCTCGAAGCCCTCGACGCGGGTCATTTCCTGACGCAGCACTTCGGCAAGGTGGGCGGTGATGCGCACCTTTTGGGTCTGGCCACGGGATTCGGCGTTGATCGCCTGTTGACCGCCAAAGGCCTTGAGGTCGGCTTTGACGTGATGCGGCGCGCCGATCAGCGCACCGGTGGCGGCGTCGCGCAATTGCATGTCAAAGGCGATCGAATGGACGCCGCCCACGGTATAGCGGGCTTTTTCGGTCAGCGCATGAAAGCGCGACACGGTGATGTCCAGCACAACGGGATGGCCACTGCCCATCGTGGCGGCGCCGCGTTGCAAGGCTGTCTCGAAGATGGCTTTGACCTGCGCATGACGGTCCCCGATGGGATCCTCGCGCCACACGATATCGCCAGAGGGGTAATAACGGTTCGCCTCGGAGACTTTCAGCGACTGTGGCACATGCACGTTGATTGCGGTGATGTGCATGGCAGGCGTCATCCCTTGTGGCTGCGCCGCCGGGGGATCAGCCGAAACCAGCGGCACTGTGTCAACCGGCGCGGCCGCAAAGGCCGGTGCGGCCTCGAACGGTGCGTTGCGTGTTGCGGTTTCGATGTTCGCGCAGGCAGACACCATAGCGCCCAGCCCTAGCAAAGTGATCAGTCTCATCAGTTTCATATCTGTCTCCGGTGGCACGTTTCTATGCTCGACCTGTGTGCCTTCGAGATATGATTGCCCTGCAAATCGGGCGAGAATGCGTCTTTAATGAAGAATTGTCGTGAATTGTTAATGGCGACAGGGATTGTTTCGGATGGGGCATATTACCCGCAGCCAAGGCGCGCGCCGACGGGTGTCTAGCCGATCAACACCACGTTCATTTTAGAAAAGGCAGTGTCGTTGATGTCCAGCACTGTCGCCACGGGGATTTCGTTGAACAGGACGGTGGCG